>LBRX01000001.1 GCA_000991645.1 Candidatus Moranbacteria bacterium GW2011_GWE2_36_40
TGCTTTTTTAAAAATTTTTTCTCGATCAAAAAAATCACTTTCTGCAAATAAAAACTCAAAAAAATATGCAGAAATTGTTTCAAAGATTAGGACATTGGCGTTGTCATATGCAAGGTCTAGAAAAATGGACGGAATCATTATTGGGCATACTCATTGGCCGGAGTTGATGGATAATCCACATGGGGTAGCTTTTGCAAACTCCGGAGATTGGATGGATAGTTGCTCTTACATTGTTGTTGGCGAAACTTTAAAGCTTGAATATTATAAAGAATAGAATAAAAAATTTCTAATTTTTAATTTCTAATTTCTAAACAATTTCCAATGACTTAATTTTTTGCTTCAAGCTTATCCTTTGAGGACAAAATGTTTTTAAAATTGAATCATTTGGACATTGAGTATTGTTTGAAAATTGAAAAGTGTGAATTGAAAATTATTTTATATTATTTCCCAACCTGTTGGGGTTTCTATTATTTTTCCATGGATTTCAAAACCGGAAGCAAGTTTGTGGCCGCCGCCACCGAAGAGGTGAGCAATTTCACTGACATCAACTCCTTTGTATTCTTCTGAGCGAAGGCTACCTTTGATTGTTCCATTGTCGCGCTCGGAAAGTATTAGGGAAAATTTTGTGCCTGGGACAGTATTCAAGATGGATGCAACTTGGCCGATATCCTCAGTAGATGCGCTGCATTCCTCGATGTCTTCTTTTGTTAAGACAGTCGTAATCAATCCATTAATCGGATTGATTTTTGCTTTTTCAAAAGCACGTCCCCAAAGTTTTAACGTCGAAAGTTTTTTGTTGGCAAAAGTGGCTTCGATAATTTTAGAAACGGAAGCTCCTTTTTTCATGAGGTCAGAAGAAATTTCCATTACTCGGCTTGAGGTGTTGGCATGTTGAAAATTGCCTGTGTCTGACAATATGCCGATCATTAAATATGTTGCGATGCTTTTAGAAATATGTGCATTTTGACTGATAAGATATTCATAAATAATTTCACAAGTTGAAGAACGCTTGGCATCAATAATAACAACATCAGCGGGAGTTGTGATGTCGGGATGATGATCGATGATGACGGTAGCAGTTTTTTCTGGTAGCTGTGGTAGAATATTTTGAAAACCACGCTCAACACTGTCGCAGCCTATGGCTGCATCATATTTTTTTAAATCTAAATGTTCTGGGATTTCAAATATTTGTTTTGTCAGCGTTTTTAAAAAAAGAGGTAATGGATCAACACAAGCAATGTTAGTTTCTTTCCCAATCATTTCTAAGTATTCCTTGAAAGCAAGAACACTTCCCGCAGTATCTCCATCAGGACCTGAATGCGCAAAAAGCAGAATTTTTTTTGAATTCTTTATTATATATGAAAGAGTATTAAATTCTTTTTCGAAATTTTTCATATTCTACAAATAAATCCCCACGCTAATGGGGATTTTAGGTGCTGAGAGTTTTAAGATGTATTTTAGATTTGAGCAAGAATTTTTTCTATTTTGTCAGCTTCTTCTTCGGTTGAATCTGAAACAAATTGCAAACGTGGAAGTGGACGCATTTTGAGTTTTTTGTTTAATGCTCCTTGAATAGAATATATTTCTTTGGCAAGTGTCTTCATCGCATAATCGGTATCCTTGAAAGGAAAAACGCTTATGGATACTCGAGTATATCGGTTAAACTGAGTTCTCTTTGAAATATTTCGCCAAGATGCTCCTTGAAGAGCTTATTAAGTTTTGTGATGCGTTCAGACATATATTAGTTTATAATGTTCATAAAGTTTGTAAGGTTCTTAAAGTCATAAGGTTATAAAGAATTTTGTATTTACTTTAAAAACTTTCAACTTTATAACTTTACAAACTACAACGTTCGTTTCTTTTCTTCTTCTGTAAATGCAAGAAGAGTGTCACCTTCTTTAATCTTTGTGTCACCTTCAAAAACTATTCCACATTCATTTCCTTTTCCAACTTCGGCAGTTACTTTCTTGTCTTGTTGAAGTTGTTCAAGCTTTCCTTTGCCGATGATTTCTCCATCGCGACGAATTTCAATCTGAGCACCTTTGATGATTTTTCCATCAGTAACTCTTCCTCCGACGATCATGTCGCGTTTTCCAGTCTTGAAAATTGCCAAAACATTAACCATCCCTAAATCAGTTCTAACAATTTCGGGTGGCAACATTTCTATTACCATTTTTTTAACTTCCTCAACAAGTTCGTAAATGATTTTGAATGTTTTTATTTTTACATCGCTTGCTTCAGCTAATCTTTTTGCTACAGGAGTTATCTCAACATTAAAACCTAGAACCAATGCTTGTGATGGTGTGGCAGTTTTTATGTCTGATTCTGTAATATTTCCAACTTCACTATCGATGATGTTGATGATAACCTCATCAGTTTTGATGGTGGAAATGATTTGCTCAATGGCTTCAAGCGAACCTTGAACATCTGATTTCAAGATCAAATTAAGTTTTTGAATCTTGTCTTCTTCCATTATGCGCATTAGCTTTTGGGAGGTCACTTTTTCTTTTCGTTCAATCAATCCGCCAGAAAATTCTTTTGATTTTAGTCTGGCAATAGATTTTCCGCTTACAACCTGGAGCACATCATTGGTGTTTGGAGTGCTGTTTAATCCCATTACGGTTACTGGAGTTGATGGTCCAGCTGAAAGTAAATTTCTTCCTGTGAAATCCTCAATTTTTCTAATACGCCCATAGGCTGTCCCTGCTGTAACATCTTGGCCAACTTTTAATGTTCCTGTCTTGACTAAAATTGTTGCCACGGGTCCTTTTTGTGGGTCAAGATTTGATTCAAGCACAATCGCAAATCCATCTCTTTTGTCGTCAGCTTTGAAATCTTCAACTTCTGCCACAAGTAAAATGTTTTCAAGCAAATCTTCAATGCCAATATTTTGTTTGGCACTTATTTCTGTTGCCATCACATCTCCACCCCATTGTTCAATTATAATTCCATTGTCAGCCAATTCTTGTTTGACTCTTTGTGGGTTCGCATCAGCCTTGTCTATTTTATTGATTGCTACAACGGTAGGAATCTTCTTTTCTTTGAGATATTCAATAACTTCTTTGGTTTGTGGACGAACTCCATCATCAGCAGCAACAACCAATACGGCGATATCTGCGATGCTAACACCTCGTTCTCTCATTCCAGAAAATGCTTCATGTCCTGGGGTGTCAATGAATGTTATGAGTTGACCTTTCTTTTTTACTTGATAGGCACTGATGTGCTGAGTGATTCCGCCAGCTTCCTTGGCAGCCACGCTGGCTTTGCGAATTGTGTCGAGCAAAGTTGTCTTGCCATGGTCAACGTGACCAAGAATAGTTACAACTGCTGGGCGAGAGCGAAGATTTTTGCCGGACTCTTTTTCTTTTTTGCAAATTTCAATCAGTTTTTCAACAGTGATTGTTTCACTGTCTAAAACAACAAGATCTGCTTCTGTTTCAAAGCCAAGATCCTGAGCGATAATAGTAGCCGTGTCAAAATCAATTTCTTCGTTGATGGTGGCAAGAATGTTGTTTTTGAGAAGCTCTGTGATCACTTGAGAAACAGGCAACGCCAAAAGCTCACTAAATTTCTTTACAGTGATGCTTGTTGGAACTTTTATAATTTTTTTTACTTCTTCAGTCATTTACCCTGTTAAATAAGATTTGAACCCTATAAATATAGAGCTTAAAATTATTGTATTATTTTTTTATTACGTTTACCATGTCATCCGAACGTATTGTTCAAATCTTAATTTTTTAAAATTACTATTTTAAAAAATTATTTAACAGGGTGAATATGTTGAATATTTTATAAGCTTAAATTTTGCTTGGTTTTATTGTTACAGCGGCTTTGATGGCAGCCTTTTCCTCCTCCGTTAGTGTATATTTTTCTGAGGCTCCTTTCGTAATTGGTTTTGAATAAATGCGAGTACCTTCTCTGGTGTGAAGAGAAGAAATTGTTATGCCGCAGTCTTTGCCATCCAAAAGGGCAATTGCAAAACTTTGATCCCCGCCAATATCCTTAAACGGGTTAAATCGAACTATGCCAACCTTGTGGATGCTGCGCTGAGAAAGATTGTGAATCTTGTTTGAAATCTCAAAAAGTTCTTGAATTTCTTTGTCTATGGCTGAAATTTCTTCCGTATGTGCTAAAAGAATTGATTCCAAGTCTACTGCTTTTTTGCCTGAAAAAAGGATCCCCAAATTTTTTTGCGTTGAATTTAGTTTGATAGCTGTCCAAATTCCGATAATTAGGCTTAATACTGCCAAGAAAATGCCAATAATTGCAAAATAAAAAGGAAATTGATCTGTTGATATCATAAAACAAGCATATTTAATGGATACGTTGAACAGTGTATCATTATTTTTGCTGTATGTAAAGAAAAAACGCTTGCGGAGGAGGGGAGATTCCTTCTCGCTCCGACTCGAAGTGCTGAGCTGTCGTGCTAATGCACTCCTTGAAAACCCACGGTTTTCAAACTTTCCTTCACGGAAAACTAACGTTTTCCGACCCTTTCCCAACAACTCATTGTTTTACACACAGAATGCTCGTATTCCTCGCATCCTACTCGCGCCCTTCGAATCTCTTTATTATAAATTTTTGCGGAAGAGGTGAGATTTGAACTCACGAGGAGTTGCCCCCTGCATCTTTTCGAGAGATGTGCCTTCAACCACTCGGCCACTCTTCCAATTTTACTTTAATTTCGCCCTGTCATTCGACAGGGCGCCACGTCGGATGACGTGGCGAGTGCGGCGCATTCGACCGAGCTCTGCCAATCCTCCATATCATATATCATATAACATATAGCATAAAACATAAAATTTATAGTTTGTAATTTTGAACAATGTCGAGAGTATTTTTTGTTATATACTATATGTTGCATGTTGTATGGAATAGCATTTTGTTTTTTTGTGTTTTTGTTGTAAAATAAAGAAGTTCAATATTATAAAGCTTATTTTATGGAAGAATCTAAAAACATTACTGGAAAGTTTCTTGATCCCGATGCAATTATTTCACAACTTGGAGTTGAATTTGGAAGTGTTGTCGCGGATTTCGGTTGTGGTCCTGGATATTTTTCGATTCCTTTTGCAAAAAAAATAGGTGCGGATGGAAAGTTATATGCTTTGGATATTTTGCCACAAGCCCTTGAAACTGTGGTAGCAAAAGCGAAAAGCTTGGGGTTTGTTAATATTATTACAACAAGAGCGAATTTGGAAAAAGAACATGGATCAAAATTGGAAGACAACTCTGTTGACTGGATTGTGTTGAAGGATATTTTGTTTCAAAATCAAAAAAAAGATATTATACTTAAAGAAGCTTTTAGAATATTGAAGGTGGGTGGAAAAATTATTGTAATTGAATGGAAAAAGGATGATTCTCCAGTTGGTCCAGAAAAAGAAATAAGGATTTCCCAAGAGGATCTTGAGAGATTGTTTGCACAGCAAAAATTTGTTATTGAAAAGAATATAGAGGCTGGCGATTATCACTATGCTTTTGTTGCAGTAAAATAGAAACGTGAAATTACAAAAAAATATATATGGAAAAAATAAAAAAAATATTTAAAAATAAAGGTAAGATTGCATTGGCATTGCTTATGATTGCCGCAATCCCGCTTCTTTCTGGTTGTGGAACATCAACTTCAAGTGGATATGTTGTTAATCTGGAAATATGGGGTCCATTTGATGACTCACTTGTTTATTCTGAAATAATAAATCAATACAAACAAGTAAATCCATATGCTGGAGAAATAAAATATAGAAAGTTTTCTCAGGATACATATAAACAAGAACTCATTGATGCGCTTGCATCAGGTCAAGGGCCAGACATTTTTTTGATTAGCAATGGTTGGTTTCCGTCTTTTCAAAACAAGCTTGAACCAGCACCGACGCCACTGATGAGCGAACAGGACATGAAAAGCAATTTTCCAGATGTTGTTAGTGGGGATTTTATGGATGAAGGAAAGGTTTATGCAACTCCTTTGAGCGTTGACTCAGTGCAACTTTACTACAATAAAGATATGTTTAATGCTGCAGGTATAGCAACTCCGCCAAAAAATTGGTTTGAATTTCAATCAGCTGTACAGAAACTCACACGATTGAATATGAATGGAGGGTTTGATGTTTCAGGTGCTGCGATAGGAACGGGAAATAATATTAACAGAGCATCTGACTTGCTAAGTCTTTTGATGCTTCAAAATGGAGTTGATTTGCCAATGAAAAAGGGAGCTGTTGTAAAAATTGACGAAGGAGTTGTTGGTAGTGATGGTAATGTGACACAAGCGGGTGAAAGCGCACTTGGATTTTATACTCAATTTGCAAGGCTTAACACTGCTTCAAATACTAGAAATCCTTTTTATACATGGAATTCTCGAAATCATAATTCGATAGACGCCTTCTCTGAGGGAACTGTCGCTATGATGTTTAATTATTCATGGAAAATGGCAGAAATTGAAAGTAAAAATCCAAAATTAAATTTTGCAGTAGCGAGTGTGCCTCAAGCAAAAATGGATAGGCCCGTGACATACGCAAATTATTGGGGATACGCAGTTGCACGTAATAAGGTTACTCCATCTACTAGTGTTGGAGGACAGCCGATGGCAGTTCCTGTTACAAATGAAATGAGAACTCATGAAGCTTGGCAGTTTTTGAGATTTTTAACATTAAAAAATTCTGGGACAATAACTCTTTATAATGCTATTACAAAAAATAGCAAAGAATTCCCAGTAAATTTTGATCCAGCGGCTGACTATTTGAAAAAAACACAACAACCAGCAGCGCGAAGAGATATTATTGAGTCACAAAAAACAGATTCAAATTTGGGTCCATTTGCTGCTGGAAATCTTATTGCGAAACATTGGTATCAGCCTGACCCTGATGCAATTGATAAAATTTTTGTTGATATGATAGAATCAGTTAATCGTGGCGATGTTAGTTTGCATGATGCATTGGTGTTGGCCAGAAATCGCATCAGTTATGCTAGTGGTGGTTCTATAAGATAGCTTTAATATTTGGATAAATATATGAAATTAGTAAGGTTGTTGTTGCTATCTGTTTGTGCGTTTATTTTTGTTGGAGTGAGCAATACTAATGCAAGTGTTGATTTTAATTGTTATTGCAACAATGGAAGTGTTATTCCAGCGTATTATCCAATTTTAAAAAAAATTAACACTGCTGATTTTGATAGTTGTCATCAAGAGTGTGCAAATTTGAGTGCGAAATATTTTAGTTTTTCCACGGTTTCTCATGCTGGAGTAACAAGAGTTACTAAGGGTATTGCTACACAATCAACTGCAGTAAATGCAACACCAAGCGTTGGTTCAACAGCTCAAATCACAAACGATATTATTCCAGGGACTCTTACTGAAAATACTGGAATCATAAGATGTGGAAGAGCGGGACAGAGCATGTGTACTCTTTGTGATTTGATTGCTGGGATGAATAGAATTATTAAATATTTGATGAAACTTGCGATAGGTGTTGCTCTTTTGGCAATGACAATTGGTGGTGCAATGTACATCATTTCAGCAGGAGATAAGGGACTTATTGATAAGGCTAAGGGTGCCATAACAAATGCTGCTTGGGGTTTCGTGATTATTTTTGCTGGATTTTTGATCATCAACACTACAATCAGTTACCTTGGCGCAAAAACAGATGAAAAAACAGGGGAATCAACATTTGGAATGAACATTACAAGTTGGGGACAGTTTGATTGCAATGCAAACCCAAACAGATAAATCAAGTTAAAAATATTTTTAAAAATAAAATGAAAAAGAAAAATATTATTTTGTCGTTATTCTTTATTTTTGGGTTGTCTTTAACTTTTGGAGCGCAGAAAGCTTCTGCTGATTCATGCACAGATTTTAATTCCAATTTTAAATGTACTGACATAACAACGTTAACATTAACTACTGGCTGTGTGGCTAATAAATGTCTCGGAGCTGATGCGAGCAATTTAAATGTAAAGTGCTGTCCAATAGATGCGCCTGTAAAAGGAAATGGTACAGTTGTTCAGTCATCAAATAACGCTAGCGTAGATGTTTCTGGAGGAACCAATTTTACAAATCCATTAAATTTTTCAACGGTGGAAGATTTTTTGGGGGGCATTATGAGCGCAATTCAAAGAATTATTGTGGTGTTGGCTTTGGTTTCAATTACAATTGGTTCAGTGATGATTCTTGCATCAGCAGGAAGCTCTGGCATGGTTGAAAGGGGAAAAGCTGCAATCACGATGGCTTTGGTTGGTTTGGCAATTGGTTTGGCAGCGCCATCATTGTTGAAGGAGCTTGCAAATATTGTTGGATGGGGCACAGCTGTTCCTGCTGCTTTGTCACTTTCAGAAATTGCAGTAAGAGTTTTAAATTTCCTTTTGGGAACAATGGGTATTGTGGCATTGGTGATGATGGTTATTGGAGCAATCATGTATCTGACTTCGGCTGGTGATGAGGATAGAATAAATCAAGGTAAAGATATTTTTAAATATGCAATTATCGGTTTGATATTGGCGATGTCGGCAATGGTGTTGGTAACGCAAATTGCAAGATTTTTTGCAACAACGTCCGTTCCAACTGCAACAACTTCAGCAATTGATCCCGCAGGTTTATAGAGGAAAATATAAGTTATTCTAAAAAACAAAAATGTTAATTAATGTTCCACAATATATTGATGTTGAAGATAAGATTGCAGGACCGCTTACGGCCAAGCAACTTGGATGGTTGATTGCATTAGGAATAATTCTGCTTGTTTTGTGGAATGTGGTTCCGTCCGCTGCATTTTTTGTGCTTGGTCTTCCGCTGACAATTTTGTTTTTGGCACTTGCTTTTTTCAAGCCATATGGACAGCCACTTGGAAGCTTCGTTGTTTTTGGAGTCATGTATTTTTTCAGGCCGAAAGTGTATGTCTGGAAAAGAACACCACAAAATATTGTTAATGTCCCTCAAAGAACTCAAGCAATGGAAACCGTGACAGCGGACAAGCATCTTACCTCTCAATCATTAAGTGACTTGGCGAGACTTTTGGATAGTGAAGGACAAGTTGCGGATAATGATGTGGAAAAAATATTAAAGAACGTGCCGACAAAAAAATATTAAAAAAAACATAAGAACCCGACCCTCACCTGTCACGATTACGTGACATCCTCTCCCTGAGAGGGAGAGGAAAACAGGGAAGAAAACATTATATGGAATCATTGCATGCAAATAACCTTACGAGTGGCGCTAATGCTGGACTCAGTACTCAAAAATACGTTGATGTGGAAGAAGTTCGTGATGGAGTCATTGTTCTTAAAAATGGTTCTTTGCGAGCTGTTCTTTTGGTGTCTTCCATTAATTTTGATCTTAAGGCAACCGAAGAACAAGATTCAATAATTAGCCAATATCAAAATTTTCTTAATTCTTTGGATTTTCCAATGCAAATAATTGTAAGTTCTCGCAAACTGAACATTGCTCCGTATCTCGATTATCTGAAGAAGAAAGAAACTCAATTGACAAATGAACTTTTGAGCTTGCAACTTGCTGAATATAGCAATTTTATTAAAAATCTTGCAGATGTTTCAAACATAATGTCAAAGTTCTTTTACGTGGTGGTGCCTTTTCATCCAATCGAGAGCGTTAAGAGTGGAATTTTTGACAGATTTTTTGGTGCCACAAATTCTCAAATGGCTATCTCAAAGAGAAGAGAGCTTTTTGACACATATAAAAATCAGCTTTGGCAAAGACTTGATCATGTGAGTGCTGGCTTGTCAGGAACCGGGGTAAAAGTAACTCCACTTAATACCGAAGAGCTTATTGAACTTTTGTATAATTCATACAACCCATCAACGCATAGTAATTCTATCATTAAAGATGTTGATAAGGTTGAATTACGCTAAGTGACATAATTTTGAAGTTAGGATTAGAAATTGTGTTAAAATATGGTGTGGCTAAAAATAAAAATTTATTAAAAAAGTGAGTAGATTCTCTGAAATATTAAAGAGATTCTAATCTTATTTAACAGGGTAAATGTTTGGAATAAATAAAAATAAAAAAAAGGTAGTTCAAACGGATACAGTTTTGCAAAGCGAGGCCTTGTATCAACGAGGGGTGGCTACTATTAAGGATTTGATTGCACCCGCTGCCATGAAGATAGGGTCAAACAATTTGCAGATAGGCGAAACATATGCCAGAACTTTATTTTTGGTTGCATATCCTCGCTATTTGCATACAAATTGGTTTTCTCCAATCATCAATATTGATTTTTCAATGGATACAGCCATGTTCGTTCATCCAATTGAAACAACTGAGATTTTGAAAACGCTTAGAAAAAGTTCAACACAGGTGCAATCGCAAATACATATCGAAGAACAATCAGGAAAGATTCGTGATCCAATTTTGGAAACAGCACTTCAGGATATTGAGGATTTGAGGGATAAGTTGCAACAAGGAACGGAGAAATTTTTTCGCTTTGGTCTCTATATGACGCTGTATGGAAAAAGTATGGAGGAAGTTGAAAAAGCTCATCAACAAATAGAATCTATTTTGGAAGCACAAATGGTTTATCTCAAGCCTGCAGTTTTGAAAGTGGAACAAGGATTTTCATCAACATTGCCTCTTGCTAATGATGAACTTGATGTTGCAAATAACCTGAACACATCGCCACTTTCGACGACGTTTCCATTTGTTTCAGCAAATCTTTCATCCAATGAGGGAATTTTGTATGGCATAAATAGGCACAACAACAGCTTGATTCTTTTTGATCGTTTTAAGATGGAAAATGCAAACATGGTTGTTTTTTCAAAGTCTGGAGGAGGAAAAAGTTATACGGTTAAATTGGAAATCTTCAGATCACTCATGGTTGGGACAAATGTTATTGTTATTGACCCAGAAAATGAATACAAATATTTGTGTGAAACTGTTGGTGGAACTTTTATTAAACTATCCCTCAATTCATCATATCATTTGAATCCTTTTGATCTTCCGCAGGTTGGAGAGGACGAAGACCCGGAAGATGTTCTTCGTTCCAATATTGCAAGCCTTATTGGTTTATTGCACATTATGCTTGGGACGATAACTCCTGAAGAAGATTCTATTTTGGATGTGGCTATTCGTGAAACATATGCCATGAGAGATATTACTCCGCAGAGCAATTTCAAAGCCTTTAATTCAAACTCTTTTCCGACGATGTCTGACTTATATGCCGTGATACGCAATTCTGAAGGTGGCGAATCAATTGCGAGGCGCTTGGAAAAATATACAGAAGGAATTTTTTCAGGCGTGCTGAATCATCCAACGAATGTTCAGATCAGCAATCAGCTTGTTGTTTTTAATATTCGTGATTTGGAAGAACAATTAAGACCAATTGCAATGTATACAATTTTGCAATTTATTTGGAATGAAATGCGCTCAACTTTGAAAAAAAGAATTGTGGTTGTTGATGAAGCCTGGGTAATGATGCAAAACGAAGATGCAGCATCTTTTCTTTTTGGAATTGCAAAGCGTTGTCGAAAATATTACACAGGTCTTACTACGATTACTCAAGATATTGCAGATTTTATGAGTTCACGTTATGGAAAACCTATTGTAACAAACTCTTCTTTGCAACTCTTGCTTAGACAGTCGCCAGCAGCCATCGACACAATTTCTGAAACTTTTTATTTGACTGAACAAGAAAAATTCTTGTTATTGGAGAGTAATGTTGGAGAGGGAATTTTATTTGCCGGAGCAAAACATGTTGCAATCAAGGTTATTGCATCTTATGCCGAAGATCAAATTATTACTTCTGATCCTCGACAATTAATGGAAATTGAACAAGCCAAAAAGGATTTTGAAGAAGAGGAGGGGGAGAATAGATAAATAATTTCCAATTTCCAATTTCCAATTTCCAAAAATCTTGATTTTCAATCAAGCGGTAAATTATTTTTGGTTTTCAGATGTTGGTAATTGTGCACATTCTATGTCTGGTGAAAATACTGCGAGGGATTATTCTGATGAATTAAATGCAGGGCAACCAAGTCCGGCAACTTTTCATGTTCCAAGAGCAGCAGACAATTACAATCCTTCGCAGCGAGCAGATAATTATTTGCAAGAAAATGGTGAAAACAATAATCATGCAGATAGACTTGATGATGCTCGTAAAAATGATGGTGGTAGTAATATGAAAGAAAAACTTGATGAGGCAAAAAAAATAGCAGAACTTGCAACACCAATGGGCGCAGTTTCTTTGTTAGGACAAATAAATATTCTCTCTGATATGCCGTATATTGCAGCAATAGGAGCTGCAATTCTTAAGGACCTTCTTGATTTTGTGGCGGGACCAACTGTGATATTGTCTATTCTCTTCTCGATTCTTTGCTCAATCTTTATTTTCATGATGATGGTTTTAGTTGGATCGACTGGCAAAAAGAAAGGTGCTAACAAGTTTATAAAAAAAGTTTTATTACTTATTGGTGGAGGTGTGGCAGATTCTATTCCTGGTATAGATTTTTTCCCTATTGAAACTGCAACAGTTGCAGCTATATATTTCTTGACACTTGTGGAAAGAAAAAATGCACAATAATAAAAAATTTCTAATTTTCAATTTCTAATTTCTAAACAATTTCCAATGACCAAATGTCAAAATTTCAAAACATTGAAAAATTAATTCATTTTAACATTGTTTGAAAATTGAAAATTGTGAATTGAAAATTATTCTAAGCTATGTCTTCAAAAATTTATTCAGCAGCTACCATTGGTCTTGATGGTGAAATTGTGGAAGTCGAAGTTGATGTTTTGGGAGCGGGACTGCATAATTTTAACATTGTTGGTCTTGCTGATACTTCAATTAAGGAATCACGCGATCGTGTCAGTAGTGCAATTAAGAATTCAGGTTTCAAGCCTCCTCATCAATGCGGAAGAATCACAGTGAATCTTGCACCAGCAGATTTGCCAAAAGCTAGTCCTATTTATGATTTGCCAGTTGCGATTGGAATCTTGCTTGCAACAAAACAATTGCAATTTGATTTCAATGGGAAAATGGTTGTGGGAGAGCTTTCACTGGATGGTCGTGTTAGATCAATACAGGGAATTTTGCCGATCGCATTGCTTGCTAAAGAGAAAGGATTTCGCGAATTATATGTTCCAACAGAAAATGCAGCAGAGGCTAGTGTCGTCAAGGGAATAAATATTGTACCAGTAGATACGTTGTATGCGTTGGCTGATCATTTTTCAGGAAACAAATTTATTTCTTATTTTCCAAAAATAGAAGCAGAGGATCTTTTTTCTTGTGGAGAGCATATTAACGATATGGCTCACATTAGCGGACAGCAGCATGCCAAACGCGCACTTGAAATTGCGGCAGCTGGAGGGCACAATGTTATATTGAATGGTCCTCCCGGATCAGGAAAAAGTCTTCTTGCTAAGGCTATGCCAACAATTTTGCCTAGACTAACATTGGCTGAATCGTTGGAAATCACAAAAATATTTTCAGTTGCCGGAAAATTACACAAAGGACAATCCTTGGTAACCGTTCGTCCTTATCGAAATCCACATCATAGTGCAAGTAGTGTTTCGCTAATTGGCGGAGGAAGTTATCCTCGTCCAGGGGAAATAAGCCTCGCACACAGAGGCGTGCTTTTTTTGGATGAATTTGCTGAGTTTCCAAAAAGTGTTCTTGAAAATTTGCGTCAGCCCTTGGAGGATGGTATGATAACAATCTCGCGAGCCAAGGGATCACTTCATTTTCCAGCCAGATTCATTTTGGTGGCAGCGATGAATCCTTGCTTTTGCGGAATGGCAACTGATCCTGAAAAAATATGCACTTGTACTCAAGCACAAATTGTGAGGTATCAACAAAAAATTTCAGGGCCGATCATGGACAGGATTGATTTGCATATTGAAGTTCCTCGACTTAGTTTTGATAAATTACAAGAAAGTGGTAGTGAAGAAAGCAGCGAAGAAATTCGTAATAGAGTTGAAAATGCCAGGAATGTTCAAGCAAAGCGCTTTGTTGATTTGCCAATAATTTCAAACAGTGAGATGTCATCTGATCAAATTAAAACATTTTGTCCATTGAATGATGAATGCAAAAATTTGCTCAGAAACGCAGTAAGCGCTTTGAAATTGAGTGCCAGAGGTTATCATAGAATTATTAAGATAGCTCGAACAATTGCTGATTTGGCAGAAAGTGAGAACATAACCCCCATGCATATTGCAGAAGCTGTGCAATACAGATTTAAAACCGAATAATTTAAAGAAGCGAAAATATTTTGGTTAATAAAAAATACAGATGGACCGTGTTGCTGTTGTTTGTTGTCGTAGTCTGGCAATTTTGGCAGATTTTTTTTGTTGGCAGAACCAATGCTTCTCAATTGCAAAACTTTAATCAGCAAGAAAACAGAATACTTCTTTTTGATGGAGGTTTACATTTTCAAATAAATTCAAGAGCCGAAACAGTTGCAGATTTTTTGAGTGAACAAAAAATAAACCTATCAGAACATGATCAAGTTTATCCTCATGGAGATGTTAAAATTAATGGATCAATGCGTATCATTATTCAACGTGCAAAAAAAATTACAATAAAAGAAAATAAAAAGACTAGCAACGCGTACACACTTCAAAATACGATTGAGCAGGCGCTTTGGGAAAATAAAGATATTGTTCTTGGTGAAGATGATGTGACAGCACCCGCAAGAAACATGCCCGTTAAAAATGAAATGACAATTGTTGTGACTCATGTTTTGATAAAGGAGGAAATAAAAAATTTAGATATTGAATACAAGACAATTTCAAATGAGGATGATAAGTTGGGTTGGCGTGTAAGAAAGGTTACGCAAAAAGGCGAAGAGGGAACAAAAGAGGTAAAATATAGAGTTGTGTATAATGATGGAAAAGAAATTTCACGAAAGGTTTTGGAAAGCAACATAATCAAAGATCCTGTTGAAGAAATAGTAACGCAGGGAACATATGTCAAAGTTGGAAAGCCTAGTAGAGGTGATGCGAGTTATTATGCCTCAGGCTGGGGAGCATTAAATGCCAGTCGCTCAATTCCTAGAGGTGGATATGCAAAGGTAACAAACATGGATAATGGAAAATCTGTTATTGTAAAAATAAATGACTTTGGTCCACAATCGCCACAGCGAATTATTGATTTGGATTACGTTTCATTTTCAAAAATTGCTGATCTTGGACAAGGCATAGCTCATAATGTGAAAGTTGAACAGGTGTTAAATTAATTAAAAAAATATATGACTTACGTGCGTGGCTAAATTTCATGTAAATATGTATTTTTTACTCGGCCTCTGTCTCTCGGATCGACCGGCAGCTCGTAAAAAATAATATTTACATGAAATTCTAAAAAACAAAATGCATAAGTCGTTAAATAATAAACTTTTTATATGGAATTGAAAGCTAAAAAATCTCTTGGGCAAAATTTTTTGAAAGACGCTGACGTGTTGGGTCGGATTATTAAGGCTGCAAATTTGTCACAAGATGACGTGGTGATTGAAGTTGGCCCGGGACAAGGTGTGCTGACTGAATTGTTGGCAGGAGTTTGCAAAAAAGTTATTGCTATCGAATTGGATGATAGATTGATTGAACCATTGCACACCAAATTCGTAGACAATAAAAATGTAGAAATCATTCATGACGATATTTTAAAAATAAACCTTCCTGAACTACTAACAACTAACAACATACAACCAATAACATACAAAGTTGTTGCAAATATTCCATATTATATTACCGCACCAATCATACGCTTATTTTTGGAAACAAAAATTCCTCCGAGCGAAGTTATTTTTATGGTACAAAAAGAAGTGGCTGAAAGAATCTGCGCAAAGCCTGGTGCAATGAGCATCCTGGCAGTTTCTGTTCAATATTATGCCAAAGCGGAATTTTTGTTTACAGTTTTTAAAGAATCATTTGAACCAGTACCGAAAGTTGATAGTGCCATCATAAAGATAACTCACAACTTACAACTTACAACTGACAACAAAGAAAAGACGAAGAAATTCTTCAGAGTTGTGAAATCTGGATTTTCTGCCAAAAGAAAAACCCTGATCAACAATCTTTCCAATGGACTTCAGATTGATAAAAAAGAAATTGAAGAAAAACTCGGCTCAATTGGATTTTCCCCTAGTGTGCGAGCACAAGAGTTGGGAGTTGAGGATTGGAAAAAGCTGGCGGATATTTTGGCTTAGTGCAGCCGCTTAGTTGTTAATTGTTGCATTAATTGTTGCAATATGATACAATTAAAGCGTAATCAATGCAACAATTAACCATAATTATGCTTAAAATAAGCAAAAGACAACAACAAATATTCGATTTCATTCAAAAAAATGGAATTTCTTCGAACAGTCAAATAATCGCCAATTTAGCTGAAAAAGAAGAAAAAATTTCTAGATATACGGTTATTAGGGAATTGGAAAAGCTTTTATCTGAGGGTGTCATCATAAAGAAGGGCAAAGGGCGAAATATTGCATACGCATTGCCTGCAAATGCATCGCTACTTAAATTTATTGACCCAGAAATATATTTTAAAGTTTCCTCAGATGAACGAAAAATTTCAAAGGATGAGTTTAATTTTGAAATTTTTGAAGAATTTCAAGAGAATTTGTTTTCAGTGGAGGAAATTTTGCAATTGGAAAAGAAAAATAAAACACATCAAAAAAGGATAGCTATGCTCTCCCCGATATTACTAAAAAAAGAATTAGAACGATTGAGTATAGATTTTAGCTGGAAATCTTCAAAAATTGAGGGAAATACATATGACCTTCTTGAAACTGAGCAGTTAATCAAAAATCAACAGCAAGCCAGGGGTCATTCTCAAAAAGAAGCGACCATGATTTTGAATAACAAGGATGCTTTGAAATATATTCTTGAACAAAAAAGTGAATTCAAGAAATTGACGCTTGCTAAAATTGAAAATGCGCATGCACTTGTTGTTAATGAGCTTGGAGTGCAGAAAAATATCCGAAAGCGACTGGTTGGAATTACCGGTACGCGCTTTAGACCACTTGATAATGAATTTCAAATCAGAGAGGCACTGGAAAAAGTCATTGAAATTGTTAATAATAAAAAAATCCATCCATTAAGCAAGGCGCTCGCGACTGTATTATTGATTTCGTACATACAGCCATTTGAGGATGGAAACAAGCGGACTGCAAGAATCTTGGGCAATGCGATCTTGTTGGCGAATGGGTATTGTCCTTTATCATATCGAAGCGTGGATGATTTGGAATATAAAAAAGCTACACTTTTATTTTACGAACAAAATAGCGCGTATTATTTCAAGAAGCTATTCAAAGAGCAATTCGAATTCGCAGTAGAAAATTATTTCTAGCTAGATTATCGTAAGATAAAAAAGCATTGCAAAATAATGCATATGCATGTATTTGCAATGGAATGATAAAAAGAAAAAGAAGAGGTGGTCACAAATTGTGACCACCTTAAGCACTTAAAATATTCTCCATACAAGCCCAGTGTTTTTACTGAACAGGGAGTTGCAATGCTTTCAAGTGTTTTGAAAAGTGAGAAAGCGATTCAAGTAAACATCTAAATTATAAGAACGTTTACCAAAATAAAAGAAATGATTATCAGTAATAGGGAGTTGCGAATAAAGATTGAAGAACTAGAAGATAAATATGACGCGAAATTCTCCACAATTTTCAAGGTAATCACAAAATTAATTGCTGACCCAGAAAGAGAAAATAAGAGGAAGATTGGTTTTAATGTTGAAAAATAGCGACAAAGACATAAAAATTTCGGTGTGGTACAATGGGGTCTGGATAATGAATTTATTGAAAATAAAAAACCTAACTTAAGTTGTCGGGCAATAATCTAACCTCTCTGTCCCGATTCCGTATCGGGACATCTCTCCTAATCATAGGAGAGAATAATGTGGAAGAAAACTTTTTATGGATATTTTAGAAGGATTAAATAATCAACAAAGGGAAGCTGTCATTACTGCGGATGGGCCGATGCTTTTGATTGCGGGTGCGGGATCTGGCAAAACCAAGACACTGACTCATCGTGTGGCATATTTGATTAACAATCATAAGGTGCCGGCGCGCAACATTTTGGCGGTGACTTTTACCAACAAAGCAGCCGGAGAAATGCGCGAAAGGATTATGAAAATTTTGCATCCTGATGCGGATGCAAAATTTAAGTATAGTCTTTATGGAAATTATGATTTGCCAACGGTGGGAACTTTTCATGCAATCTGCAGCAAAATTCTTAGAAGTGAAATTGAAGCATTGGGATATGCAAAGACATTTCACATTGTGGATGATCAAGACCAACAGATTTTGATGAAACGTGTATTGAAAGAATTGGAAATAGATTCTCAACAATTTGCGCCGCGCGCCATTTTGGCAGCAATTAGCAAAGCAAAAAATGAATTGATGACCGCAGAGCAGTTCAAAAATCAAGCCAATGGATATTATGAAGAAATTGCAGCCAAGGCATATTTACTGTATCAATCGCGACTAAAGGAAAACAACGGACTTGATTTTGATGACATCATTATGTTTACTGTGCATCTTTTTAAAAATTTTCCCGAAGTGCTGGAAAAATATCAGAATCAATTTCAATATATCATGGTGGATGAATATCAAGACACCAACCGTGCACAATATCTCTTGATAAATCTTTTGGCCAGCAAGCATCGTAATTTGTGCGTCGTTGGAGATGATTGGCAGAGCATTTATAAATTTCGTGGAGCGGACATTAAAAACATTTTAAATTTCGAGAAAGATTATAAAGAGGCTAAGGTAATTCACCTTGAACAAAATTATCGTTCCAGTCAAATAATTTTGGATGCAGCATACGGAGTTATTTCCAAAAATATTAATCGCAAGGATAAGAATCTTTGGACAGAAAAAGAAACAGGTCATTTGATAACTTCATTTGAAGCTGCAGATGAAAGAGATGAAGCTGAGTTTGTGGCCAATGAAATTAAGGCAAACAATAATGGGGCTTATAGTAAATACGTTGTACTTTATCGCACCAATGCGCAATCACGAGCAATCGAGGAAGTTTTTTTGAAAAAATCAATACCATATCGCATTATTGGCGGCATTAAATTTTATCAAAGAAAAGAAGTAAAGGATGTTATTGCATATCTACGTTTGATTTCAAATAACAGTGATACTGTTTCCTTGGAAAGGATTGTGAACGAACCCAAGAGAAATATAGGAGAGGTGACAGTTAAAAAATGGTTGTCTGCTGCAAGACTTATGGGTTTGAATGCCATTGATTATGGTTGTCATCCTGAATTTATTTCAGGATCTAGTTCTGCATTGGAGCAATCGCGACCTAGTGAGATGCTGAAACCCATGCCTACCGGCAGGCAGGAAGTTCAGCATGACATGGTTAATACTAAAAATTTGCAATTACCAAAAACTAAGGTTGATGAGATTGTTAAGTTTTGTGAGTTTATAAAAAGGATGAAAGATATTCAGCCGAGAATTTCCTTGTCTGATTTTATTGAAAAAGTGTTTCAAGAAAGCGGATATGAAAAAATGCTTTCTCTTGATGGTGATGAGGGCGAAAAAAGATCTGAGAATGTGCTCGAACTTATTTCTGTTGCACAAAAATACGACAAAAAGGAAAAAGGGGAAAATGGGGATGAAAAGGGATTGAATGGGGCTGAAGGGGCATTGGATGAAAACTTAGATGTGCTAAGTGCCTTCTTGGAAGAAGTGGCATTGGCTTCTGATGTTGATAATGTTAATCAAAATGAGGATGCTGTGCATTTGATGACGCTGCATAGTGCTAAAGGGTTGGAATTCCCTGTGGTTTTTATTGTTGGCTTGGAAGAGGGAATCTTGCCACATTCTCGCAGTTTGCTTTCTTCGGGCGAAATGGAAGAAGAAAGACGTTTGATGTATGTTGGACTCACAAGAGCTAAGGAAAAAATTTATTTGTTGTTTACGCGTCAGCGAACTTTGTTTGGATCAACGCAAATGAATAGTCCATCACGCTTTCTGGAAGATATTCCGGAAAAATTGGTGAAAAAAAATTCGTATCGCGAGAATGAACAAAAAGTTTTTGAAAAATTATTATTTGAAAGGGATAAAAGGGGAATAATGGGAGCAAGGGGAGAGATAAAAACTAATGCAAAAATAAAAACCCCACTTAACTTTAAAGGAGGGGAACATGTTAGTCATGAAGTTTTTGGCGATGGTCTTGTTATTTCTGCAATAGACGATACTATTGTGGTGGCTTTTAAAAAAGCAGGAATCAAGAGACTTTCCGCAGAGTACGCGAATCTAAAGAAGATATAAAAAAATAATTTAGCATTTTAAATCAAAGATGGTGCTTAATTTCGAATTTTGAATTTCGAATTTCGAATCAAATCAGAATGATAGAATGTTTCAAAAATTAAAAATTAAATCATTGGAAATTCATTCAAAATTCAAAATTAGAAACTCAAAATTGATTTCATGCACCCTTTTTTTTCTTGGCATGAAATCGTTTATGTGTGTCTTTTAATTGGGTGTTGGTAACGTGTGTGTATATTTGAGTTGTTGTTATTGATGAATGTCCAAGCATTGTTTGCACGCTTCGAATGTCTGCTCCGTTGGAGAGAAGATCGGTGGCGAAACTATGTCGAAGAGTGTGAGGATGAACATCTTTTACTATACCTGCTTTTGCTGCATAAAATTTGACTATTCTTTGGATTGAACGAGGTGTTAGTCTTTTGTTTTGTTGATCATCAGTAATTTTTTTGTTGGAAAATCGAATAAAGACAGCTTCATCAATATCAACTCTTTTGTCTAGATAATTTTTTATAGCATCCTTTGCTGTATCTGAAATAAAAACAAGTCTTAGTTTGTCGCCTTTTCCTCGCACGCTAAATTCTTGTCGCTCTATGTTTATTTGATCGCGGTTTAGGCTTGTTAGTTCGCTGACACGTAGTCCTGCTGAAAAAAGAAGTTCCAAAATGGCTCTATCGCGAAGAGTTTTTATGTCCTTGTTTGAAGCGGCCTGCAAAAGACGTTCCACTTCTTCGCCATCAAGAAATTCTATTTCATGCGTTGGATTTTTTCCAATCTCTATTTTTTCAGCAGATAAGCTTTTAACATCTCTTTTGGCAAGATATTTTAGAAAGCTACGGATTGCAATCAAATGGTAGTTTTGAGTTGCCTTTTTTAATTCATGTCCTTTTTGATCTGTTTTGCGATTAAGATAGAGGCGATAATTTCTGACCAGATCAATTGTCAGATCATCAGGACTGGATATTTTCGCCCAAGTCAAAAAACGCTTGAGATAGTGATGGTAATTCTCAATTGTTTTTTGGGAACGATTGCGTTCAATCTCTAAGTATTCCAAAAAGTCTGTTAGTAATTTTTGTAATGTCATAAAAGCAATATTTAATGTCTTGGATCTTAGTATTTTTTTAATTTTGAATTATGAATTTTGAATTTCGAATGAAATCATAATGATCGAATATTTGAAACATTAAAAATTCATAAATTAGAAATTAATTCAAAATTAAAAATTCAAAATTGGAAATTTAGTGCAGCAGTGCTGACTCTATTGTACCGCAATTAATCATTTCAAAGAATAGCCTTGTTGAAATAGGGCTTTTAATAGCTAAAAAATGGATTTTTTGTGCATAATTTCGTTGACAAAAAGCCTCAAGAGTATATACTTGGAAACAGTTTAAAAATTAAGACTGCAGATCTAGGGTAACTGTTATTTTGGATTTAATCTGAAATTTTAATCCTGAAAAAAGTTTAGGATGACAGAAATTTTGCCTGAAATTGCATGTCGATTGAAAGGATTTAGCTATTAGTAAAAAACCTATTTTTTCTTATATTTTTGAGTTTGTCAAAAAGATAGACTTCAGGGAACTTAATACCAAAATTCATGTTTGGCAAAGGATAATAGCAGACTTCATCAAAAAACATCGGACAATAAGATTGCTCCATCTTTTTCGCAATTATTCAGCTTTTGCAGTTGTTGTTTCCAGTTCTGTTTTGGTGAGTGCGACAAATGTTGCATCCGGAAAAGGAAACAATGGATTTTTGTTTGGATATTGGGATAATCCTGGAAAAACAGCTTCAACGGTTAGCAACAAGATTAGTGGCCAAGTTGATAAAAAGAATGATCTGGCCATGGTACCTCTTTCGAAATCAAGCACTGCAGTTGAGCCAGGGGCAAAAGAAGAAATTGTGGCTCAAAATGTCATTCAATCACAAGGGATCATTGCGGCTGTGGGTGGCGGAAGTCCAATGAAAGACCCAGAAGAAGATGGTGGTGTAAAAATGTATATGGTGCAATCCGGAGATACGCTCGGATCTATTGCTGTAAAAAACAATGTTTCAATCAATACCATTCTTTGGGCCAATGATATCAGCAATGTTGATTCAATCATGCCTGGAGACACTTTGTTCATCTTGCCTATTTCAGGAATAAAATATGTTGTAAAATCGGGAGATAGTATTGATGCTG
Organism: Candidatus Moranbacteria bacterium GW2011_GWE2_36_40; assembly: GCA_000991645.1. Taxonomy (GTDB): domain Bacteria; phylum Patescibacteriota; class Minisyncoccia; order Moranbacterales; family GWC2-37-73; genus UBA12068. The sequence goes on from LBRX01000001.1 coordinate 22,388, forward strand.
TTGCAGGAAAATTTAAGGCCGAAAAGGATAAGATCATCGCATTTAATGATTTGCCTGCCAATGGAGAGTTGGAAGCGGGAAAGGAGATCGTTATTCCTGATGGTCAAGGAGACGCTCCAAAGCCAACAACTCCAACAACGTCCGAAAGTTCTATAATCGAAAAAAGACAATACGCCAATGCCACAGGAGGAACACCTGAAGTTACTGGTGGCGTGACTCCAAAGGGAAAGGCTGGAGCAGGACATCGTTTTCCATATGGATATTGCACTTGGTATGTTGCACAAAAACGTTATGTGCCATGGGGAGGAAATGCTGGAACCTGGCTTTATCACGCAAAAGCTCAAGGTTATGCAACAGGAAGAACTCCGCGTCCAGGTTCTATCATGGTAACAACAGAAAACAGATACTATGGGCATGTTGCCTTGGTTGAAAAAGTTTCCGGCAACACAATAACTGTCAGCGAAATGAATTATGCTGGATTTGCCAAACGCAGCACCAGAACCCTGTCAGCTTCAAGCAGAGCGATCAAAGGGTTTATCTATTGACAGAAAACGTTTTTAGGTGTATAGTGGACAGTTGAATGTAAAGACTGTTCATTAACAAATTGACCTTCAAACAAGCCAAAAGTTTATTTTTTGGTGGAATTTGAAGGTAACATATATTAGTAAAAAGGAATGTAACGAAAACCAAAAAAGCGCTAAGCGCAAGGAGGATGTCATGAGAGCTATTACTATGATTTTGTTAGCGGTTTCAATAGCTATTTTTGCAGGGTGCTCAAGCAAAGAGGATGATGTGTACACGGTAAAGGAATTTATGTATAAGTATGCAGAGAAAGATGCTATTACTGCATATGAAAACATGAACATAAAATTCAAGGACACATCATTTAATGATGTTGAAGTTGAACTCATCAGACCGATAAAGTTCAACAAAAACATAGAGGTGGCAAAAAATAATGGAGTAACTACCTATGATATTAAATGCAGAATTGATTATATATTTCGTTTAAAAAGTGATAAAAGTAGTACTAGATACTGCATTCGTTATGCGGCAGTAAAAGTTGAAAAAAAAGGTTTTGCAGATCCAATGGTTCTTACTGATTTTTCCAAGGAAATTTTTGTAGCAGCTCGAGTTAAGGAGTTGGCAGAGAAATTGGAAAAAGTAGCCGAGGGAGAAAAATTGATAAGATAAATTTGAAGAAAAAAAGTTATCCCCCAGCCTATAAACTTTAGGTTGGGGTTTTTTTGTGGTATAATTATTTTGAAAATAGCCTTAAAATTTGCAAATCATAGATGATGGTTTTTTCCAGAAAAAATAAAAATTTTTTCCTGTTGCTTTTGTTCGGAGTGATTATTTTTTGTGGTGTTTTTTTTCTTGATAATCAAAAATCATTGGCAGCTGGAGTATGCGAACGTAGAGATGTTAGCGGTAAACTGCTTTCTTCTGATACATCTCCAGATGAAAATACATGTAAAACAGCTTTTTGTGCAACTGGCGAGACTTGTACGTATGTAGAAAATACAGGAACAGTTGCTCCAGTAAGCAATGAGAATACTGTCAAAAAAAAGTCATCAGAAAATATTTTTGAGATGGGAATTAAAATTGTTTTAAATCAGGTACAGTCATTTGTAATCATGTTATTTGGTATGGCAGCAACGCTTTTTGCTTGGGTTATTGATCCTGTTAATGTTTCCGGGACTAATGGTATGTTAAATAAACAAGCTGTTAAGGATGTGTGGATTATGGTGCGAGACACCTTGAATATGACTTTTATCTTGGTGCTACTTTTTGCGGCTTTCTGTACAATTTTTCAAGTAAGTAAGTGGAATTTAAAATCAGTGTGGCTTAATATTTTGATTAATGCTCTATTGGTAAATTTTAGTTATCCAATTGCGAGATTTTTCATTGATATTTCAAATGTAGCTTTTTATTATTTTGTAAATAAGCTGTTTGCATCTTCTGGAATTGTTACTGGATCAGGAATTATGGCTAAATTTGGTGCAGCTACTAGTATTGGGAGTCTGCTTGCGCCAAATGGATTTGAGGCACAACCAATTGCTTATCAATTAGCAATAATAATAGTTCTTTTCATTATGGGTATGACTTTTCTTATTATTGCTGCCTTATTTGTTGTAAGGTTAGTTGCGCTTACTATGTTGGTCATGTTTTCCCCAATTGGTTTTGTCGGATATATTTTTCCATCAACACAGAGCTACGCAGATGGTTGGTGGAAAAAGCTTTTTTCGTATTCATTTTTTGCTCCAATTATGATTTTTATGATGGCGATTGCTTTGCATGTTTCAGAGGCATTAGGAAGAGAAAATATGCAATCTTTCATGTCCAATGCAAGTGCAAATACTCCAGCACAGGATGCTAATTTTATTGCTAACGCAGCGTTTTTTGTGATTCCAATAATTATTTTGTGGGCCGGTATTGGCATTGCAAGCTCATGGGGGATAGAGGGTGCTAATAAGATAGTTGACAAAGTAAAAAGTGGCGGGAAGTGGTTGGCAACAAGACCCTGGGCTGCTAGTAGTGCAATAGGAAAATATGGCTGGAAGCAGTCTGGAATTCCAGGTGGTGTGAAGAAAGGATTTGAGAACGCTAGAAAGAGTGGAAAAATTCTTGGTTTTGACAATAAATTCACACAGTTTGCATTTAAAGATCAGCGTGAAGAAAGAGAGGCTCAAATTGCAGGTGGTATTGGCGATAGAAAGAAGGATTGGGATAAAGCAATTATCAATAAAAAAGCAGAAGAATTTAGAAAGAAATATAAGGAAAAAGCTGATGAGCACGATAGAGTGGATGCTGTTGGTGCAGGTGGGCTTGTAGATGAAATACTTAAAGCTGACTTGCACGATCCAGCTAAACGCGGTGGAGATGCTATGAAAGTTGCTTCAATGTTGCATGCGCTTAAGCAAGGAGATAAAAAGGATGAGTTTGAGTTGAAATTAAAAGAGGACATACAAACAACACATGCTGTGCATCTTGCAGGTCTTGCAAATGATGGTGAAAGAGATGTATTTGTTAAAAAAGAAATGGCAAAGAATTGGAAAATATTAAATGAGAAAGGGAAGCAAGCTCATGATGTTGCGACTAAAGGCGCAACTGCTGGTCCAATTATTAATCATGCGCATGCTACGGCCGCTGGCGCTACAGATACTTGGACTTAAAAATTATTTGCCTTAAAAAATGATTGATGAAAATATTGAGGATAGAATATTTGATGAATTTACAATTCCACATATTGCCTTTCCTCAAGATACAATTCAACAAAAAAAAGCATTGGCGCGACATATTGCTTTATTGAAAAAAGAGGAACTTTTATTTGCTTCCGCTATGGCTTTTTCTTATGAAAGTGTAATTGCAGGAATTACGGCAGAGCAAATGGAATATTTTACGAAAAATGCACCGAAAAATTATAAACAAGAAATTGCAAAATCAATCATGGCTGAATACCGAATGAAAGAAGTTTTTGAAATTGCTAAAGCGATGGATGAAGATTTGGGAGAAGGAGTTGTGCAAAATCAAAAAAGAATAGAAAGAGTGTATCAATACATTAAAGATAACTGGGTAGCGTTTCAGTTTTAGAAAAAATAAAAATGGACACAAATAATTCTTATCAATCAAATAATAATATTTTAGCGCGTCAAAATACGGGTGGAAATTTTGGTTATGATTTGCAATCAGAAAAAGAAGAAGTTGAAAAAATTACGCTAGAGGTAAAAAATGACTTATTGAAAAAATGGAAAAAAGTTTATGCCAATGCGCAGATTTTTCCTGCTCAAATTGCGGCGATGCATCCGGAAGGGAGGGATTTTTTGTTGAGTTTCGATTTGGTGGGAGTTTATGATGACATTGCTCAGCAAGCTGGTTTGGATGTTAATGGCAGAAATGTATTGCCACAAATTGTTTGGCAAATTGCGATTGAAAAAAAATGGAATGAGCTCGACTCTATTTTGGAATTGCAACTTCCATTGGTTCACTCTGTGCATGTGAAAGTTGCTGATCTTTTGATGGGAAATATCTTGAACAAAGTGCTAACACTTTCGGAAAAGCCTTTGGTACGAAAAGTTGTTGATGAAAATTTTTCACAAAAAAAACAAACACAACTTTCGCTTTCTGCTGCATTGGCCCAATATCCGAGATTGGCGGAGCAAGGTGTTACTTCAAATCAATTGAAAATGCGATATTCTGCTGAATTGGCTCGTCCTTCAATAAAAAATTGGATCAAGGATTATCAGGATAATTTTGGGGCAGTAAAACACAGCCCGATTGATCGTGGAAATTTTTTGTTTCACTCTGAGAATGGAAAAAGGCTGTCTTCTTTTGATCGACAAAAATTGGCAACCATTTTGAAATCTCTCGATGACCAAGCTCTTTTGATGGTTGATGCTGAAACACAAACAATTATTTTTGATGGAATGCAAGGGGAACAAAGGGTAAAAAGGGAACAAGGGGATAGGATGGGAAGTCAACCAATGCGAGGAGTAGGAAGGGAGCAAGGGGATAGAATGGGAATGCAGTCTGTTATGCAAAATGAACAAAGGGTAAAAAGGGACAGGATGGGAATGCAATCAATGCGAGGAGTAGGAAGGGAACAAGGAGATAGGATGGGAATGCAGGCTGTTATGCAAAATGAACAAAGGGAAGAAAGGGATAGAATAGGAATGCAACCGATGCAAGGGGCGCGAAGAGAACAAATAGATAGAGCAGAAATGCAGCCTGTGCAAAGAAGAGAAATTGGAAAATTTGAAACACAACAACCGCAAAGAGATGTCAGATCGGAAATTGATTTGAGACGAGAAGATGTTGAGCAAAATGGTTTGAACAGAAATTCTTTTGTTGTTTCAGAGAGAACAGAAAATTTTGACAAAAAAAATCAACAAAAAGAAAGACAAGAAACTTTTTTCAGTGTTCCAAATTCAAAACCACCAATTGGCAGTGACGAATATCAAGTGGAAAAAATTGACAACAAAAATGTCGTTCCAAATTCCCAGCATCTTGCTTTCGGCAAAGAACCTATTGATCAAGCTGAACTGATGACGGGACAAAAAATTGAAAGCAATAATAACGCTTTTGTTTCGCCAAACAATATTAGTTTTTCTTCTCCACAAAAACTTTCAGCAGAGCAAACAGTGCAATCCAAAAGTTTGTTTTCAGATCAATCAGAAAACATTTATGATCCCTTGGCACAACAATCCGCTCAAAAAAATCTTGCAAGATCGTTGTATCATATTGCTCCGTCAAAACATGCTGAAGAAAACAACGAGTCAGAATTTAAAAATGAAAATGCTGGTCCAAAGATAAGTGGAAATGTTGTTGATCTTAGAAATTAATTTTCCAAGAATTTTATGCATATTATTAACATTGCTCAAGCAGGCGTCATCACTGATGCTCCTTCAGTTTCAGATATTGGAATGAAAGTTTTATTTTTTTTGTTGTCAGTTGCCGGAATTGTTGCTATAATTTTCTTAGTGCTCGCTGGTGTGAAATATTTTCTTGCAGTTGGCGATGAAAAAAAAATGCAAGATGCAAAAAAGTCAGCAACTTTTGCAATTGTTGGAATAATTCTGGCGATGGGAAGTTTTGTTTTGATGATGGCTGTTGGGCAATTTTTTAAATAACACCGATTGGAAATCATGAATTATTTGTTAGCTGGCGAAATGAACCTACAAAAATAATTGAATAAAAAGATAGAAAGATAAAAATAAAAATTAAAACTAGATAGGAGGTGCAATATGAATATATTTAAAAAAGTTGCATATGCGGCTTCGGCAATTGCTAGTGCAGTTCCGATGATTGTTAGCGCCCAATTTTCAACTCCAGGAGGAACAGGTCTTCCACAGGGAAGTCTTATTGGCATAATCACAAACTTGATGAATTGGTTGTTGATCGTTGTTGGAATTCTTGGTGTGATTGGATTTGTGATTGCAGGTATCATCTATTTGACAGCTGCTGGAGATGATGGTCAGATCGAAAGAGGAAAAACAACCATGCTATATTCCATTTTGGGAGTTATCGTGGCATTGATTGGAATCGTTGTTATCAAGGCTGTTCAAGGAATGCTTGGTGGAACATCAAAAAGTTTCTAGTTTTACACGTACGTGTAACGCAAAAAGCAACTCGCAAGAGTTGTTTTTTGTTTTTATTGATGCGCCCTCATCCGCCCCGATTGCTATCGGGGCACCTTCTCCCAAAAGGAGAAGGGAAATTTTGTGTACTAACTTTTTAAAATATGCTATAATATATTCGTAAATGAATACTCAAAATAAAATAACCCCAATTAAATAATGTGGAGTACCACAATTTAACCAGCCTCGACTAGACGTCAAGTCTAGGCGGGTGGGGCAAGAAAAAATGAAAACAAAAAATTATTTCAAAAGCATTTTAATGACAATGTTGGTGATGGTTGGGTTAAATCTTTCTTCAGCTTCAGTTTTGGCTGTTGATTGGGGGGTAGGAGTAAATTCAACTGGAGGTGTGAGTGTGGGAGTTGGTTCAACCGGATCGGGCGCTGGAGCTGTTTGGGGTGGAAATTATGGAAGTGGTGGAGGATGGACACTGTCAAATCCATATGGATTGCCACAAGGAAGCATTATGGGCATCGTTTCTAATTTGCTTTTTTGGCTCTTGGCAATTTTTGCAATTTTGGGTGTGATTGGATTTGTGCTTTCCGGAATTTTTTATTTGTTGGCTGGAGCTGACGAGGGAAATGCTGAAAAAGGTAAAGAAGGCATGAAATGGTCAATCATGGGAATAATAGTTGGCCTTTCTGGATACATTATCATGCAAGCAGTTAGTGCATTGCTTGGAGGAGCAAGCAAGACATTCTAATAATTTTCAATTTTCAATTTCTAATTTTCAAACAATTTCCAATTCAAAAATGACCAAATGATATGAATTATGATCTTGAAAATAGAACAAAAAAATTTAGTAAAGAAATTATAGTATTTTTAAAACGTCTAAAAAAAGACGATATAAACAAAAGCATGGTTTTGCAGCTTATGAGATCCGCCACTAGTGTTGGCGCAAATTACTGTGAAGCAAATGGTGCTAGTTCCAAAAAAGATTTTAAAAATAAAATATTTATCTGTAGGAAAGAAATTCAGGAAACCAAATACTGGCTTGAATTAATAGCGGAATCAAATAGTGAAGAAGAGGATCATTTGAAGATACTCTGGAAAGAAGCACATGAATTGACGCTTATATTTAATAAAATATCGTCAACATTAAGTAGTGAATTGAAAAATTGAAAATTAATTCATTGTTTGAAAATTAGAAATTGAAAATTGAAAATTAATTTTAATATACAAAAATGAAAACAAAAAAACTTTTTTTATTCACAACCACACTTCTTTTTTTGAGTGTTTTTTTTGTGAGGATTGATAGTGTTAACAATGTGGCAAAGGCACTTTGCTGGGAAGCATACAATGTTTGCTATGATAATGCGACTGATGATAGTGATGTGGATGTTTGTAATAGTGTTTATGAAAGTTGTCAGGAACCTGTCGATATTGGCGGAAATGAATCAATGCCAATCAATACAACTGAACAGCCAGTGTTGGGTGGAGGGGTAACTCAGCAGGATTGTAATGATTATGCCCCATCTGATCAGACTTGCACAGTAAATGAGAGTCAAACAAATTGTGATTGTGTGTATAAAGCAAGCGATTATGCTTATACGCAATCTATGTGTGATAGTTATTACGGCAGTGGATATGTTGTTAATAGTGATGCAACAGGTTGTATTCCCAAGGGTGTTAAGGGCGAAGAGTGTTCAAATGGATCAAGTTGGTATTCATCAGATACTTGTGCTACGGGTTATACTTGTAATGCAAATGGTATTTGCGAGGTTAGTACATGGGGAAATTTAACTGGTGCTGGAGAAGATTCCACTAATGCTATTCCTGCTGCAAGCAATGTTATTACAACAACTTCTCCAACAAATATAATAGACAAAAAAACTGGACAGTCAGTAGCTGTGCCTGCTGGATCAACAATAAACTCTTCAACGGGGGCTGTTTATTCTGCCAGTGGTTCTGAAATTCTTCCAGCGGGAACAGTGCAGATGCCTGCTTCCTCAACAAATTTGAGCAGTGGTTTGCTTTTTTGTGCCAATGGAGTGATGGCCACAGTTTGTGAGACTGGTATTTCAGGTACGCCTGTTACTGTTGCAACAACCATTGGTGGCGGTTATTCTACAGGAAGTGGTCTTCCTGGGGCGACAGTGGGTGCTTCAATTCAGGCAAAATGTGGAAATGGCTTTCAGGATGTTGGCGGAATTTGTTTTCCAATGAATACAGGCCTTTCTTCGCAGCCAATCTATGTCATTGTTTCCAATATTTTTTCTTGGCTGATGGGAATGTTTACGACTTTGGCAGTGCTGGCCTTTGTTGTTTCTGGCGTTCAATATTTGATGGCAGCTGGTAATGCTGATTTGGCTGAAACAGCCAAAGATAATGCCAAAAATGCACTGATCGGAATTGTGGTGGGTCTTTCAGGGTTTATTATTATCAAGGCTATCGCAGCAGCATTGAGCGGGCAGAGCATCTTCTTCTAGGATTGACATTGAAAGAAAAAGCTGCTATCATAACTATATAGATAGGTAGGAATGGGTTCGCTGGAAAGCGAACTTTTTTCTTTAAATAGGTTGGCATAGTACTTGTCATTCCCGTGAAAACGGGAATCCAGGTTATGTGTTAATCTTCAGAATTGTTAAATTAAGTAGGGCTGGATTCCCAGTCCCTCTAAAGGCGGACACAGCAAGCTGGGAATGACAAGAATTTATTAATAAATAATTAAATTAAATTTATGGCTAAACGCAAAGTACAAGATGAATCAGAGGAACAACCAACAAGACTTGGAGAATTTGGCAGTGCAATCATGCAAATTGCTGAAGAAAAGGGAATTCCAAAGAATGTTGTCATAGAAACAATTGAGGCAGCTTTGGCCGCTGCTTATAAGAAAGATTATGGAAAGCGAGGACAAAGAATCCGCGCTGAATTCAATGAAGTTGGTGGAGAGACAAAATTCTTTTTGATCAAAGATGTTATTGATGAAACTTTGCGTGAATTTGTTGAAGGTGGAGATGAAGAAATCGAAGATGCGGATGTTTCCGATGAATCGGAAGATGAAGAGAAATTGCCAAGATATAACCCTGAAAGGGATATTCTTTTGGATGAAGCAAAAAAAATCAAAAAAGGAGCCAAAATTGGCGATGTGATAGAGATAGAGCTTGAGCCTCAACATGAATATGGTCGCGTGGCCGCTCAAACTGCAAAACAAGTTATTATTCAAAGAATTCGTGAAGCAGAACGTGATTCCATGTTCCAAGAATATAAAGGAAAAGAAGGAGAAGTTGTGAGTGGAACGGTTCAAAGAATTGAAGGACGAAACACATATATTGATCTTGGAAAATCTGTTGGAGTTTTGTTTCCTCAAGAACAAGTGCAAGGAGAAATGCTTAGAATGGGGCAACGTGTAAAAGTGTATCTTTATAAAGTTGAATCTGATCCAAAGGGGCCTGGCATCACTCTTAGCCGTACTCATCCGGAAATGGTAAAAAAACTTTTTGAATTGGAGGTCCCGGAAATTTTTGCTGGAACAGTTAAGTTAAAATCAATTGCTAGAGAAGCTGGCTCAAGAACAAAAATTGCTGTGATGTCAGATGAAGAAGGAATTGATCCTATCGGATCATGTGTTGGACAAAAAGGAACTCGAGTGCAAGCTGTTATTGAGGAACTTGGAGGAGAAAAAATTGATATTATTGAGTGGAGCGAAAAACCTGAAAAATATATTGCAGCTGCAATCAGTCCAGCCAAGGTTTTTAAGGTAGAGATTAATGCTGATAAAAAAGAGGCCAAGGTTACAGTTCCAGAGGATCAATTGTCTTTGGCTATTGGAAAACGTGGGCAAAATGTTCGTTTGGCTGCAAAATTGACTGGTTGGAAAATTGACGTTATTGGGGTAGTACAGAAAAACACAGAAGAAATACAGAATGACACAGAAATTGTAGAAGAATCAGTTGTTGCTGAAGAAGTTGTAGAAGTTAAGGAAGAAAAACCTGTTGCTAAAAAAGCTAAGAAGGCTGCAAAAAAGAAATAATAAATTTTTTAATCTAAAAAATATATGAATTTATGGCATGAAGTTTCAAGGGGTAAAAATGTTCCTGAAGTTCTGAATGTTATTATTGAAACTCCAAAGGGATCAAAAAATAAATATGAAATTGACAAGGAAACTGGCTTAATTAAACTTGATCGTGTGATGAAAACAGCCCAAGATTTTCCTTTCGATTATGGTTTTGTGCCGCAAACTCTTTGGGAAGATGGGGATGCGCTTGATGTTGTGGTTTTGACAACATATCCTTTGGCTGTTGGTATTCTTCTTGAAGTTCGTCCAGTTGGTGTGGCTCTTATGATAGATTGTGGAGAAAGCGATTATAAAATTATTTCTGTGCCAAAAAATGATCCACGCTGGGATAATGTAAAAGATCTTGGTGATGTTAATCCGTACACTCTTAAAGAAATAAAACATTTTTTTGAAACGTACAAAGTTATCGATGGAAAAAAAGTTGAAATTCAAGGATTTGAAGATAAAAAATCAGCAGTTGCAGTAATTGAAAAATCAATTGTCTTGTATGGAGAAAAATTTTCAAAAAAAGATTAAGTAAACAACATATAAAATACAACATAAAACATATAACATTGCCTTAATGCGCAGTCGCATTTTTGCTATATGTTATATGCTACATGTTACATGATTGTCTATGATTACATCTGAAATTAAAAAAATCCCAGAATCTCAAGTTGAAGTTGCAGTTACTGTTTCTTGGGATGAGTGGGAAAAATATATTGATCAAGCTGCAATTGATTATTCTAAGGAAATTAAAATCGAAGGTTTTCGCGCTGGAAAGGCTCCTCGCAGCATGGTTGAACAGAAAGTAGGAAAGGGCGTTCTTTTGGATGCAGCTGCACAAAAAGCGATTCAGGGAACATATCCAAAAGTTGTTGCTGAAAAAAAGATTGATGCCATTGGATCTCCCAAAGCTGAGATTATAAAATTGGCCGAAGAAAATCCTTTGGAATACAAGGTTGTGACTGCGGTTGTTCCATCAGTTGAAATGAAACCATGGAAAAGCGCTGTGGAAAAAATCAACAAAGAATATAACAAAAAATCAGCTGAAATAAGTGACAGTGATGTTGAAAAAGAATTGGAAGAAATTGCCAAGAGTCGTGTTCAGCACATCACAGTGGAAAGAGAAGCGCGAGATGGCGATAATGTTATTTTGTCTTTTGAAGTTAAAAAAGATGGAGTTCCAATTGAAAACGGAACAAGCAAGAGTCATCCGATGATTCTTGGACGAGGAGTTTTCATACCAGGTTTTGAAGAACAAGTTTTAGGAATGAAAGCAGGTGAAATAAAAGATTTTGAGCTCAAATTTCCAGATGATTATCATGAAAAAGGTTTGGCTGGAAAACCTGCTCAATTTGTTGTCACTGTTGAAACCGTGCAGGAGCGAAAGTCTCCAGAACTTACAGATGAATTTGCAAAATCCCTTGGAAAATTTGAGAATTTGGCTGATATGAAAAAAAATGTTGCTGATGGTATGGCAGAAGAAAAAAAACATGAACTTAAAGAAAAAAGAAGATCTGAGATAATAGAGGCTCTTGTTGAAGTGGTTGAAGTTGAAATTCCACATATTCTTTTGCATGAGGAATTGCACAAAATGATTGGTGAATTTGAAATGCAATTGCAAGGAATGGGAATTACTTTTGAACAATATCTTGTTCAAATAGGAAAAACTGCGGAAGAGATTGAAAAAGAATGGGAACCACAAGCAGTTAAAAGAATCAAGGCCGCATTGGCTCTGGAAGAAGTGGCAAAGGAAAAGGAAATTGAAATTGCAAATGAAGAAGTTGAGGCTGAAATGAACAAAACTTTGGCACATTACAAAAAAGTGCAAGACATCGAAAAGAATATTGATTTGGGAAGACTGTATAATTATGTGAAGGGAATGATGATTAATGAAAAAGTTTTGGAATTTCTTGAAAAAATATAATCGCGATACGAAACTACGAATAACATTCGAATCTACGAACAAACGCAAAATTTTATTTTCGTAGATTCGTTTCGCCAGCTGGCGAATGTTTCGTTGTTTCGTATCGGTAAACTTATGAATAATCAGTATCTTATTCCAACAGTAATTGAAAAAACAAATTATGGCGAGCGGGCATATGATATATATTCGCGCCTGCTTAAGGATAGGATTATTTTTTTGGGAACTGCTATAGATGACGGTGTTGCGAATGCTATCATTGCACAACTTCTTTTTTTGGAACAACAAAATCCAAAAGAGGATATTAAGATCTACATAAACTCTCCAGGCGGATCTGTGAGCAGTGCCTTGGCCATATATGACACGATGCAATACATTCGCTGCGACGTGCAAACGATTTGTGTGGGAATAGCAGCTTCTGCCGCAGCTTTGCTTTTAAGCGCTGGGAAAAAAGGTAAGCGTTTTTGTCTGCCTAATTCTGAAGTTATGATTCATCAAGTGATGGGTGGGGCTAGTGGTCAAGCGTCTGATGTTAACATTCATGCTCAACATATTTTGAAAACCAAAGAAAAACTGAATGCAATCATGGCCAAGCATACCGGACAAAAAATTGCAAAAGTTGAGAAGGATACTGATCGAGATTATTTTATGTCAGCTGAGGAAGCTGTGAAGTATGGAATCGTGGACAAGGTAATAGGGTTATAGGTTGTAGGAATTAGGAATTAGTAAATACATAAAAAATCTTTCGATAAAATAAAAAAACTCAACCACATATGGCTGAGTTTTTTTATTTTGTATGCAGTTTCTAATTGCTACAACCTAAATCCTAATTCCTACTTGAGTAGCGGCAACAGGCTTTCACCATTCGTATCTTCTGGCTTTTGTATGCTTAAAAGCTCCAAAATTGTTGGGGCAATATCGCTTAGCAATCCTCCAACCTCACTTTGTTGTCGAACAACTTCTACCGATGTTTTTTCTCTATGATTTGTCGCAGTGACATACCAAAGTGGAACTGGATTGGAAGAATGTTCGGTATCTACTTGTCCGGTACGATAATTTTTGATTTCCTCCACGTTTCCATGGTCGGCTGTAATAAAAAGACAACCACCCTTTTTTAATACCATAGGAATAAGTTTGGCAAGATTTTTATCTATTGTTTGAACTGCAGTAACACAGGCCTCAGGATTTCCAGTATGTCCAACCATGTCTGCATTGGCATAGTTTACCAAGATAAAATCGTATTTTTCCTCTTCTATTGCTGCTGAAATTTTTTCAGTCACGAGAGACGCGCTCATTTCTGGGGCCTCATCAAATTTTGAAACCGAAGGAGATGGAACCAAAATCCTTTCTTCTCCTTCCCAAGCTTCTTCTTTTCCTCCATTAAAAAAATATGTTACGTGGGCATATTTTTCTGTTTCAGCTATGCGGAGTTGTTTCAATTTGTGTTCGCTGAGAATTTGTCCAAGCCCACCTTCTAATGTTACTGGTGGAAAAGCTACTTCAACTGGAAGATTTTTTTCATATTCCACAAGTGTCACAAAATCTATATCCAATTTTTCTCTTTGAAATCCATCAAAATCATCAGCAGTAAAAGCTTTTGTGAGCTCTCGTGCTCTGTCTTCGCGAAAATTAAAGAAAATCACGCCATCACCATCTTGAACAATCGCAACAGGTTTGTTGCCTGCCTGTCCGGTAGGCAGGTTTTCTGTTATTACGGATGGTTCAATGTATTCATCTGTAATTTCAGTAGCGTATGAATCTTGAAGGCATTTGATGGCATCAGTTGCGCTTGCTCCTTTTCCTTCAGTAATTAATCTGTAGGCCTTTTCTACTCGATCCCAATTGTTGTTGCGATCCATTCCCCAGTTTCTTCCACTGAGTGTTGCAATTTTTCCAACACCTATTGACTTGAGGTGATTTTGCAGATCTTGAATAGTTTTTGTTCCAGATGTTTGAGGTGAGTCTCTTCCATCAGTGAAAGCATGAATAAAAACCTTGCTGAGACCTTTTTCTTTTGCCATTTCCAAGATAGCAAAAAGATGTTCGAGATATGAATGAACACTGCCTTGGCCAACAAGTCCAAGAAGGTGCAGAGATGAATCTCGCTTTTTGACGTTTTCCATTATTTTGGACAAAGCTGGATTTTCAAAAAAGGTTTTGTCTTGAATTGAAAGTGTAATGCGAGGAAGATTTTGGTACACAATTTTTCCCGCTCCCATTGCCATGTGGCCAACCTCGCTGTTGCCTGATTCTCCCCAAAAAAGCCCAACAGAAATTCCCGAGGCTTGCAAAGTTGTCATGGGATAGAAATGATCAAGTTTTTCAATGGTTGGCAGGCTGGTTTCTTTGAGTACGTTGCCTTTGCTGTTATTGCTGATGCCCCAACCATCAAGAACGACAAGAACTACTGGTTTATACATATGGTTAATAATTTCCAATTTCCAATTTCCAATTTCCAAACAAATCTCAATGACACAATGACCAATTTTGAAATGCTTTCAATTATTGTTTTTTTGTATCTTGTTTGTATCTTGTTTCTTGTATCTTGGTGATTTTATAATATTTCTTTTACTATTTTACCATCTATAGAGGGCTTTGACAAAAACCTCTTATTCCTATACTATGGCGGTACAGATAAATAGTTAAAAATGGATCGGTTCGATTTGATTAATTACACTGAATTGGCTGAATTAAGATAAATTTGCATTAATATGAAGTTAAAAATTGCTTCAAATATATCTAAAAAATGCGAGGTTAAAGCTTAAAAAAGCTTTCTTTTTGGTGAACACAAATTGATCAGTCGAAGCGCTTGAAAATGTATGTTAATAGGTTTAATGGTCCTGAGTCTTCTTTTGGGAGGCGGTGCAGGGTATTTTATTCGACAATCAATAGCGCGTAGGCGACTTGATACAGCTGAGGGTAAAATTGAAAAGATGACTGAAGATGCTGAGAAAAAATCTCAGGAGCTTGTTTTGAATGCGAAGAACAAGGCAGTTGAAATATTGGAAGAAGCAAAAAAGAAGGAAAAGGAACGTGAGGACCAAATTCTCAGAAGTGAACAACGCTTGGAAAAACGTGAGGTTGCTATTGATCAAAAAACTGAGGAAATAGAAAGGGCAAAAAATGTGTTGGAGCAAAAAGTTGAAGAGGTTAGAAAAATTAGAGTAGAAGCCGAAGAAACACGTGCACGTGAGTTGGAACGTCTTGAAAAAATAGCTGGTCTTTCAAAAGAACAAGCAAAAGCTATCTTGTTGCAACTCACTGAAGAAGAAAATCGTGATGCATTGGCTGAGCGTATTGCCAAGATTGAAAGGCAAGGTGTTGAAGAAATTGAAAAAAGAGCTAAAAACATAATGACAAGTGTCATTCAAAAATATGCTGGATCGCATGCGGCAGAAGTTGTGACAACAACCGTTTCAATACCTTCAGATGAGGTGAAGGGAAGAATTATTGGTCGCGAAGGAAGAAACATTAAAGCCTTGGAAAAACTTACAGGTGTTGAGATTATTGTTGATGATACTCCAGAAGCGATTGTTATTTCAGGATTTGATCCTGTTCGTCGCGAAATAGCTCGAATTACTGTTGAGAAATTGATTGGTGATGGGCGCATTCATCCAACAAGAATAGAGGAGGCCGTTGAATATGCAAAAAAAGAAATCGACAACAAGATAAAAGAAGCAGGAGAAGCTGCTGTGTATGATCTTGGTATTGCAGGTCTTGAACCGAAACTTGTGTATTTGCTTGGACGTCTTCGATATCGCACAAGTTATGGGCAAAATGTTTTGCTTCATTCGCTGGAAGTTGCACATCTCTCCGGTGCACTTGCTGCAGAACTTGGCGCTGATGTGACTATTGCAAAAAAAGCAGGTCTTTTGCATGATATTGGAAAAGCTGTTGATCATGAAATTCAGGGAACACATGTGGAAATAGGTATTAAAATAATGGAAAAATTTGGCATGCAAAAGGAAATTATTGATGCTATGAAATCACATCACGAAGACTATCCTTTTGAAACTCCAGAATCTTTTATTATCGCTGCTGCAGATGCAATTTCCGCAAGTCGCCCAGGAGCTCGCAAGGATACATTGGAAAAATATCTCAAGAGACTTGAAGAATTGGAAACAACTGCAAATTCTTTTGCTGGTGTTGAAAAAACTTATGCTATTCAAGCTGGAAGAGAAATACGCGTTTTTGTGAAGCCGGAAGAAATTGATGATTTGGGAGCTTTGAAATTGGCACGTGAAATTGCAGATAAAATTGAAGCTGACTTAAAATACCCCGGAGAAATCAAGGTTAATGTTTTACGAGAAACAAGAAGCGTGGAATACGCTCGATAATTTTGGGTTCGCCGAAGAATAAAATTTTTTTAAAAATATTCTCGACGCTCCTTGTTTTCTAACTAAAATTTTCCCTCGCTCAACACAATCATAGGAAAATTTTAGAGAAAACAAAGGCTTATTCAATCAAAAAAATATTTTTAAAAAATTTATTCTTCAGCTCATTGAACATATTTATAATGTTGTGCCGTGCAGCGTGGAAATTTTATTAAAAATTTCCACGCTGTGTATAACTCGGATTTGCTTTATTTGGGCTAAAAATAGTACAATGGTTGGAGTAAGGATAAAATTTAAAATAGAAAGGATGGTGAATACTATGGCAAATGTAAACAAGGACGCTCTTGTAGATTCAATCGCAACAAAAACTGATCTTTCAAAAAAAGCAGTTGAAAGCGTGATCGAAGCTCTTCAAGAAAAAATTACAGATGAAATCAGACAGGGAAACAAAGTAACATTGACTGGATTTGGAACATTTAAAGTTTCTCAACGAGCCGCTCGTGAAGGAATTAACCCTCAAACCAAAGCTAAGATTCAAATCCCTGCAATGACAGTTCCAAAATTCACTGCTGGAAAAGCATTGAAAGAAGCTGTTAAATAGAGGTCTCCGACCTATATAATCTGCACTCGCTCGGATGCGAAAATATTTTTCGCTTCGCTCGCTTCGTTTGATTATAGATCTCATCGTATTGAAATATATTTTTTTGAATATATCCAAAAGATGGAAACAAAACCCGCCGAAAGGTGGGTTTTGTTGTTCTTGGTTTATTATTGACGCATAGTGCAAAAGCGTGTAAGATGGGTATTAGTTGAGAAATATTCGCTTATAGGAACTAATTTCAGGTATATAGTTCGCTTCAGCACAACAAAGACGGGGCGTGGTGTCAACGGTAGCACGAGTGATTTGGGATCATTTAGACAGGGTTCGAATCCCTGCGCCCCGACATCAAGAAACAAAAAACAGACATTCCAAAAGAATGTCTGTTTTTTGTTTCTTGTATTTGGAGTTCGCAGGGATTCGAACCGGCAGAAGCTAAGCAAGATTTCGTTCAGCAGGACGAAATCGCAGCGTGCGTCGATGAATGCGACCATAGGAGCATTCAGCGCTGCCGAGGACAAGGAGATTGTGAGCGACGACGAACAAGCGACGCGGAAATCCCTGCGCCCATGTGTATCTTACAGATTATAGCATCTAAATTTTCTTTAAATAAAGCAAAATATTGCATTATGCTCGCGTATTAAGATATTTCATGGCTTAGTCTGATGAAAGAATATATTGCATGTTGAGCATTACTTCTTGACTTAATACAAATAATTGTATAAACTTGCATATTATGATAATATATAGTAGGGTTAATTTGCAGGTTAATATAATAGAATCAAAATTATGATCAGAAAAGTTAAATTCAATAACTTTTATTCTTTTAAGGAGGAGCAAGAAATTTCTTTTTTAACAAATAAAAAGAAATCTTATTCTTATTTTCAATCTAATGCAAAAAAAAGCGAACTGATAACAAAGGTTGCCGGTTTTATAGGTGGAAACGCTTCTGGCAAAACAAATATAATGAGGCTCTTTAGTTATTTTAATTATTTTGTTTGTGTAGAAACTAGAGGCACTGACTTGGACGCTGCTTTTAAGACTTTTTTTAATAACAATGAGAAATCAAATTTTTATATTGAATTTGAAATAGCTGGCAGTGTTTATTTCTATGAATTTTCAGTTAAAAATAACATAATAGTAAAGGAAAAATTATCAGAAAAGAAAATTATTAAAAATTCAAAAATAGAAGAAATATTTTCTAGAAGCAATGATAAAATAGAGTCCTTGCACAAAGTTTATTTTAAGGATCTTCCAATGAACTACCTCAAAAATATTAGAGCGGATGTCTCATTGGCAGCATTTTTAAAGGCGCACTATGACATAGATATTATCAATAAAATATATGATTATTTTTCAAAAGTTTATAGTAATATAAATGAAAGTGGTCATTTAAATAATCCATTTTACAACAGTAAAAGTATAGAAGCTTATTCAAAAGACAAAGATCTCAAATTTCAAATGGAAAAGTTCATAAAGCGATTTGATATTGGCTTGGAAGGCATTAAAATTAGCAAAGAGAAAAGTTGGGATGATTACGATTTTTCAATTTTTGGAATTCATAATACCAAAAAAGGTTTTAATGAGATACCTTTTCAATATGAATCAAGAGGTACACGATCTCTAATTTATGTGCTTGCCTATATTTTCAGTGCACTGAAAAATGATGGTATTGTTATTATAGATGAAATTGAAACTGGCCTTCACCCTGAAGCAGTAAAAAAAATAGTAAACTTTTTTATTGATGAAAATGAAAAAGGTGAAGCGCAATTAATCTTTTCTTCGCACTCGCTTGAGTTCATGAAAAAGTTTGATATGCAACAAATATTCTTGACTGAGAAAAATGATACTGGCAGTAGCATTACATACAGGCTTGATAAGGTCGAAGGCGTGAGGCCTGATGAAAATTTCTTAGCAAAATATATGTCAGGAGCCTATGGTTCATTTCCAAACATAAAAGTCTAAAACCATGACTAGAAAAACAAAATATACATGTTTAATGTTTGGGGAAGGTAAGAATGATAAGGACTTCATTTATGCGCTTTCCGGGTTAGATAAGTTTAAAAATTATTATGCAAAAAACTGGTATTTTAAATTCGATAATGCGCATGGTTGCTCTGCTTCAAATGTAATAAAGGAATGCAAAAATCAAATAACGGGAGAAGAAGATCTTGTCCTGTGCTTTATTGATCTTGATGATCTCAAGAATGATTACAAGCAAACATGGGAAGAAGAAAAGCTCAAACTCGAAGATGATGCGTCAAAATATGATATCAAAATTATCTGGTTTTTAGATAAATTGGAAGAAGAATTGAGGCGTGTGCTTGGTGAGGAGTATAATGATCATTCAGCAAACAAGGAAGCAAAAAAGAGCACTGAGAAATTCATAAATTCAGATCTTTGGAACAGAATTATTGAGCTAATCAAAAAACGTGAAAATGAGCTTGGTGTTATCAAGTACAAGGATTAAACTCACGTTCAATAATAATCTGCGTATTGCAACTGGAAAGAGCATAGAACACTTTTTTTCAATTTAATTTATGTCGAATATTAAATCGCCGATAGGCCGTCAAGGTCGCTCGGCTTCGCTCTCTTGACTGCCGTCGGAACGATTTGAAATACGACCTGTAAGCAAAAACGGAATTTTTTGCACGCCTAACAACTGCAGGGGTTAATGCTGGATTGAGGAATACGAAAATAAGTATATTCCAATACAGAAATGGGCCCCCAAATGTAATCTACAATATTGGGCATTTTTGAAAAATTAGCTAACTTTGATTTTAGAAAATACCTTCATTT
>LBRX01000002.1 GCA_000991645.1 Candidatus Moranbacteria bacterium GW2011_GWE2_36_40
TGGTGGCAACTGCTAGAAAGTTTTTAAGGTTTATGCACGCTCATTATTTCAGAGAAATGCAAACAGTATAATTTGACAAGTTACTATAATAGGACTCTGTCTTGAGTACAAGACATCTCTCCTTAACAAAGGAGAGAAAGATATTGAAGAAAACTATCGTATGCCAACAAAAACAAAACAAACCAGTCACTCGCGAGCGACTGGTCAAAATAAAAAAGAAACAAAAAGCACTGATTGGAAAGGTTTGGTGCAAGGATTTGTTGGTAACATGCTTGAGCAATTGAATGAAAATGTGACAAATCGTGTTCACGCTTGGACAAAACAAATGAAACGAAGAGCAATTGGCGGGGTTGTGATGGTCCTTGGTGCTTCATATTTGCTGACGGGCATTTCATCTTATGCGGAATCAACATTAGGAAAAAATATTCCAGGACTTGGTTATATGGCAATCGGAACAGTTGCGTTGTTAATAGGCTACTTAGTTAGTAGGAAATAAAAATAATTAATAATAAAAAATCCTAGTTAAATAGTATGGAATACCATAATTTAACCAGCCTCGACTAGACGTCAAGTCTAGGCGGGCGGGACAAGAACAACATGAACAAAAAACAAATTCACCCTGTTAAATCCGCCAAAAGCGGTGCGAAGCAATTAAACAGGGTAAAAAAAGTTGTGAAAAAAAATGTGGAAAAGGCACAAGCATCAGGAGCTGAACTTCAAAAAATGGCTCTTAAGGAATATGACAAAATCAAAAAACAAATGGATGCAACTTCAAAAAAAGTTGAAGTTTATGTGAAAAAGAATCCAGCTAAAGCCGCAGCAATCTCTGCCGGTATCGGTATGGCTCTCGGCGCAGTCGCCGGAATCCTGGCTGCTGGAGGAGAAAAGAAGAAGAAATAACCTGTCGCTCACGAGACACGTCACTCACGAATGACATGTCGAGCGACGGGTTAAACCAGTTAGTCAAGACTGACAGGTTAAGGTTCATATAACATAAAACATAGAACACGAAGCAAAATACAAAATTAAAAAAGCCTGCTCTGTTTCGATGGTGCAGGCTTTTGCTGTGGAATAAAAAATGTTATTATATGGATATGGATAAAGAAGAATTTATTAAAAATAGTAGAGATTGGATTAAAACAAATAAAAAAGAAATTATCAAAAAATTTGCTAATGATATTTTGCCAATCCCAAATGTTAAGCCTTTTGTGATATTTATGGCTGGATCTCCAGGGGCAGGCAAGACAGAAACTTCAAAAAACTTCATCACTGAATTTGAACAATTATATTATAGTAAATCAGGAAAGAAACATCCTTCAATTCATGTAGTAAGAATAGACCCTGATGAAATAAGAGAAATGATTCCTGGTTATGATGGAGCGAATGCAGAATTGTTTCAAGGTCCGGCTTCGCTCGGAGTTGAGAAGGTATATGATTATGTTATGAAAAAAGATCTTAGCGTTATTGTTGATGGTACTTTAGCCAGTTATAGTGTTGCATATAAAAATATAGAAATTGCACTGCGAAAAAAAAGAAACGTTGCTATATTTTATGTTTATCAAGACCCCTTAATCGCTTGGAAATTTACCAAGGCAAGGGAAGATGAGGATGGGAGACATATTTCTAAAGCAAGATTCGTGGAAGCATTTTTTAAAGCAAAAATAAATACTAATAAATTGAAAAAAGAATTTGGTAATAGAATTCAAGTTTTCCTAATTATAAAAAACTATAGTAATGCAACTGAAAAGACTGAATTTAACATAGAGAATATTGACAATTATTTGAAAGTTAACTATACTAAGCAATCATTAATGAAAAAAATATGTTGAATATATTTAAGAAAAAAATTGATAAAAAACTTGATTTTTTTGAATTGCCTTCTGGTGAACAAAAGAAGCTTATTAAGCGTGCTGTTAATGGTGCTAATAAGGATCAGATGGAGCTTGTTAAACGGTATGAAAAAAAATATAAAAACCTCGAGTTGCATGAATGTGTGAGATAATATTTTGAAATTTAGTACTATTGACACTTTTTTAAATCTGTGTTAACTTACTTGTACATTCACGACTTAGGATTGAGACTCCACCCTAGTTAAATAGTCAGCTGGTGCTGAATTTAACGGGGTAAACTTTTTGCATTGTTTTTGGGTGAAAACAGCGCACAAACTCCGGTTAAATAGATGGCTACGCCGTATTTAACAGGGTAAACTTTTTGTCAAATCAGAGCTTTAAAAAGTCTCTGTTTGAAGAATTATTCTCGCAAGTAATGAGAATCAAGGACGCACAAATTTAATAGCCTTAATTTAAACTCGCTGCTGAGCTCTTCGCTTTCGGACATTGATCCAAAGCAAGGAGAGAACTGGTGAGGGTTGTTTTTATGGTCAAAGAAAAGAAAGCCCTAAAAGTGAAGGAATCGTACGGTGCGTCTTCCTCGCTGTCTCGAAGAAAGTTTTTCAAAAAACAATTAATGGTGTCATTGCCAAACCTTATTGAAGGTCAAATTGATGCCTACCAGTGGTTTTTGGATAGAGGTCTTCGAGAATTGTTTGATGAAATAAATCCTATTGGCGATTTTACTGGCAAGGATTTGGAGCTTTCTCTCACGGACTATTATCTTGATGAGCCAAAAACAGACGAGCTTACTGCGAAAAATAAAAATATTTCATATGAAGCTCCTCTTCGAGCAAAGGCGCGTTTGACCATTAAAAAAACTGGTGAAATAAAGGAGCAAGAGATTTATCTTGGAGACTTTCCTGTGATGACTCCTCGCGGAACATTCATTATTAATGGTGTTGAACGTGTTGTTGTTTCTCAACTTATCCGTTCTTCTGGAGTTTTCTTTACAATGGAATATTCCAAGGGAAAGAAATTGTTTGGAGCAAAACTTATTCCAAATCGTGGAGCATGGATAGAAATTGATACAGGTTTGGATGGCGTGCTTAATGTTCGCATTGATCGCAAACGAAAAATACCAGTAACTGCATTGCTGAGGGCTTTTGGTATGGAAAAAAATGAGGAAATTTTGAAAGCTTTCGAAGGTGCTGACAATGGAGAAACAAAATTCATTGAAGAATCTTTGGCCAAGGATATTACCAAAACTCAAGCTGAGGGATATAAGGAAATTTACAAAAGAATTAGACCAGGCGATTTGGCTACACCAGAAAATGCAAAACAATTGGTCAATGGAATGTTTTTCAATTTTGAAAAATATGATTTTGGATCAGTGGGGCGCTATCGCTTGAATCAAAGACTTTTGATTGATAGACCAGACAATGAAGAAAACAGAATTTTATTGGTGGAAGATTTGTTGCTTATTATTAAGGAAATTATTCGTCTTAATAATAATCCTCAGGCAATTGCTGATGATATTGATCATCTTGGAAATAGAAGAGTTAGAGGTGTCGGAGAATTGGTTCAAAACAAACTTCGCATTGGTATGGCTCGCATGGCTCGCAATATTAAAGACAGAATGAGTACTTGTGACATTGAAACAGTTGTTCCAGGACAACTTATCAACTCTCGTCCAGTTGCTGCTGCAATTAAAGAATTTTTCTCAAGTTCACAACTTTCACAATTCATGGATCAGGTGAATCCCTTGGCTGAACTTGAACACAAAAGAAGACTTTCAGCGATGGGACCGGGAGGACTTACCAGGGAACGCGCAGGCTTTGAAGTTCGAGATGTGCATCATTCTCATTATGGAAGAATTTGTCCGATTGAAACTCCTGAAGGTCCAAATATTGGATTGGTTGGACATATGGCATCATATGCCAGAATCAATGATTTTGGATTTTTGGAAACACCTTATATTAAGTTATATAAAGAGATTCCAAATACTGTTGCTGATTTGACAAATAGGGTTTTGAATGAGGATGTGGCTGGTGGAAAGGGTGGAGAATTAATCAGTGAAGAATTGGCCAAAAAAATTGCCAAAACTCCTGCCAAGACTATTAAAATCAAACCATATATTTCTGATGAAATTGAATATATAAATGCAACAGTTGAAGATCGCTGCGTGATTACACATGCTCGTGTTAATGCAGATGAAAATAGGAATATTGTTGATAGAATTGTGGAAGCTCGCGTAAAAGGACATCCTGAAATGATTGAAACGGATAAGTTGGATTATATGGATGTGAGTGCAAAGCAATGCATCTCAGTTGCAACCTCTCTTATCCCATTTTTGGAACATGATGATGCAAACCGTGCATTGATGGGTTCAAACATGCAACGTCAAGCTGTTCCTTGTATTGTGCCACAAGCTCCATTTGTTGGAACTGGTATTGAAGACAAGGCTGCTGCTGATTCGGGACAAGTTGTTCTGGCTTTAAATGATGGAGAAGTTGTGGAAGTTGATGGAGCACACATTACGATCAAAGAAAATGCTCCTATTGGTGCTAAAAAAGATAATTTCAAGCGTGAATATTGTTTGCAAAGTTTTGCAAAATCAAATGCTTTCACGTCGATGAGTCAATTACCACGAGTTGAAAAAGGTAAAATGGTAAAAAAGGGTGACTTGTTGGCTGATGGAGCTGCGACAGAAAATGGAGAATTGGCACTTGGACAAAATCCATTGGTGGCTTTTATTCCATGGGACGGATATAACTTTGAAGATGCTATCATTCTTTCAGAAAGACTTTTGAAAGAAGATTGGTATAGTTCAATTCATATTGAGGATTTTTCAATCGACGTGCGCGACACAAAGCTTGGGCCGGAGGTTGTGACTCGTGATATTCCAAACATCGGAGAAGAAAGATTGAAGAATCTTGATGAAACAGGAATCATCCGTATCGGAGCAGAAGTTTCTTCTGGCGATATTCTTTGTGGAAAAATCACTCCAAAAGGAGAAGGAGATCTTACTCCAGAAGAAAGATTGCTTCGCGCTATTTTTGGTGAAAAATCTAAGGATGTTAAAGATTCATCTTTGTATCTTCCACATGGAGAGCACGGAAAAGTTGTTGATATTAAAATTCTTTCAAGAGAACAAGGTGACAAACTTTCAACTGGTGTTATAAAGCAAATTCAAGTTTCAGTTGCTCAACTTCGAAAAGTTTCCGTTGGAGACAAGTTGGCTGGACGACATGGAAACAAAGGTGTGATCTCACGTATTGCTCCTGTTGAAGACATGCCATATCTTCCAGATGGAACTCCAATTGATGTTATCCTAAATCCATTGGGAGTTATCTCTCGTATGAATATCGGACAGATTTTGGAAACACATCTTGGATGGGCAGCTCTTAAGCTTGGTTACAAAGCAGCAACTCCTGCATTGGATGGAATCACTGAGGAAGATATTAAGGGTGAACTTAAGAAAGCTGGACTTCCTGAAAGTGGAAAGATTAGATTGATTGATGGAAAGACTGGTGAGTCTTTCGATAATGAAACAACTGTTGGTGTTATGTATATCATGAAATTGAACCATTTGGTGGAAGACAAATTACACATGCGTTCAATCGGACCATATTCATTGATTACCCAACAACCACTTGGAGGAAAAGCTCAATTTGGAGGACAGCGTTTTGGAGAAATGGAAGTATGGGCACTCGAAGGATACGGCGCAGCATATACATTGCAAGAAATGCTCACAATCAAATCTGATGATGTGCTTGGAAGATCAAAAGCATATGAATCAATTATTAAAGGTGAGAAGATAAAGAGTCCAAATATTCCTGCATCATTCCATGTGCTTGTTAATGAGCTCAAAGGATTGTGTTTGGATGTTGAATTGGTTGATTCCAAAATGAAGGAAGATGAGCATGATGATGAAATTGGTGGATATGACAAGCCAGAAGAAGACGTTGATCAAATTTAATCTATAAACTTTGTAATAAATATCTAAAAACCCCTTAACCTCATCCGTCCCGATTGCTATCGGGGCACCTTCTCCTTAAAAGGAGAAGGGGGGTAGGGAAGAAATCATTTTTATGGAAAATATTACTAAAGTGAGCGATTTCAATAGCGTCAGACTTCGATTGGCAAGTCCTGACGCAATCATGAACTGGTCTCACGGAGAAATAACAAAGCCTGAAACAATTAATTATAGAACTCAGCGATACGAAAAAGATGGTCTGTTTTGTGAAAAAATATTTGGACCATCAAAAGATTGGGAGTGTTATTGCGGAAAGTATAAAAGAATCAGATATAAAGGGATAGTTTGTGATAAATGTGGAGTTGAGGTAACTCGCTCAATTGTGCGTCGCGAAAGAATGGGTCACATCAAATTGGCTGTGCCTGTTTCGCATATTTGGTTTTTGCGAGGTGTGCCTTCAAAAATTGGCTCAGCTCTTGGACTTGGAGTGCAGGATTTGGAAAAAGTTATTTATTTTTCTGCCTATATTATTAAGGATGTTAATGAAGCTGAGCGTACACGCGTAATTGATCAATTGGAGCAGGAATATAAATCAAAGCAAAAAGAAATTAAGGGCGGAAAAACAGAAAATGAACGTGGGGCAGAGGCAATGCTGGATGAACTTCGTGATCAATATAAAGGTGTTAAAGATGACCTTAAAAACTTGAAGCCAATGCAGATTCTTTCTGAGTTGGAATATTTCAATTTGTCATCACGTTTTGGTCAGGTTTTTTCTGCTGGAATTGGAGCTGAAGCGGTTCGCGCAGTGCTTGAATCAATGGACATCGAAAAGATGATCAAGCATGTTAAAAAAGAATTGGAAAATGAAGATACTGCTGACAAAAAGAAGCTTTTCAAGCGAATGAAATTGTTCCAAGGTTTCAAAAAAGCTAGTCTTAAACTTGAATGGATGCTTCCAACAGCTATTCCAGTTATTCCACCAGATTTGCGACCGATGGTTGCTCTTGATGGAGGACGCTTTGCAACTTCAGATTTGAATGATCTTTATCGTCGTATTATTAACAGGAATAATCGTTTGAAAAAATTGATTGATCTTGGTGCTCCTGAAGTTATTACTCGAAATGAAAAAAGAATGTTACAGGAAGCTGTGGATGCCCTTTTTGACAATTCTGCTCGCAAAGGACAATCATCAGTAGCTGCTTCAACAGGGCAACGAAGACCACTTCGTTCATTGGCTGATGCTCTCAAAGGAAAACAAGGACGTTTCCGTCAAAACTTGCTTGGAAAACGCGTGGATTATTCTGGACGATCTGTGATTGTGGTTGGACCGCAGCTTAAACTTCATCAAGCTGGTTTGCCGAAGAAGATGGCTTTGGAACTTTTCAAACCGTTTATTATCAATAAGCTTATTGAAAAAGAATTTGCACATAATGTTAGAACTGCTGGACGAATGGTGGATGCTGAAGCTGAAGAAGCATATGAAATTTTGGATGAAATTATTGAGCATCACTACGTGCTTCTCAATCGTGCGCCAACTTTGCATCGCTTGTCTATCCAGGCTTTTCAACCAGTATTGATTGAAGGAAAAGCTATTCAGGTTCATCCTATGGTTTGTGCTGCTTTCAATGCTGATTTCGATGGAGATCAGATGGCGGTGCATGTTCCTTTGACTGATCAAGCACGCGAGGAAAGTGCGAATATCATGCTTTCTTCAAAAAATCTTTTGAAACCTGCTTCTGGAGAACCGATAGCAGTGCCTTCAAAAGATATTGTGCTTGGAATATATTTCATTACTCACATCAAGGCAGGAGTAAAAGGAGAG
Organism: Candidatus Moranbacteria bacterium GW2011_GWE2_36_40; assembly: GCA_000991645.1. Classification (GTDB taxonomy): domain Bacteria; phylum Patescibacteriota; class Minisyncoccia; order Moranbacterales; family GWC2-37-73; genus UBA12068. The sequence goes on from LBRX01000002.1 coordinate 7,631, forward strand.
GGAAAGATTTTTGCTACTGATGAAGAGGCTATACTTGCTTACCAAATGGGATTTATTGCAGTTAATGCAAAAATAAAAGTTGATATTAATGGAGAGATTTTGGAAACTTCTGCTGGAAGAATTATGCTTAATGATATTCTTCCTGAGGAACTACGTTTTGTTAATGAAGAGTTGACTCAAAAAGAAATCAAGCAATTGGTTGCAAAAATGTTGCGCATGAAGGGACAAGAAGAAACTGCTGCTTTCATTGATCGCATCAAGGCACTTGGATTCAAAATGGCTGGACGCTCTGGTATCAGTTGGGGTATGGATGATTTGAAACAATCTCCAGTAAAGAAGGATGCTATGGTAAAAGCTGAAGAAGAAGTTGCAACAATTAATGGTCAGTATGCTGTAGGACTTCTTACTGAAGAAGAAAGAAAAAATCGTGTTATTGAGATCTGGAATCGAACCAAGAATTTGATTGCTGATGACGTTAAGGCCTCTCTTGATAAAGAAGGATCAGTGTATACCATGGTTCATTCAAAAGCTCGTGGATCTGAATCAGTTGTGGTGCAAATGATGGGTATGAAGGGACTTGTGGCTGGACCAACTGGAGAAACGATTGAATTGCCAGTAAAAAGCTCTTTCAAGGAAGGTTTCAATGTGTTGGAATATTTCATTTCAACTCATGGAGCTCGAAAAGGTATGGCTGATACAGCTCTTCGAACTGCGACTGCTGGATATCTAACACGTCGCCTCGTGGATGTTTCTCAGGATATTATTGTTCGTGATGAAGACTGTGGTGATGTTGAAGGGGCATATATGTATAAAGAAGATTCAGACCGTGTCGGACAAAGTTTTGCAGTTCGCGTGGAGGGAAGATATCTTGTTGAAGATGTTATTGACCCCGCAACCAAAAAGGTTATCGTGAAAGCTGGCACCATGGCAACCAAGGAAGATGGCTTGGCTGTTGAAACTGCCAATGTTGAAAAAGTTAAAATTCGAAGCGTGGTAACATGCAAAAGCAAACGAGGAATTTGTCGACATTGTTACGGGATTGACCTTGGACGAAGCGAGTTGGTAAAAATTGGACAAGCTGTTGGTGTTGTGGCTGCTCAAGCTATTGGAGAACCTGGAACACAGTTGACTATGCGTACTTTTCATACTGGAGGTGTTGCTGGTGGATCTGATATTACACAAGGACTTCCACGTGTTGAAGAAATTTTTGAATGCAGACCTCCAAAGGGAGAAGCGGTTATTTCTGAAGTTGATGGAAAAATTGTTGAAATAGTAAGTGAGAACAAAAAAACTGTTACTATCAAAATTGAAACTGTTGACGGAGAAATTACAGAATGCCAAGTTCCAAGCGAATCAACATTAGTTGTTTCAAAAGGACAACTGATTGGTAAAGGAACACAATTTAATGAGGGTCATATTGATCTTAAAAAGTTGTTTGAGACCATGGGGCAAGAGGCAATCCAGCGCTATGTTATTGGAGAAGTTAAGGAGATTTATGCTGCACAAGGAGAACCTCTTCAAGACAAACATGTTGAAGTTATCATTCGTCAAATGCTTTCTCGTGTGAAAGTTTTGACTGCTGGTGACACTGATCTTTTGCCTGGAGACATTGTTGAAAAAGATCAATTTGAAGAATCTAATAATGAAGCAATTGCTGCTAAAGAAGAAATTGCAACTGGTGAGCAACTCATTATGGGAATCACCAAGGTTGCTCTTTCAACCGAATCATTCCTTTCAGCTGCATCCTTCCAAGAAACTGCTCGCGTCCTCATTAACGCTGCAGTAACCGGAAAAGATGATCGTCTACGAGGACTTAAGGAAAATGTAATTATCGGACGCTTGATTCCTGCGGGAACTGGATACCGAAAGTAATAGACAGCTTATTAGGCATTAGCTTTTTAGCTTCTTAGGGAATACGAAATACTTATAACCTGTCATTCCTGCGTAGGCGGGAATCCAGGACCTTAGCACAACTTTGCTCAGTATAGAGCAGTATGGAAACATCAAACGTCTCACGAAAGTGGGGCGTTTTTTGTGTTGACAGAAGATTATTTTTTATGCAATAATATGGAGTCGGTGCTTCATTGAAAGCATCAATATTCCAAGGGAGGGAACAAAAAATGAAATGTCCAGTATGTGAGACTAGGAATGAAATTGATCTTGGTAAGTCAGACGGTTATTCTTCGGAGTCGCCAGTAAAAGAATGTGGTAAATGCGGCTTGGTATGGCGCATTGTGCCAGATGGAAATGATGGTGGTAGGCTCGATATTATACATCAACCACAGCCATAGACAGCAAAAATAATTTATATTTTTTGTGTGCATTGTTCATATGAAAAATGAAAAACCTTAGCAAAAAATGCTGAGGTTTTTTGCTTTAAAGACGGCTTAACGAGCACTTATCCACAGTGTTTTCTTGCAGTGTTAATATAGTAGTGATATAATAGTATTGTTAGGAAGAAAATAATAATAAAAATTTAATTTAATAATTTACAAAAAAAATATGGAAGTGAAGTTGACTGCGAAACAAAAAAACATTCTCGAATCAATTCGAGAACTCACCATGCAAAAAGGTGAAAAACCAACCAGCTATCGTGTTTGCAAACATCTTGTTGCTCAAGGAGCAAAAGAGAGCATGAAATCAGTGATGCAAGTAATTGAATCATTGGAAAAAAAGGAACTCATTACTCGCGATGATAAAAAGAAAATTTATCTCGTAGAAAATGATAGTTATGGCGACGCTCAAAACGTTATGTCTATTCCACTTTATGGTTTGGCATCTTGTGGAGAGGCTTTGGCTTATGCTGATGATAGTGGCACTGATGATTTCTTGCAACTTTCAAGGAGCTTGTTTCAACGCCCTGAGCCAGAAAAATTGTTTGCAGTTAAAGCTCTAGGAGATTCCATGAATAAAGAGGGAATTAGTGATGGAGACTATGTGATCTTTGAAAAAGCCGAAGGACAAAGTGATTTTGAGGGCAAGATCGTGGTTGCTGTGATCAACGGGATGGCCACCATTAAACGTTATAAAAATGTTGGAAAGGGGATTATTGGTCTTTTCCCTCATTCCACCAATTTTACTCATCATCCAATCTATCTTTCTGAGGCGGATGTAGTTTTTATTGCTGGGATTTTTAAGAAAGTGTTGCCTGTAAAATTTGTTAGTTTATAATATATTTCTTCCATGTCTTTCTCTCCTCAGTTGAGGAGAGATGTCCGTAGGACAGAGAGGTTGATATGAGCATGAAAGAAGTGAGGTGATTTATTTTAGAAAATTTATTGTTAATAGAAAAAAGTACCTTAAAAATAAAACAGAATAATAAAAAGTAGAAGTAAATCTTGATATGTGCTAAAATAAGCATGTTATGTTTAAAAAGGTGCATATTATCCAATCTAGATTCAGTTGAATTCTTGTGGCGTTTACGCCATTTGAGTTTGCAAACATATATAGTATGGGAAGACGAAAAAAACAAGAAGTTGAAGTTGAAAAGGAGGAATTATTTTCCATTATGCATGGTGATGCCAAGCGAAGTGTGGCAGCAATTTTTTTGTTCACTTTTGCAGTGTTGTTTGTGCTAGGATTCTTGGCTGATGCAAAAATTATCGGAAGCGGACTTTTGTTGGATTGGCTTAATCTGTTGGCGGGGCTGATTTTTGGAATAGGAAAATATATTTCTCCGGTAGTTTTGGTAATTGCTGGAATAATTTTACTTTTTCGCAAGGAAACATTGTTTTATGTTTCAAAATTATTGGGCCTTACAATTGCATTCTCTAGTGTTTTGGGATTAATTCATATTTTGGCCTATGATGGTGAGAAAATGTTGAGTATTGCAAAGGCTGGAGAAGGCGGTGGTTTTATTGGATATATTTTTGCAATAATTTTTCTGAAATTAGCTGGGACAATAGGAGGAAGTGTTATTTTGGTTTCTCTTTTTTTAATTGGTGTTATTGTTGCTTTCAATTTTTCATTGATAACTTTGCTTAAGAAATTTATTAAGGAAAAAGTTGATCAGGAAAAAGTGGAAGCAGAAGATAATGAAATTGTTGATGATGTTGATGAAGATTCAGAAGAAGATGTCGATGAAGATCCAATTATTGAAGTTGAAAATGAAAATCTTTCCAAAAAAACAGAGTTTGTGCAAGATCCAAATGAGGACGAAGAAAAAGAGAGTCGCATGGCTAATGTGCTCAAGAAAGCTGCAGCCTGGAAGCCTAAGGGAGAAAAAAATAAAGAAAAGAAAGAGCAGATTGAGGATCTTGATTGGGAGCTCCCTCCAGTTTCACTTTTGGAATCTTCTATCGAGAAAGCGCAAGGGGGAGATGTTGAAAAAAATGCAAAAATTATTCAAGAAACCTTGCTTAATTTTGGTATTGAGGTTGAATTGGGCGAAATTAAAACTGGTCCAACCGTAACTCAGTATAGTTTTCGTCCTGCTGTTGGTGTGAAATTAAGCAGAATCACAACGCTCAGTAGCGACTTGGCTTTGCGTTTGGCGGCACGTCAGGTTCGCATAGAAGCTCCAATTCCAGGAAGATCATTGGTTGGAATAGAAGTTCCAAACAAAACAACTGCCACAATAAGATTGCCAGAGCTTTTGCAAGCCTTGGAATTTGAAAATAGGAAATCAAATTTGTTGTTGGCGCTAGGAAAGGACGTTAGTGGAAATTATATTTTTGGAGATTTGAAAAAGATGCCACATTTGTTGATTGCTGGTTCTACTGGCAGTGGAAAAAGTGTTTGCGTCAACACAATTTTAATATCGATGCTGTATCAAAATTCTCCTCAGGATTTGAAGTTGATATTGGTTGATCCAAAGCGTGTTGAGCTTACTCCATATAATGGAATTCCACATTTATTGACTGACGTGATTGTTGAAAATGGGAAGGTTTTGAGTGCATTAAAATGGGCCATTGGAGAGATGGAACGTCGATACAAGATCTTGCAAAAGGTTGGTTCTAAAGATATTTCTTCTTTCAATAAAAAAGCTGAGAGTGGAGAGCTGTTCAAAAATATTAATACTGAAACAGGTGAAATAACTGAAGAATGTGTTGAAAAAATTCCATATATTGTTATTGTTATTGATGAATTGGCTGATTTGATGGCATCTCATGGAAAAGAGGTTGAGGGAGCTATCATACGCTTGGCTCAAATGGCTAGAGCAGTAGGAATTCATTTGATTCTTAGTACTCAAAAACCAATAGTGACTGTTATCACAAGTCTTATCAAATCAAACATACCAACACGTATTGCATTTCGTGTTCCGTCATTGATGGATTCTAGAACAATTTTGGATGCAAGTGGTGCCGAAAAACTTCTGGGAAATGGTGACATGCTTTTTTCTGCAGCTGAGGCTGTTGATCTTAGGCGCGTGCAAGGAGTTTTTGTTTCAGAAGAAGAAGTTAAAAGGGTTGTCGAATTCATTAAAGGTCAAAGATCTGAAAAAATGGAGGATAACTTGGATGATGAAATAGTTGTTGGTGAATCAAAACCTGAAGGAAACAAAAATGGGGAAGTGAAAACCGTGCAATATGCTGATAAAATAGATTTTGATTCCATTGAGGCTAGTGACCAAGAAGATTTATTGTACGATGAAGCCAAAAAAATCGTCATTCAATCTGGGAAAGCGTCATCATCTCTTTTGCAAAGAAGACTCAGGGTTGGATATTCAAGGGCTGCACGATTGATTGATATGTTGGAGGAAAGAGGTATTATAGGTGCGGCTGATGGAGCTAAACCTCGTGAAATCCTGGTTGGCAACAATGATCAGCCACAATATGAAGAACCAATGATGGACCAAGTAGCGAGGGATAAATGGCAAATGTAAAAAACACGATTCGAAACTACGAATGGCATTCGAATCTACGAACAAACGCAAATTTTTTTCGTAGATTCGTATATGTTTAGTAGTTTCGTATCGGTATGTGTATGGTTAGATTCACCACTAAAAAGATAGATTCATTGACCCTTGGAGAGCGCATGAAAAAGTTGAGAGATGAGCGCAGACTAAGCTTGATGGAAATTTCAAAGCATACCAAAATTCAAGTAAAATATCTTGAATATATTGAAGATGGTGTGTACGCCAAACTCCCAGCTGATGTTTACGTGAAGGGATTTTTGAGAAGCTATGCAATTTTTATGGGCTTGAGTGAATCAAACATAATTAAACAATTTGAACGAGAAAAGGGTATTCATAAAAATATCAAAAAAGTTGTCGAAGATGAAAATGTGGGAAAACCTTTGAAATTTTCAAGTTTGGTTATCACACCAAAAATGATTATTGTGACATCCATATTATTGCTAGTAGCGTCTAGTTTTGTTTATTTGTATATGCAAGTGAATAATTTCGTTTCCAAGCCTAGATTGGTAATAATGGCTCCATCTGATGGATCAAGGGTAAATGGAAATTCTGTGCATGTTACTGGAATTGCTGAGAAAGATGCATTGGTCTTCATAAATGATCAGCCAATACTAGTAAGTGAAAAAGGAGAATTCAGTGAGGATGTTGGACTCACGCCAGGAGTAAATAGCATAAGTATTAAGGCGCGAAGTAAATTCAACAAAGAAGCTGTCGAGTCTATTATTGTTAATGCTGATTTTGAAAACAATGTTTCTGAGCAGTCAGACAATGCTATTGTTGACGAGCTGAATCAGCAAATTCAACCAGTTCAATCATTGGAACCAATAAAACTTGAAATTCACGTAAGTCCTAATCCAACTTGGATGTCAATTGAAGCTGATGGAAATCTTGTTTATAGCGGCGTTCTTTTGCCGGATTCTGTTCAAGCATTTGATGCTAATGAGAATGTTAGCATAACATCTGGAAAAGGAAATGAAACTTTTGTTAAAATAAACGGTAAAGAGTTTGGTGCACTTAGCACTGATGGTACTGTTGTGCGTGATGTCAAATATAATGCGAAGGGGAAGATTGAAAATTAATAAAATTAAAAAAAATAAATACGATCAAAAACAACAAACTATTCTTTAATCTCCAAAAATTATTTTGTGTAGATTCGGATATATTTTGTAGTTTGGTATCGGTATACAAAAATGGCGAAAGAAAAAAAGGCACCAAAGGATGCCGTGGAAAAACACAAGCAAGCTGATAAAAAAGATATAGATAAATTGGTTGATGATATGCAGGAAAAATTTGGGGAAGGAATGTTGATGAAATTGGGAGATGTAAAAAGAGTTGATGTTGAATCTATCCCAACAGGATCTATTTCTTTGGATATAGCTATGGGGATAGGCGGTGTTCCTCGCGGAAGAATTGTTGAGATTTATGGACCTGAATCTTCTGGAAAAACAACCTTAACTTTACATATTGTTGCTAATGCTCAAAAAAATGGCGGAACAGCTGCATTCGTTGATGCGGAACATGCTCTTGATCCTGAATATGCCCAAAAGATCGGTGTCGATATTAAAAACCTATTAGTTTCTCAGCCAGATACTGGCGAACAAGCTTTGGACATTGTTGAATCATTGGTGCGCTCAAGTATGGTGGATGTGATTGTGGTGGACTCTGTGGCGGCGTTGGTTCCAAAGGCTGAGATTGAGGGGGAGATGGGAGATCAGCATGTTGGACGTCAAGCAAGGTTGATGAGTCAAGCCTTGAGAAAACTTACAGCAATTATTTCTCGTTCAAATACGACAGTGATTTTCATTAATCAGATTCGTATGAAAATTGGAGTGATGTTTGGAAATCCTGAGACAACAACTGGTGGACAAGCTTTAAAATTTTATTCTTCAGTGCGAGTTGAAGTTCGTCGAGCTGCTCAAATTAAAAAAGGAGAGGATGTTGTTGGAAATCGCGTGAAAGTTAAGATTGTAAAAAACAAAGTTGCGCCACCTTTTAAAACTGCTGAATTTGATATTATGTACAACGAAGGAATTTCTTTGGCTGGAGATTTGCTGGATGCGGGAGTGAAGTTTGAGATAGTAAAAAAATCCGGCAATTCTCTTTCTTATGGGGAAACAAAGCTTGGAGCTGGTCGTGAAAGTGCCAAGGTATTTTTAAAAGAAAATTCTAAAATTGCTGATAAGATTTTCAAGGAAATCTCAGAAAAAGCCAAGCTTGCAGCATAAAAATTTTAAGATTATGTTTTTTTTGAAAATTGTCTGCCAGCCAAGCAGGCAAGAAAATTCTGAAGTTATAATTTCAGCAAAAAGTACATTTGACTTTTTGCTGATTTGGGTGTATAATGTATTTATAGGGATAAGAACCGGGTGATTTATTGCCACGGTTCTTTTCTTTAAGATAAAAGTAAATAATAAATAAATCATTAATTTTTGCTCGGGGGAGCAATAAAAACATCCCAGTTAAATAGTGCGGAGTACCGCAATTTAACAGGGTAAACAAAAATATGGAGACAACACACAAGTGTCCTCATTGTGACAAAAGAGCCAAGCATGAGGCACAACAAGAGGAATTTAATTTGGCAGTTTTGGTTTCACTGGTTCCTCTGATGGTTTTCACTCTATTTGGACAAATTGGACTTTTCTAAGCCCAAATTGAAATCCCGCTTTCGTGCGGGGTTTTTGTTTTTGGTTTGTATCTGTTATATTTTTTTATTTCTTGATTGCAGTATATTTTTATAGCAAAAAACCATCCTTGAGGATGGTTTTTTTGTGGCTTGTTTTTACCTCACATGTCATGAGTACATGACATCCTCTCCTTATCAAAGGAGAGGAAACTATTGAAGAAAGTTATTTTATGCCCTCGATACGTATTGGCCTTTTTCGGTATTGATGATGATCTTGTCGCCTTCGTTGACGAAAAGAGGAGTTGTGACCTTGAGGCCGGTTTCAAGAGTAACAACTTTGTCGCCGCCAGAAGAAGTGTCACCTTTGACTCCTGGTGGAGCTTCGGTTACCAATAGCGTTACCTTTATTGGTAGCTCGATGTTGACTGGAATTTCATTGAAGTTAAGCACACTTACTTCGGTTCCTTCCAAAAGATACAAGTATGAATCTCCAATTACATCTTTTGCAAGAGTAAATTGGTCATAGGTTGTCATATCCATAAACACGAATCCATCTTGTTCAGCATAGAGGTATTGTGCTTTTGATTTTGACATGTCAGCCTCATCAGCCTTGTCTGATCCATTGAAAGTTTTTTCCAATACACTTCCGTTGAGAAGATTTTTGAGCTTGGTTCGAAGTACTGCGCCAGCACGTCCCGTCTTGGAATGCTCAGCAGATAGCACTACATATGGGGAACCTTCCCAGAGAATGTTTTTGCCAGCTTTGATATCACTTATTCCTAACATATTTTTGACTAACAACTGACAACAATCAACTAACAACAAGTGATGAGTTGTAAGTTGTGAGTTGTAAGTTGTTTGTTATTTAACTACAAAAGGTGCAAGTGCCATCACGCGAGCACGCTTGATTGCTTGAGAAAGTGTTCGTTGGTGTTTTGTGCAAATCCCATGTCTTTTTGGTGGGTAGATTTTTCCTTGTGAGTTCATAAATCTGCGAATTAGATAAGCATCTTTGTAGTCGATCTTATCCATTTTTTCATCACAGAAATAACATTGTTTTCGTTCCATAGATTTTAGTTGAGTGGTTGATTAGTTGATTTGTTAATTAGGAATTTTTTGAATTTAACCTATTTAACTAATTAACTAAGTGACTGTTTAACTTATTTAGAAGGGTACGTCTTCAATTCTAACTTCATCAGTTTCTTCATCAAGATTGATGGTTGGAATTTCTTCTGCTATCGGTGCTTGTTGTTGAGAAGCTGGACGAGATGCTGCAGCGGCTGCACCCATCGTTGCTGGAGCTGGTCTTGGTCCGGATGAACCTTGCGCACGCTGTCCCATCTGCATGTTTTCAGCAATTATTTCTGTTGTTTTCCTTTCGACTCCGTCTTTGCCGGTAAAGGAATTTGTTTCGAGTCTTCCTTCGAAATATGCTTCTTGTCCTTTGGTTAGATATTGTCCAGCAATTTCAGCTAAACGTCCCCAAATTACAATGTTGTGAAATTCCGTTTTCTCTTGTTTTTGTCCAGCTTTATCATTCCAAGTTCGGTTTGTTGCGATTCCAACTCTAGTCACTGTTTGGCCAGAAGGAGTGGTGCGCAATTCAGGGTCTCTAGTTAAACGTCCGATGAGTTGAACTTTGTTTAAATTCATAGTAGTTGATTAGTTGATTAGTTGCATAGTTGATTAGGAATTTTTCCTATTTAACTAGTAAGCTAATTAACTATTTAACTTTTTAAATTTGTTTAACGAATTTAATTAAATATTGAGTAGCTCATCCAATTGCTTGTCGATGTTTTTTGATTCTTCTTTTGGAGTTTCAATTTTTTTTGCTGGAGCAGCAGTTGGGGTTGTTTGACGTTGAACAGGTCGTTGTGCTGGACGATAATTGTTGTCGCGTCGATCATTGTTTCTTGTTTGTGGTCTTTGTGCTCCTTGTGGTTTTTGCGAATTCATTTCTTGTGCTTTGCGACGATCTTTAGCACCGAGATCTGGCAAATCTTTTGTTTTTACTATTATGAATCGCAAAACATCATTATTAAGATTCATCTTGTTTGTGATGGCGCTGATTCCAAATTCTTTTTCTCCATTTGCTTCATCTGCCCAAAAGTCATTTTCGGGAAGTTCGAAACGTCTGGTAATATAGATCCCTTTGTTTTGGTGCTTGATTTCATAAGCGAGTTTTCTTTTTTCGCTTAATTCTTCTCCAACCATTGTGGCATTTTCCAATGCCAAGATTGCATTAACTCCTTCTTTGATTGCGGGCAGGTTTGCTTCTTGGCGTTCGCCAACAAGGTAAAACAGTTCGTATTGCATACGCGTTTTGTTTAATTAATTATAATTGATCAATAAAATTGTGAAAACTTTTTATTGAAATAATTTTGAATTTCTAATTTTGAATTTCGAATCAAACTTGAATGATAGAATGTTTAAAACATTAAATCATTAAAAATTAAAAATTGATTCGAAATTCGAGTTTCAAAATTCAAAATTTCTACAAAAAAATTCCACCAAACAAGAAAATCCTTGCTTTTAGTGGAGCATTCCAACCTATCCGTTTTTGGCTCAACGGCGGGCTAGATTCGGACTTTCTTAGTTGTGAATAAATTATAGCAGGTTTTGGGGATTTGGCAAGAGTTAAGGCGCTTTCACGATGGAAAGCGCCTTTTGGTTTAAATCCATTTGTCCACAGTGCACCTCCTGATTGTGTTTGGATTCCTAAGCTCCTTTGTCGACCATCGGATCTCTGTGTCTGCAACCTTTCTCTTTCATGATCGTTTCCTCCTTTAAATGGATGACAACTTTGTATTGATATATTATCAATTTTGATGAGTAATTGTCAAATTGATGTTTGTGGACATTTTTATAATAAAATTGTAGTATTAGATATCAATTTTCAATTTTTAATTTTCAATTTTCAAACAAATCTCAATGATTCAATGTTATAATTTTCAAACATTGAGAAATTAAGTCATTGGAAATTGTTTAGAAATTAGAAATTGAAAATTAGAAATTATTAATCTATGAAATTTGAAATTAACTCAAAATATAAACCTGCTGGCGACCCCAGTAGCAGATCCGTCTGCTGACGGCTCGCTACGGGGCAAGCCAACCTCAATTCTATAAAATATTACTATGAAATTCATAATCGATAGTAAATTTAAGCCAAGTGGAGATCAACCGGGGGCGATTGAGCTTCTTGTGCATGGATTGAATCATCATAAAAAATTTCAGACATTGATGGGTGTTACTGGTTCGGGAAAAACTTTCACAATTGCCAATGTTATTGAGGCTGTGCAGAAGCCGACATTGGTAATAGCGCCAAACAAAACTCTTGCGGCGCAGTTGGTGCAAGAGTTTCGAACTTTTTTTCCAAAAAATGCTGTGGAATATTTTGTTTCATATTATGATTATTATCAGCCGGAAGCATACATTGCTTCATCGGACACTTATATTGAAAAAGAAGTGCAAATCAATGAAGAAATTGACCGATTGCGTCATGCCGCGACCAGTGGACTTTTGTCTAGGCGAGATGTAATTATTGTGGCTTCTGTTTCTTGTATCTATGGATTGGGATCGCCGGATTATTATCGTGAAGGTACGGTTGAAGTGGAAGTAGGCAAAGAAAACTCGCGCGAAAAAATCATGCAAAAGATGGTGGACATGCAATATCATCGCAGCGAAGTTTTGGAACGAGGAAAATTTCGCGTCACAGGCGACACGATTGAAGTTATCACTCCGGGACGGGAAATTGTGACGCGCATTGAGTTGGAAGGAGGCTTGGTAAAACGCATCCATGAATATGATTTGCTGACGGGTGAAAAATTGGGAGATTTGGAAAAAACATTGATTTATCCAGCGAAACATTTTGTGGTGCCGGAACCAGTAATGCAAGAAGCATTAGCTGAAATAGAAGCGGATGCTAAGGAGAGAGTGAAATATTTCAAAGATAAGGGTAAACTTTTGGAGGCTGAAAGAATCGGACGACGCACTGAGCAAGATCTGGAAATGATGCGAGAGGTTGGTTATTGCAATGGTATTGAAAATTATTCGCGTTATCTGACAGATAGATTGGCTGGCGAAGCCCCATATACCTTAATGGATTATTTCCCCAAGGACTTTTTGTTGGTGGTGGATGAATCGCATGTGACCATTCCGCAAATTGGTGCCATGTATCATGGCGATCGCTCTCGCAAAGAAGCTTTGATTGAAAATGGATTTCGTCTTCCGAGCGCCTTTGATAATCGTCCACTTAAATTTGAAGAATTTGAAGAACATATTAATCAGATGATTTTTACGTCAGCCACACCTTCGAAATATGAAAAAGAAAATTCTACTGCAATTGCTCAACAAATTATTCGTCCAACCGGCTTAATTGATCCAGAGCTCATTATTAAAAGTGCCAAGGGACAAGTAAAGGATGTTTTTGTTGAAATTGAAAAAGTGGTGGCTAAAAATGAGAGAGTGTTGATTACAACTCTGACTAAAAAAATGGCCGAGGATCTGACGGAGTTTTTGAAAGAGAATGGAATCAAATGTGAATATGTTCATTCTGATGTTGACACTTTGGATCGTGTGCGAATTTTGGAAGGGCTTCGACGTGGAGAATTTGACGTGTTGGTGGGAGTAAATCTTCTTCGTGAGGGACTTGATTTGCCAGAGGTTTCTCTTGTGGCTATTTTGGATGCTGACAAAGAAGGTTTTTTGCGAAGTGAGACATCACTTATTCAAACAATTGGACGAGCTGCTAGAAATATTAATGGACGTGTTATTTTGTATGCAGATAGTGTTACAGGCTCAATGAAACGCGCTATTGATGAAACAAATCGTCGACGTGAAATTCAAATGGCTTATAACAAAAAACATCACATTACACCAAAAACAATTCAAAAAAATATCAAATCAATTGTTGATCACGAGATTAATCCTGAAATTGCAATGGATTTTTCAAGACTTGAATCCTTGGAGGATATTGGTGGATATATTAAACAGAAAGAAAAAGAAATGAAAGAAGCAGCCAGGGGTCTTCAATTTGAAAAGGCTGCCTTGATTCGCGATGAGATTTCAACTTTGCGAAAATTGCAATTAAAGTAAGTTTAATTTTTTCGTATCGCATATTACGCTTAGTCTTGTGCGATTTTGAATAACCCTGTAAAATAGGACAAGTGTTAAAAGGACACTATTTTAATAAAAAATTTAAGTATTAAAAAGTACGTATTTTATGGAAAATGAAAACAAGTTGGAAGATAAAATATTAGAAGCTTCTGAAACAAAAATTGATCAAGAAAAAGTTGAAAGCAAAAAAGATGCGAATTGTTTTATGAATAAATTGTGTTGCAAGGATGGTCTTTGCAAATGTGGTAAAGGCAAATGGGTAGCATTAGCTGCTGTGGTATTGATTATTGCAGTTGCTGGATCTTATCTTTATAAAATTAAAAAAACAGATATTGGAGTTGATGGTGCAAAAGCAAAAGTTGAGCAATTCATTAAGGAAAATACTCCTGAAAATGGAAAGGGAATTGAAATTAAGGAGGTTATTAAAGAGGCTGGATTGTATAAGGTGACAATTGATGCTAATAAGCAAGAAATAGTTGCTTATATTGCAATCGATGGTAGCAAGTTTTTCCCGCAGGCAATAGATTTGAACAAGAAAGATGAAGCAGCAGCAGATAAAGCTGCGCAAGCTCCTGAAAAAACTGAAGCTGAAAATAAGACAGATGTGCCAACCGTTGACTTGTTTGTGATGAGTTATTGCCCATATGGACTTCAAATGGAAAGAGGCATTTTGCCTGCAGTTGAAGCATTGGGTAATAAAATTAAATTTAACTTAAAATTTGTTGACTATGCCTTGCACGGACAAAAAGAAGTGGATGAGAACTTGAATCAATATTGCATCAGTAAAACACAGCCAACGAAATTAAACAGTTATTTGAAATGTTTTTGGAAGGATAGCAAGGGAGCGAGCGCTGCCTGCATGAAAACTTTGGGAATAAATGCTGCACAAATTTCAACTTGCGTTAGTGATGCAGTTAAACAATTTGGTTCTACGGAAAAGTCTCTTGGGGTTAACAAGGAAGAGGGGGTGCAATTTGGAGTGCAAGGTTCTCCAACATTGGTTGTTAATGAAACAACAATTGCATCTGGTCGTGACAGCGCTAGTGTTTTGAAGGCAATCTGTTCAGGATTTGCAAATCAGCCAAAAGAATGTCAGGCAAAACTATCCGCAACTTCTCCAGTGGCTGGATTTGATGATCAAGCATCTGCTTCCGCAGGCGGAAGTGCACCAGCCGCTTCATGTGAAACGCCAGCAAAGTAATATTACAAAATTGATTTCTTCTTAAAAGCGTAGTACTATGTATTACGCTTTTAAATTTGTGATTTAATTTTAAATATGCAGGAAAATAAAATAGTCATCAAGGGTGCGCGTGAGCATAACCTAAAAAATATAGATTTGGAGTTGCCTCGAAATAAGTTTATCGTGTTTACGGGGCTTTCTGGTAGTGGAAAATCAACATTGGCATTTGACACTATCTTTGCGGAAGGTCAGAGAAGATATTTGGAAAGTTTGTCGAGTTATGCTAGGCAATTTTTGGGACAAATGGATAAGCCTGATGTTGACTATATTGAAGGACTTTCGCCTGCTATTTCTATTGATCAAAAATCAACATCTCACAATCCACGTTCAACGGTTGGAACTGTAACAGAAATTCATGATTATCTGAGACTTCTTTATGCAAAGATTGGAATTCCACATTGTCCAGAATGTGGACGTGAAATTTCCAAGCTTTCAACTGATGAAATTGTGGACAGAATTTTGAATCTCACTGAACCTCACCCCGACCCTCTCCTTAAAAAGGAGAGGGGGGAAAATGGAAACGCGAATACGCGCAACGTTTCTATCGAAATTCTTTCACCGTTGGTGCGTGAGCGAAAGGGCGAATATTTGGCGATCCTTGATGATATGTGGAAGCGTGGATTTTCTGAGGCGATTGTGGATGGAAAATTATTGCGCCTGGAAGATTTTAAAGATGTAAAGCTTGAGCGATATAAAAAACATAGCATTGATATCATTGTTGATCGTGTTGAAATAAATGATGAAAATTTGACGCGAATTTTTGAAGGAGTGGAAAAAGCTCTTAGGCTTTCACATGGGATTGTAAAAGTAAAATGTCAAAAACAACAGACAGCAGACAATAAACAACAAACAACAAAAAATTCTAAATCCAAAAATTCAGATGAGTGTGAGGTTGAGCAGATTTTTAATCAGAATTTATCTTGTCCAATTCATGATATTGAATTTCCAGATTTGGAACCTCGATTGTTTTCATTTAATTCTCCATTTGGTGCCTGTGAAGCTTGTGAGGGATTGGGTGTGAAGAAAGAAATTGATCCTGCAAGAATAATGCCAGACAAAAATAAAACCATTGCCGAAGGAGGTTTGATGCCTTGGAGTTATAAAAAAAATAATTATATTGGTTCAGTGCTTAAGGCGGTTTGTGAATTTTATTATATACCAGACAATAAACGTTTGCGTGACCTGACCAAAACTCAATTGGATTTGTTGCTTTATGGTCATAGTGATGAGGATGTAATTAGGGTAAAGTTTTTTGCACGCGGGGGTGGAGGACATTTTAATGTGACATGGAAAGGCGTGATCTTTTGGATGCAAGAGCGCTATAGAACAACAACTTCAGATGCAATTAGACAAGACATTGAAAAATACATGTCTCAAAAGTCTTGTAGTGTTTGCCATGGTTCACGTTATAAAAGTCAGGTGCTTTTAGTTACAGTTGGACAAAAAAATATTCATGAAACCTCAATTCAAAGCATAAAAGAATGCATATCTTTTTTTGAGCATATTAAACTTACACATCGTGAAGAATTAATTGCAGGAAGAATCCTCAAGGAAATTGTTGCACGTTTGGTATTTTTGAATAATGTTGGATTGGATTATTTGACATTGCAAAGAGCTGCTTATTCTTTGTCAGGAGGAGAGTCCCAGCGCATTCGCTTGGCATCACAAATTGGCTCACAATTGGTTGGCGTGCTGTACATTTTGGATGAACCATCTATTGGTCTTCATGCACGTGATAATATTAAGCTTATTGACGCATTGCGTCATCTGCAAAAAATAGGAAACACTTTGATTGTTATTGAGCATGATGAAGAAATGATGCGCAGTGCTGATTGGCTTGTGGATATTGGACCACGTGCCGGAAAACATGGTGGGGAAATTGTTGCTCAAGGAACACCAAATGAGGTTATTAACAATCCCAATTCTCTTACTGGTCAGTATCTTAGAGGAGAATTGCAAATTGAAATTCCTAAGGTTCGTCGCTCTATAAATAAGAAGAGATCTATTACTGTGCGTGGTGCGAGTGAACACAATCTTAAGAATGTGACAGTTGAATTTCCACTTAAAGTTTTCACTTGCGTGACTGGAGTTTCTGGCTCTGGAAAATCAACGCTGGTTGAGGACACCTTGTATAAAGCCTTGGCCAATAAGCTTCATCGTGCACTTGATGTGCCAGCACATCACAATGAAATTATTGGAATTGAGAATATAAACAAAGTAATCATGATTGATCAGTCACCGATTGGAAGAACACCACGATCAAATCCTGCTACCTATACCGGACTTTTTACACATATTCGTGAATTGTTCGCTAAAACAAAGGATGCTAAATTGCGAGGATATGGACCAGGACGTTTTTCTTTTAACGTTGCTGGTGGACGTTGTGATAATTGCAGTGGAGAAGGATATTTGAAAATCGAAATGCAATTTATGCCTGATGTTTATTTGCCGTGTGATGTTTGTCATGGAAAAAGATATAATAGTGAAACACTTCAAGTGAAATTCAAAGGTAAAAATATTGCAGAAGTATTGGGAATGACTGTTTCGGAAGGTGTTGAATTTTTTTCCTCAATTTCAAAAATTTCTGATCCTTTGAAAATTTTGGAAGATGTTGGCTTGGGATATATCGAACTTGGTCAAAGTGCTACCACGCTTTCTGGCGGGGAAGCGCAAAGAATAAAACTCGCCTCTGAACTTTCCCGTCGTGCTACTGGGGACACGTTGTATATCCTGGATGAACCAACCACAGGGCTGCATTTTGATGATATAAAAAAATTATTGGAAGTACTTAATCGTCTTGTAAATGCTGGCAACACCGTTGTTGTAATTGAACATAATATGGATGTTATTAAAACTGCTGACTGGATTATTGATATGGGGCCAGAGGGTGGAGATGGTGGCGGAAAGATTATCGTTACTGGCCCACCGGAAGAAATCATCAAATATTATAAAGAAAGCTACACCGCCAAATATTTGCGGCAAGTTTTGAAACCGAAAAGTCTATAATAGCTTTTTTCTTTATCTTTCTCTCCTCAGATGAGGAGAGATGTCCCGATACGGAATCGGGACAGAGAGGTTTGATTCGCTGTAAGAAAACAAAAAAAACCAAAACACAAGCGGTCGTATGATTTTTGGTTTTTTTGAAAAATAAAAAGGTATTTGCGCATATTAGGCAAATACCTTGGATCGTTCCTTTGTTTTTTTAGACTGTCTCGTGTTTGTTGTGTAGTTTCAGGTGGTTTAGGCAAACAAACATTGAGATGAAAATTGTTCTTATTGCCCATGATATGTTGGGTAGGTCATCCTTATTTGTCGTCCTCAAGATGTATTTTATTTCTTCTTCAGCTGAGATGGCAGGCATATTTCTGCGTGGCTTGCATGTCAACAATGATGCCGATACATGTATGCACGCAGTTATGATGCATTCATCAAAAAGGATTCCTTTTTGGGCCTTGGATGCATTGTCCAAAAAGTATTCAAATTCTCCATACTCTGTTACATATCTGAATAATAATGGATGAATATTCTCCAAATCAAGTTTGTCTACATGTTTGAGAACAGCCACACATGTTTCTATGGATACAAGATTATCATTGTTTTGCATCGCGCTTCCTCCTTGAGAATGTTGTTTTGTAAGAACTATTGATACTTCAAAATAATATGATATATTAAATTGATATTAATGTCAATAATTATTTAATCATGAAAAGAAATAATTTTCAAGATATTGTCAAAAAATTACCACAAGCACTAGGGGTGTATTTTTTTCGTGGGGGAAAAGGCAAAATTTTGTATATTGGCAAAGCCACAAATTTGCGAAGTCGAGTGGCTTCATATTTTCGCGGGCAGGGTTCGGAGTCCGACTCCGAATTTCGGAGTCGGACTCCGATCACACCACTTAGCGTGGCAGGTCGAAGTGAGTGGATTGGCTTGATGGTTTCTCAAGTGGTCAACATTGATTTCGAGCAGACCGATTCTGTGCTGGAGGCTTTAATTTTGGAAAGCAACTCAATCAAAAAACATCAGCCAAAATATAATACACTGGAAAAAGATGATAAAAGTTTTTCATATTTTGTTGTGACTAAAGAAGAATTTCCAAAAGTTTTGATTGTGAGGAAAACCGACTTGAAAAATTATGTCATTCCGAACTTGTTTCGGAATCTAGAAGAGCCCAGCGAGATCCCTGAGCTAAATTCAGTGCAGGCTCTGAAACAAGTTCAGGATGGCAAAAAAACAAACACTAAGAAGCTAATGCCTGAAAAGCTAAAAGCTATTTACGGTCCTTACACAAGCAAGCAGCAGATGCAGATTGCGCTTAAGATTATTCGCAGAATTTTTCCATTCCATGCTGGCAAACAAAAAACTGAAAAAGGTTGTTTGGATTTTCAAATAGGGATGTGTCCTGGGCCTTATGCGGATGCAATTTCCAAAGTTGATTACAGGAAAAATATCTGTGGAATCGAAATGATTTTGCAGGGAAAGAAAAAAAGTTTGATTTCAAGAATGGAAAAAGAAATGCAGACTTTTTCCAAAAGAAACGAATTTGAAAAAGCGGCAGTCCTCCGAAATAAAATTTTTGCATTGCAACACATTCGCGACGTGGCGCTGATGACAAGAGATTTTGAGCCTGTTGAATTTTCTAAAAAGCTAACGCCTAATAAGCTAAAGCCTGCCCGCATTGAGGCTTACGACATCTCTAATATTTCAGGCGATCACGCTGTGGGCTCGATGGTAGTTTTTTCCGCCAAAGGCGGATCCGCCTTTGGCGGAGAAAACTGGCTGCCGGAAAAATCGCAGTATCGAAAATTCAAAATTAAAACAGTAGAAGGTTCAAATGATGTGGCGATGATGAAAGAAGTTTTGTCGCGAAGATTTAATAATGACTGGACAATGCCAGACTTGATTTTGTTAGATGGTGGACAGGGACACGTTAATATGGCAGGGGACTTAGTACGCGAATTAGGACTAGATGTATTGATTGTTGGTGTAGCTAAGGGTAAGACGCGTAAAAATCTCAATTTCCAATTTCCAATTTCCAATAAAATCCAAATGACTCAATTTCCAAGGGAATTGCAGGATTTTTTGAATGATAAAAATTCAGTAAAGCACATAATGGATGAGGCGCATCGTTTTGCAATCTCTTATCACCGAAAATTACGCAGCAAAAACTCTTTAAAATAGTTGAAAGACAGTTACTGTTGTTGCGTATCAATAAATACAAATCAAGACTGAACTTCGGGAGGATAGGCGGAGCTCAGTTTTGTGCAATGGAAATATGATTCAAAAAATATCACGAAATTTTTTATCAAGTTTTTTGTTGGCTGCAATCCTTTTGGTTGCTTCTGGTTTTTCTGATGGAACGATTGCTCTCGCCTCGAATCGACAAGATGTCTCATCGAGTCGAAGCGGGTCAGCTGCCATGAATTCAATGGATAATAATATTACATTGGATCAAACAATGCATGCTGTAACTGGAGCAGTAATGATCATGCATCAAGATGAAACTTCAGATAATAATGCATTGAAGCCTTGCTGTGAAGATAAACAAGGTGGTGCGTCAGCAATTCAATCCTCTGCTTTCAATCAAAATATTAAATTTTTTCCTCTTGGCACCGAAACAATTATTGATCCAAATTATATTTTTCAATATAAATTAATAGAATTATCTTCTGCTTCGCCACCGAAGCCAGATATTATTTCTTCCGTCCTCTTGAAAGAATAAATCATTTTCTTTGTTTGCCCTTTTTAAATCAAGGGTTGTTTTTGGTATACTTAAAAAATAAAATTGTATAATATGCAAAAAATAATAGTTTCTATTGGTGGTATGCATTGTCGATCTTGTGAAATATTGGTAGAGGAAAAACTTTCTGAAATTTCTAAAATTAAAAAAATAGAAGTTAACCATAAAAAAGGTGAAGCTGAAATTTTTTATGATTCTCAAAAACCCAGCATGATGGAAATTGAGAATGCAATCAGGGAATCGGGATATACTATTGGGGTAATTGAAAAAAAACCATTGTTCAGTAAAAACGTTAGTGATTATAAGGACCTGGGAATCGCATTCCTGTTTCTTTTTGGTATCTATATTGTAGCAAAAAATTTGGGCTTGACTGATATTGGTATTGGTAACACAAGCAATCCGTCTAGTCTTGGAGTAGTTTTCTTGGTGGGAATCACTGCTGGAATTTCAACTTGCATGGCATTGGTTGGCGGTTTGATTCTGGGAATTTCTGCTCGTCATAGTGAAAAAAACCCTGAAGCTACACCTGCACAAAAGTTTCGTCCGCATTTATTTTTCAATGCCGGCAGAATCGCAATCTATGCGTTGTTGGGAGGTGTGCTCGGACTTATTGGGTCATCATTTCAGTTGTCAGGAATGACTCTGGGAATTTTGACAATCACAGTTGGCATTGTGATGTTAATTCTTGGATTAAAATTAATTGGAATTTTTCCCAGATTGGAGAATGGTGGAATTACATTGCCGAAAAGTATTAGCAGTGCGCTTGGTATAAAAAAAAGCACCAAAGAATATAGTCACAAAAACTCGTTCCTCATGGGCGGGCTGACATTTTTTCTGCCATGCGGATTTACACAGGCAATGCAGCTTTACGCTGTAAGTAGTGGAAGTTTCACTCAGGGAGCTTTGATTATGGGAATATTCGCACTTGGAACTGCTCCGGGACTTTTGGGAGTCGGTGGGCTTGCCAGTGTGGTGCGTGGAATTTTTGCCAAGCGCTTCTTTAAATTCTCTGGAATACTGGTAATATTTTTGGCTATATTTAATATGGCTAATGGGTATAATCTGACAGGTTGGCAATTATTAACTAACAACTCACAACCCACAACTAGTAACCTGCCTACCGGACAGGCAGGCAAACAAAATGATCCGAATGTGACGATGGAAAATGGAGTGCAGGTTGTGAGGATGAAAGAAATAGCAAGCGGTTATTCGCCGAACAAATTTACCATCAAAAAGGGTGTGCCGGTCAAATGGATTATTGATGCTCAGGCACCATATTCATGTGCTAGTAGTTTGGTGGTTTCAAGCTTGAAAATTCAAAAAACTTTGAAAGCCAGTGAAAATATTATTGAATTTACCCCAAAAGAGACTGGTAAAATCCCATTCTCTTGCAGTATGGGGATGTATACGGGACTTTTTAATGTTGTTGATGAAAATGGTGGCAGCGAAATTGTCGAAGAAATAAGTGACAAGGACAAAACTCCTAATGGAATATGTAATATGCAAGGATGTACAATAAATAAGGATCAAACTAAATAATTAAAATTATTATGAAAAGAATAAACTTATCACTTTCTGGTATGCACTGCGCGTCGTGTGCAATGTTAATTGAGCGAACATTGGGAAAAACGCCAGGTGTTCAAAAAGCCACCGTTAATTTTGCAGCTGAAAAAGTATTAATAGATTTTGATGAAAAGTTGACCGATCCGCAGAAATTGATTGCTGCTATAGTGAAGGGTGGATATGGTGCTCAGGAAATTGATGCTAAAGACAGTGAATTTGAAAAGAAAAAAAGAGACCATGAAGTCTCGGAATATTTTTCGAAATTTATTTTTAGCGCCTTGCTCAGTGCACCGATGTTGTATTTTATGTTAGGTGATTTTTTCAAATGGCTTCCTGGCGCAAAACCAGTTATGCCATATGTTGCAATGATATCCTTGTTGCTGACAATTCCGATACAGTTTTTTATTGGCAAAGGTTTTTATAAGGGTGCATGGGCAGCGTTGAAAATGAAAACTTTCAACATGGATAGTTTGGTGGCAATTGGAACTTCAACCGCATTTTTATATAGTTTGATTAACTATATTTTGTTTGCAGTGAAAAATCATACAATATTTGGAATTGGCGGCGAAATGGTTCCAGATTTATATTTTGAAACTGCAGCCTATTTGATTACGTTTGTAATCTTGGGTAAGTGGTTGGAAATAAGAACAAAAGGAAAAACCTCTGATGCAATCAAGAAGTTGATGGGACTTCAAGCGAAAACTGCTCGTGTGATCCGCGATGGTCAAACACTCGACATTGCTATTGATGATGTGATTCATGGTGATATTATTATTGTTCGTCCGGGAGAGAAAGTTCCAGTGGATGGAAAAATTACCAAGGGTTCTTCTGCTGTGGATGAATCTATGATTACTGGGGAAAGCTTGCCAGTGGAAAAAACTATCGGTAGTAATGTTGTTGGAGGAACAATCAATAAAACTGGAAGTTTTGAATTTGAGGCTACAAAAATAGGATCAGAAACAACGTTGGCGCAGATTATTCGCTTGATTGAAGAAGCGCAAGGTTCGAAAGCACCAATTCAAAATTTTGCTGATAGTATTTCTGCCTGGTTTGTGCCAGTAGTAATTATTTTAGCTATCTTAACATTTGGAGTATGGTATTTTGTTCTTGGTTCAACGTTAGCTTTCGCTCTGATGGCGTTCACATCGGTTATAGTAATCGCATGTCCATGTGCGCTTGGTTTGGCAACGCCAACCTCTCTTATGGTAGGAACGGGCAAAGGTGCTGAATACGGAGTGCTTGTGAAGGGTGGAGAAGCCCTGGAGGCAGCCAGTAATATCTCAGCTGTAATTTTTGATAAGACGGGAACACTTACTCATGGAAAACCAGAGGTTACTGATATTCTTGTATTTAGCACGCAAGATGAGGATGAAATTTTGGCAATAGCTGCAAGTTTGGAAAAACTCTCAGAGCATCCATTGGCTGAAGCTATTTGCAATCACGCAGACGAGGAAAATATTGATCTAAAAGAAGTTCAAAATTTCAACTCAATAACTGGACGAGGTGTACAAGGAGATATTGATGGAACAACATATTTTATTGGAACGCGCAAGTTGATGATTGAAACTTTAAATTTGGAAAATAAAGAGATTGACCCTGTTAAATATGGTCCGCTTATGGCGGAATTTAACAGGGTAAACCGAAAAATGGTACGTCTAGAAGAACAGGGCAAGACCGCGATGATTTTGGCAACCAAAGAGGGAATAGTTGGAATCATTGCAGTTGCAGACACTGTTAAAGAAACATCTCGCGAAGCGGTGGAAAAATTAAAGAAAATGGGAATAGAGGTATTCATGATAACAGGTGACAACAAAAGGACTGCAAATGCGATTGCCAAAATTGTAGGCATTGATGATGCTCATGTTCTTGCTGAAATATTACCTGAAGACAAAGCTAAAGTAGTAAAAGCTCTGCAGGATGGAAATATAAATAAATTCAATCCATTATTTCAAAATTCAAAATTCGAAATTCAAAATTTAGGAGTGAAGCGACGAGTGGCTATGGTTGGAGATGGCGTTAATGATGCTCCAGCACTTGCTCAGGCCAATGTTGGAATTGCAATGGGATCAGGAACTGATGTTGCCATGGAAGCAGGCGACATTGTGATTATGAAAAGTGACCTCAATGACGTTGTTACTTCGTTTCAGCTTTCAAAAGAAACGATGTCGAAAATAAAACAAAATATGTTTTTTGCTTTGTTTTATAATGTGATTGGAATTCCGATTGCGGCTCGCGTGTTCTTTGCATTCGGATTAGTTTTGAAGCCAGAACTAGCAGGACTTGCGATGGCATTGAGTTCTATTTCAGTGGTTGGTAACTCATTGTTGCTTAAACTTTTTAAACCAAATAAACGGAATTATATATCCTTGCTTGCACCGTTTGTGATGATGGCAGTGTTTACATACGGATTTATTTTGTTTGCACAGTTGAGCAGTAGCATGAAATAAAATATCATTTAAAAAATAAATAAATAATCAGGTCAATCTTTTGATTGATCTGATTTTTGTTACGTAATATATTACGTAACAAAACTTGATATTTTTAGGTTATTTGCATTTAGATTGGTATCCTTTACATTTCACGTTTTTTCTGATATCATTCCCCGCAGTAGAAATTCGAACTTTTCTATGTAATCAAAAATTTTTGTAGCAGCTAGGGTATAGTATTCATGCAGATTTTTATTAGATAATTTCGAATTTCACTGCATGGGTAAACTCTAGACAATTTTCAATTTACAATTCATAAATTTTCAACATAATATGGCTTCCAAGAAAGATAATTTGAAAACAACTGGTGAAATAGTTATTAAAGGTGCGCGAGTTAATAATTTGAAGAATATTGACGTAAATATTCCACGGGATAAGTTTGTTGTTATTACTGGACTTTCTGGTTCAGGAAAATCTTCATTGGCATTTGATACTATTTATGCTGAAGGTAATCGTCGATATATGGAGGGTCTTTCAACTTATGCTAGGAATTTTCTTGATCCTCAGGCTAAGCCTGACGTGGATAAGATCGAAAATCTTTCACCCCCTATTTCTATTGATCAAAAAAGTATTTCTCGTTCTCCGCGCTCAACCGTTGGAACATTGACGGAGGTGTATGATTATTTGCGCATTATGTATGCAAAAATAGGTGTGTTGCATTGTCCTGAATGTGGAACATCAATGCAGAAAAGAAGCAGCCAGGAAATCTTGGATGAAATCTTAACTTTCTCTCATCATACTCAGATAGCATTTTTATCAAAACCCAAAGATAAAAACCAAGGCAAGGAACTCTTAAAACAAATTGCTCAAATGGGCTATGCTAGAGTTCGTTTTAATGGAAAAATGTTTACTGTTGCTGAATCAATGATGCTTGAGGAAAATTCATTTGAAACTGATATTGAGGTTGTTATTGACAGGATTGTTTTGGACAAAAAAAAGCCTGATATTGAAAGGATGCTGGATTCAATTGAAACTGCAATGAAGATTGGAGGTGCTTCCATGAAACTTTTATTTGATAACACTGAAGAGAGAAGCTATAACCAAGATTTTTTTTGTAGTAAATGTGGTATAAAAATAAAAGAAGTAACACCAAGACACTTTTCATTTAATAGTCCGGAGGGTGCATGTGATACCTGCGCTGGTCTTGGTTATACATTGAAGGTTAACGAAGAACTCATTATTCCAAATAAAAATCTTTCATTAATTGAAGGAGCAATTCAACCATGGAGTAAATCTGGAGGAAAAATAAGTGGACAAAGTGTCCAGTTGTTGACATTGAAAGATGTTGCAAAAAAACACAAGTTTTCAATGAATGTGCCAGTTAAAAAATTGTCATC
Source organism: Candidatus Moranbacteria bacterium GW2011_GWE2_36_40 (assembly GCA_000991645.1). Taxonomy (GTDB): domain Bacteria; phylum Patescibacteriota; class Minisyncoccia; order Moranbacterales; family GWC2-37-73; genus UBA12068. The sequence continues at coordinate 33,592 of LBRX01000002.1, forward strand.
CCAACAACTTGCAATAGTGTTGTACGGTGGTAATGATTTTGAAGGTGTTATTCCTGCTTTGGAAAAGAAATATCGTGAAACAAAGTCTGATTATGTTCGAACAGAAATTGAAAAGTACATGACTGCGTACACATGTCCAGCTTGCGATGGTAAGCGTTTGAAAAAGGAATTTTTGGCAGTTGAGGTACAGGGAAAAACTATTGATGAAATGGTCGGTTTGAGTATTATGCATCTTAGGGAATTTTTTAAAAATTTTGAAAATTGGACTATTGGTTCTCAAGAAAAAAGTGTTGCGCAACCAATTGTGCGTGAAGTTTTGCAGCGTCTTTTTGCCCTAGAAAATGTTGGTCTCGAATATTTAAATCTTGGAAGAAGTGCCCAAACAATTTCTGGAGGTGAGGCACAACGAATTCGTTTGGCAGCACAACTCAACTCTCAGTTAATGGGAATTGTATATGTGTTGGATGAACCTTCAATTGGGCTTCATTCTCGTGACACGGAAAAATTGGTTGCAACAATTAAAGCGCTTCAAAGCATCGGCAATTCATTGATTGTTGTTGAGCATGACGAAAGTATTATTAAGGCAGCTGATTGGATTGTTGATATGGGTCCTGGAGCTGGTGAAGAAGGGGGAGTTGTCGTTTTTGAGGGAAACTATGATCAACTTTTAAAATCCAAAAACCTTACCGCTCAATATATTTCTAAAAAGAAAAAAGTTTCCGACAAGAAAAAAATAAGATCAGGTAGTGGAAAATTTATTGAAATTTTTGGAGCTGAAGAAAATAATTTAAAAAATGTTGATTTGGCTATTCCATTGGATAAATTCGTTGTAATTTGCGGTGTTTCAGGCAGCGGAAAATCAACTTTGGTAAAAAATATTTTAGCTAAAGCGTTATCGCGACATTTTTATAACACCAAGGATTTGCCAGGAAAACACAAAAAAATTAAGGGATTTGAACATATTAAAAAAGTTATCAGTATAAATCAAAATCCTATTGGTCGCACACCACGCTCTAATGCTGCAACATACACAGGAGTTTTCTCTCATATTCGTGATCTTTTTGCTGAGGTTGAAGAAGCAAAAAACAGAGGATATACTGCTAGTCGCTTTTCTTTCAATATGAAGGGTGGACGTTGTGAAGTTTGTCAGGGAGATGGATCAAAGAAAATTGAAATGCATCTTTTGCCGGATATGTATGTGAAATGTGAAGCTTGTGGTGGAACAAGGTTTAGTAAAAAAACTTTGGAAATTGAATATAAAGGATTTAATATTGCTCAAATTTTAGATATGGATGTGCGTTTGGCACTTCGATTTTTTGCACGGCATCCGCTTATTGCAGAAAAATTGAAAACCATGGAAGATGTTGGTCTTGGATATTTGAAACTTGGACAAAGTGCCACAAATCTTTCTGGTGGAGAAGCACAGCGCATAAAATTGGCGACTGAACTGGCTCGTAAATCAACAGGAAGCACATTGTATATCTTGGATGAGCCAACCGCTGGCCTTCATTTTGATGATATTCGCAGATTGCTTGGAGTTTTGAATGCATTGGTGGATAAAGGAAATTCTGTAATTGTTGTTGAACATAATTTGGATGTTATTCGTGATGCTGATCATGTGATTGAGCTTGGGCCAGATGGTGGGGAGCTTGGTGGTTATCTTACTTTTGCCGGCACGCCAGATCAACTCAAAAAAGACAAGAAAAGTTGGACCGCGAAATACCTCTAAAAAATTGAGTGAAAATTTATTCGAATACATTTTTATTTTTGTCACGGAGAAATAATTGCAACTTTTGACATAGCGCCAAGGAGACTCATTTCTAGTGAAAAAATAAAAAGTATTCTCAAAATTTTCTACAATAATAAAAGTGTAATTGCACCGAGCGAGAAAATAATGTCATTAAGCACATTTCGGAGTGTCCATGCTCGCTCAGGTGATCCATCGGCAAAGCGGCCGTGCACAAATTGATGAAATTCGTATATTTTTTCTAAGAATTTGAAATTAAGTTTCCAATAGAGTACTGTTAATAAATCGGGAAACATTGAGATGAGCGCACCTGTGATCATTGAGATGGAAATTGCGGATGATATATTTTTAGCATAAATTGCAACAAGAATAATCACACCGCCAACAAAAAGATCGAGAGTTACCTTCCAAGTTGTATTTTTGAAAGTTGATTTTTTGTTTAAATATTCTCCATGACGAAAAATATCCAAGGCATAATGCAGGGGGATTAAGATAGTTGTTAAAACTAAGGGATTATGAATATATTTTCCAACAGCAGCGCCGACTAGCGCATGAGTAGTTAAAATCATAAATTAAATTCAGAACCACTGATTAACACTTGATTATTTTGATTACACATGATTTTTAAATCAGTGAAATCATGTGATCTCATGTGATCTCATGTGATAATCAATGGTTCAGATTATTAGGTATGCAGGGAAAATTATTTATCGTCGCTACTCCAATTGGTAATCTTGAAGATATTACTATTCGAGCACTGCGCGTGCTCAAGGAGGCTGATATGGTGGCGTGTGAAGATACTAGAGTTACCAGAAAATTGCTTAATCATTATAACATAGAGACCAAGGCAATTGTATATCATCAGCATACCAAGGATGATAAAATCGAAAAAATTATTGATGAAATTTTGGCTGGCAAAAATGTGGCAGTTGTTACTGATGCTGGCACGCCGGGCGTTTCTGATCCTGGAAATATTTTAGTAGCCGAAGCCGTTGCTAACAATATTGTTGTTTTGCCAATTCCAGGAGCTTCAGCACTAGCTTCTGTTATAAGTATAGCTGGAATTGATATGCAGCAGTTTACATTTTTGGGTTTTCCTCCGCACAAAAAAGGACGAGAAACATATTTTAAAAAAGTGGCAGCAAGCGTTATCCCAGTCATTTATTATGAATCACCTCATCGTGTTATTAAAAATTTAACAATGCTTTTAGAATTTGCTCCCGAAAAAAAGATTATTCTCGGACGCGAACTAACTAAAATGTTTGAAGAAGTGGTGCGCGGAAACGTTTCAGAAGTGTTGGAATATTTTACAAAAAATCCTTCAAAAATAAAAGGGGAGTTTGTTATTGTTGTCCATTAAAGAAGTAACTATCATAATATTCGAAAAATCCCGCAAAAGCGGGTTTTTCTATTGCTCAAATCTAGCTAGCATGTATAATTAAGGTATGAAGAAAAACATCCAAAAAATTATTAAAAGTGCCTTAACTGAGGCAAAAAAGTCCAATGGCTGGCCTGATTTTGAGTTGAATGAAATTATAGTGGACTACCCAAAAAGCGAGCAATTTGGGGATTATACTTCAAATATTGCCATGATTCTAGCCAAGAAAATTGGTAAAAATCCAATGGAAACGGCAAATTATCTCAAGGAGATTATTTGTCGTCCTGAACTTGTTTCAGGATCCCGTGATGTTACGAATGGCGCGCAAAGCATAGAGATGCTGAAACAAGTTCAGCATGACATGACAGGGATTTTTGAAAAAATAGAGGTGGCTCAGCCGGGATATCTTAATTTCTATCTTTCTAAAAAATATTTGCAAGATATTGTTGAAAAAATAAATACTGAGAAAGAGAAATTTGGAAATTCTGAAGTTGGAAAAAATATTAAAATTAACAATGAGTTTATTTCTGCCAATCCGACCGGACCACTTCATCTTGGAAATGGACGTGGTGGATTTTATGGAGATTCTCTTTCACGCGTTTTGCGAAAGGCTGGATTTGAGGTAACGAATGAATATTACGTTAATGATGCTGGTGGGCAAGTTGAAAAATTAGGGCATAGTGTTTTGAAAGACGAAGAGGCTTCATACACTGGAGAATATATTGATGAGCTTAATAAGAAGTATGCAAAGCTAAAAGATGTACGAGAGATTGGAAAAATTGCAGCTCGTGAAGTTTTGGAAAATATCATCAAAAAAACTACCAAAGAAAAAATGCAAATTTCTTTTGATGAATGGACAAGTGAACAAAAACTTAGTGATGAGGGATATGATAAGCGCGCTATTTCATTGCTCAAGGAAAAAGGATTAACCTATGAATCAGAAGGTGCGCTGTGGCTTAAGACTACTGACTTTGGTGATGATAAAGACAGGGTTTTAATTAAAAAAGATGGTAAAAATGCTTATATAGCTGGAGATTGTGGTTATATGCTCAATAAAATTGAAAGAGGGTATTCGCGATTAATTATGGGACTTGGTGCTGATCATCACGGATATGTGTCGCGGCTTAAAGCAGTGGCGTTAGCGCTTGGATTTAATGAAGATTTTAGAATAATTATTTCACAATTGGTTAGGTTGATAAAGGATGGTAAAGAAGCCCGCATGAGTAAACGCGCAGGAAATGTTATTAATCTTGATGATTTGATTGATGAAATAGGACACGATGTAACAATATTTTTCTTCTTGATGTATTCTCCTGATACTCATATGAATTTTGATTTGGGATTAGCAAAAGAGCGTAGTTCTAAAAATCCTGTTTTTTATGTGCAGTATGCACATGCGAGAATCGCCAGTATTCTTGCAAAGTCACAAATAACTAACAATCTACAACAAACAACAGAAAAAACAAAAAATTTGAATTTTGACCGTAGTAAGTCGTTAGTTGTTAGTTGTGGGTTATTGACTCATGAAAAGGAATTGAGTTTGAAAGTTATGAGGTTCACAAACTTCCGCAATATGCAATGAAATTGGCTGACAAATTTCATAGTTTTTATGATGCATGTAAGGTTATTGATGAGAATAATGAAGAGTTAACAATCGCTAGACTTTCTTTGATAAATGCTGTTAGAATAGTGTTAGCTGAAGTCCTTGAGCTTATTGGGGTGGGTGCACCTTCTAAGATGTAAAATTAGCTTAAAAGGTGGTTTAAATTGAAAATTATGAGAAGTTAATTAGTTGCATAGGTAATTAGTTAGATAGGAATTCCTAATTAACTAATAAACTAATTAACCAATCAACTAAATATATGAGAATTGGAATTGATGCACGCTCGATTTTGAATCCTGAAAAAGGAGATGCTATTGGAGTTGGACACTACACTTATCAACTAATTCGTCATCTGCTCAAGATAGACAAGGAAAACGAATATGTTATTTTCTTTGATTTTCGTGTTCGCGAAAAGGATGTTAAAAAATTTGCACAGCCAAATGTTAAGATAAAATTCTATCCTTTTTCTGATTATAAAAAATATCTTCCAGGTGCTTATAGTGAAATTTTGGGTACTGCTACTTTGCAGAAAGAAAAATTGGATGTTCTTCATTCAACATCATCTTTTAATCGTATTCCGATGAGTTATGGTGGAAAAGTTGCTGTGACTTTTCATGATATGTCCATGTTTAATATCCCGGAATATCTTTCTGCAATGAAAAGAACTCGCAACAAAGCAATTGCAAGATTGATGGCAAAAAAGGCTGACAAAATAATTGCAGTTTCGAATTCCATTCAAGCTGATTTGCAGAAATTTCTTAATGTGTCATTGGAGAAAATAGATGTTATTTATAGTGGGTTGGATCATCGTTTTTTTGATGAATCAGAAATTGATGCTGGAAAAATATTGGTTAAATATGATATTACAAAAAAATATATTCTTTTTCTTGGAACCCTGGAACCTTCCAAAAATATCGCTAGACTCTTGGAGTCTTTTGCAAAATTTAAATTTACTCAAAAGAAAAAAAGTGGTGGAAAATTTGAATACCAATTAGTTTTGGCTGGTAAACGTGGTTGGCTTGCTCAAGAATATCAACAAATTATTAAAGACCTGGGACTTTCAAAGGATGTGGTTTTTACTGGTTATGTAATTGGTGATGAACTTGTTCCGCTTTTTAAGGGGGCAGAATTTTTTGTAATGCCATCTCTCTATGAAGGTTTTGGAATGACTGTTTTGGAAGCTTTTGCGACAAAAACACCAGCAATTATTTCCCAAGTTGCATCATTGCCTGAATTGGCAGGAGAAGCAGCTTATTATATTAATCCTTTGGATACTGTTGAAATGGCAAAGGCTTTTGAAGAATTTTCCTCAAATACTGAGTTGCGCCGTGAATATGTTGCCAGAGGCACAGAACAGGTTAAGAAATTCGATTGGGAAAAAACTGCCCGTGAAACATTAGAAGTTTATAAACAATTAGCTGAAAAAAACAAAAATGTTTAAAAAAGTTGATCCAAAACAGAGCTTGCCAGAAATGGAAAAAGAAATTTTGAAATTTTGGGAGAAAGAAAAAATATTTGAAAAATCGCTGGATATTCGTAAAGATAATCAAGAGTATTCTTTTTTTGATGGACCTCCTTTTGCAACAGGCACGCCGCATTATGGCCATTTGGTTGGCTCAACAATGAAAGATGTGGTGCCGCGTTATTGGACGATGCGTGGATTTCATGTGGAAAGAAAATGGGGATGGGATTGCCATGGACTTCCAATTGAAAATATTGTGGAAAAAGAACTTGGCTCAAAAGCAAAGAGTGATATTGAAAAAATGGGAATTGAAAAGTTTAATGAGCTTTGTCGCTCAAAGGTTCTTAAATATGTTGATGAATGGAAGGTTGTAATAAATCGCTTGGGGCGCTGGGCTGACATGGACAATGCCTACAGGACAATGGATCTTTCATATATGGAATCGGTATGGTGGGTTTTTAAGGAGCTTTGGGATAAGGGTCTGATTTATGAAGGATATCGCTCAATGCACGTTTGTCCGCGCTGCGAAACCACTCTTTCTCAAATGGAAGTTAGTGAGGGATATCAAGACATAAAAGATTTATCGGTAACTGCAAAGTTTGAATTGATGGATGAACCTGGCGTGTACGTTTTGGCTTGGACGACCACTCCATGGACGTTAATTGGGAATGTAGCATTGGCTGTAAATCCTGAAATTGAATATGTCTACGTGGAGATGGTTAATATTGAAAATGATGGAGAATTTAGGGAGGAAGTTTTTGTGGTGGCAAAAAATCGCGTTGCTGATTTGTTTAAAGATAAAAAGATTGAAATTGTGAGGACAATTTTTGGTAGGGATTTGATCGGAAAAAAGTATAAACCTCTTTTTGAATATTATGCTAAGCCAGAGTTGGAAAATTTTTCCAATGGATGGCAAGTGGTTGGTGGAGATTTTGTTGGCGCTGAAGATGGAACAGGAGTTGTTCATATTGCACCAGCTTTTGGTGAGGACGATTTGAATCTTGGTAAAGAAAAGGATCTGCCATTTGTGCAGCATGTTGGGATGGATGGCATAATCAAGTCAGGCGCAGGAGAGTTTTCAGGGTTAAGCGTCAAGCCAGCAGGAGATCATACTTCGACTGATGTTGAAATAATAAAACATCTTGCCAAAATTGAGAGACTTTTTGCTAAATCAAAATATGAACATAGTTATCCTCATTGCTGGAGATGCGATACTCCTCTTATAAACTACGCAACTTCTTCTTGGTTTGTGAATGTTGCTGACATTAAGCCTAAAGCACTTGAATTAGCAAAAGAAATAAATTGGTCCCCGGAAAATATTAAAGAAGGTCGTTTTGGAAAATGGCTGGAAGGTGCGCGTGATTGGTCAATTTCTCGTCAGCGATTTTGGGCCTCTGTTATTCCTGTTTGGCGTTGTGAATGTGGAGAGGTGAAAGTTTTTGGATCAGTTTCCGAGCTCGAACAAGCAAGTAATCAAAAAATAGAGGATATTCATAAACATGTGGTGGACAAAATTCTTGTTGACTGTGTTGAATGCGGAAAGCAGATGAAAAGAGTTCCAGATGTGTTGGATACATGGTTTGATTCAGGTTCAATGCCATATGCGCAGCAGCATTATCCTTTTGAAAATGGTGAAAAATTTGAAAAAAGTTTTCCAGCTGAATTTATTGCAGAAGGTGTGGATCAAACACGCGCTTGGTTTTATTATCAACATATTATTGCAAGTGCTATTAAAAAATCCGTGGCTTTTAAAAATGTGATTGTGAATGGAACAGTTTTGGCAGAAGATGGAAAAAAAATGAGCAAACGTCTTTCCAATTATCCTGATCCAATGTTGATGTTTGATAAATATGGAGCTGATTCAATAAGATTTTATTTGATGAGTTCTCCTGTGGTGGCCGCACAAAACTTGAATTTTTCAGAAAAAGATGTTGCTGAGTTTACTCGTGGTCCAATGAGGATGCTTTGGAATTCGTATTCCTTTTTCGTGCTATACGCAAATATTGATCAATGGAAACACACTGATTATTTCAAGCATTCAGTTGCTTCCAATTTGCTTGATAGATGGATTCTCTCAGAGCTTAATACTCTTATTGTTTCAGTGCATGATGGAATGGAAAATTATAAATTGCATCAAGCAGCACGTTCTTTTCCAAAATTCATTGACGATCTTTCCAACTGGTACGTGCGTAGAAGCAGAAAGCGTTTTTGGAAAAGTGAAAACGATGTTGATAAAAATGAAGCATATGCAACTTTGCATCATGTGTTGGTAAATTTGTCAAAAATGATGGCTCCGTTCGCACCTTTTATTAGTGAAGAAATCTATAAAAATCTTACTGGGAAAGAATCTGTGCATCTTGCTGATCTGCCAACAGGTGATCGTCATCATGTGGATGAGTTTTTGAATGACAAAATGCGCAGCGTGCGAGAAATTGTGACTCATGGTTTGCAACTTCGCTCCCAAGCAAAAATTAAAGTTCGTCAGCCATTGTCCAAGGTTACAGTCAAGGAAGTCTTTGAAGATGAATTGGTGGAGATAATTAAGGATGAACTTAATGTTAAAGAAGTTTGTGTTGATGCTGAACAAGAGGATAGAATTTTGCTTGAAACTGAAATAACCGAAGAATTAGCATTGGAAGGGGTGGCTCGTGAAATTGTGCGGCACATTCAAGAGATGCGCAAAGAGGCAGGCTATGATGTTGACAATCACATCAAAGTGTGCTATAATGGACAATCGGATGTGTTTGAAAAATTTGGTGACCTTATTGCTAAAGAAACGCTTTCCGATGCCATTTACAAGGAAATCTCTGAAGATGGTGATTTGATAAAAACAATCGTGCTTGATGGAAATGAATTTTTAATTTCCATCAAAAGATGATAAAATAAATCCATAAAGATAGTTCTTTTTGGATATTAGAAGGGGAAATTCAACCATGCCTGGAAAAACCAGGAGAAAGGAAGTGAAAAATGAAATATGCAAATGCAGTAGGAGTCAAAAGGCAGGGAAGGCTTGGCGATATAGTAGCTTCTCTGGAAAGAATTTCGGAGATATTCTTTCTGATTGTTCTTTCTATTGCAATGATTGCTGTGTATTTTTTTGTCGGCACATTTCTTTTTGATCATGTTGTTTTGGTCAAAAAAGGCTTGCTTGCACTTTTCGCCTTCTTTCTTTTTCTCTTTTTTTTAAATTCGCTTACGCAAGATTTTTTTAGTGAGCGTGAGCAAATTTACTGGGAGTGATTTGATTTTTCCAAAATTTTTTTGGTTACCGGCAACTTGTCGGTAACCTTTTTTTATTTTCCACAAACATGGTTATACACGACGTATGGTTTGTTAGTTGGCTTTTGATTTGCTTGTTTCCTTTTTCGGCACGCTCTTGGTCAAAATTCATGGCCAATCGCTCTTAATTTCCTGTCGTCATTAAACGGCCTCGAAAGAAAACAGCCAAATCAAAAGCTGGGAGTTATTTTTTGAAACCAGATATTGCGCAGGACCCAACAAGCACCCTATAATGAAAAGATGGAATATAAATACACTGGCATTATTTTAAATAAGCGTGATGCGGGAGAAACTGACAGGATTTGCACAATCTATACTCTTGAAGGTGGCAAAATTCGTTCATTGGCTAAAGGTGTTCGCAAAGCTCAGGCCAAACTGGCTGCTTCATTGGAAAATATCACTTTGGCTGATATCACAATTGTTAGAGCTAGAGGTTTAGGTAAGATAACAGGTTCTATTGTGGAAAATAATTTTTCTTTTCTTAAACAAGATATTGATGCATTGACGGAAGCTTTTGGAGGACTAGCCATCTTTGATAAAATGGTTGACTATGAACATCCTGATGATGCAGTGTTTGTCTTGCTCAAGGAATATCTTGAGGCGGTTGAAATTGCTGCCGTGGAAAAATTGTCGGAAAAACAAATTTTGTTGCGGCTTGGTTTTACAATAAAATTATTGGATTCTCTTGGCTATGCGCTTGAGGTTGATAAGTGTGTTGCTTGCGGGGGAAAATTAAACGAAAAATCAATTTCTTTTAATTCTCGCTCTGGCGGTGTTTTGTGTGGAAATTGTCCTTCGCAGCATGATGATTCCCTGAGTTTGCCCATAAGCTCTAATGCTATAAAAATGATAAGATTATTTTTGGCAAACAATATGGCCACACTTGGAAAAATAAAAGCTTCTCGTCAGGATTATGACAGTGTTCGTTTGGTGGTGGATGACTTTTTGAGATGGACACTATAAAAATTTTTAATTTTCAATTTTTAATTTCTAAACAATCCGCCAGCTGGCGAACTAGTGACTTAACTTTAAAATTTTTAAAAAATTGATGCATTGGAACATTGAGATTTGTTTGAAAATTGAAAATTGTGAATTGTAAATTATTGATAACGTTATTTTGAAAAAGCTTTATTTTATAGTATAATAATAATAAATTGAACTGGTCTAAAGTAATCATAGATTTTTCCCGAATATTGACCGAAAGTTAATCATAGAAAATGCCAGATAATGAAATCCTAGAAAAGTGCATTG
>LBRX01000003.1 GCA_000991645.1 Candidatus Moranbacteria bacterium GW2011_GWE2_36_40
TGGGGCTTAATTCTAAGTGCTGGTTGTGGCATAGTTTTGTTTTTGTTTTAGGGGGCTTACAAAACTATTATAGCACGAATTTATTTGATTTGGTATAATGACTAAATTTTCAAATGTTTGAAAATTGATGCATTGAAAAATTGAAAATTGTTTGAAAATTGAAAATTGTGAATTGAAAATTGAGCTTACAACTCTTTTATCATTCCCTTTGCCACCAAAGCATCATGCAATTCTTCGCCGAGCATGCGATCGTGAAAAGTGTCGAGAATGTAATTGTCTTGCATATGTTGCGCAACTTTCACAGCGTGCACAACACCTTTTTGCGTAGCAATATCAACCAAATGTTGAACTTGAGATTCTGCATCCATCTTTAAAGATCCGGCCTCAGCATCTGCCGCCACAACAGAATGATCAATATCATCATTTGCTTGAGTTTGAACTTTGGCTAAAATTTTTCCATATGCGCCATCTTTCTCAGCAGCACTAATTTCCCGAGGGATTTCATGTTCAATATTTCCAAATGGATTTATTTTCTCATTTGGAACATTCTGTTTTTCTATACCAATTTTACTCTCCAAATCCAAATCATTCTCTTCAATAGGCTCCAGATTACTCTTTAACATAAATTTCTAATTTCTAATTTCTAATTTCTAAACAATTTCCAACCCGCCTCGACTCGCAAAGACGATTGCTCGTCGACGCGAGGCGGGTGAATAAATTTCCAAATGTTTGAAAATTAATGAATTGAAAAATTGAAAATTAATTAAAAATTGAAAATTGTAAATTGAAAATTATTTATTAGCATTCATCATTTCACCTCTAAATTCTTCAATAATTTCTTGCACCATTTCATCATAATTATTAATTTTTTCCTTGAAAAAAGCCTCGATTTGTTCAGGCAAAACTTCCCCTTCTGACATTTTTTCATATTCTTCGCGTCCTTCCTCTCCAAGCTTATCCATTGTTTCCAAAAAAATTCTCTTCAGCAAAACTTCTGTCATTTTGATGATGAGTTCATTTTGCTTGTCCTCCGAAAGAGTATCAATTCCCAAATCTTTGATAAGTTGCTGCAAGGCTTCTGCTTGTGCAGTGTTATGTTCTTCCATATTATTTACTCCGTGAAATTCCACAAGGACCATTTCACTGAGGTTACATTAAGACAAATTATTTTTTATTTTTTAGTTATCTTATCTTCTAATTGCACCATCTCTAGCTGCCTGCATAAAACGAACAACCCATTTGCCAACAAGTTCACCTTTTTTCGGAGGCACAAGTTCTCCGTAAGCTCTCATGGTAGCACGAGCATTTTGTGACAAAGATCCCAATTCTGGACTCCCTTCTGGTATCAACATTCTGACAGCCTCTAATTTTTCAATCCTATTCCATTCTAGAATATCTTTATCTGAAAATGCTTTCAGCACATTTCTAAGCATTCTGCCATAACTTCCATCTGGGTTGCTGCTTATTTCAGCCAAATTCTTTTTTGCTCCTTCCAGTGCATTTCGTAAAACTTTTTCATCGACACCATTTGAATCCAAAACACCACTATCTCCAGTTGCATTCAAAACATCGCCATATTGTTTTTCGATCTGCTCAACTGTTGCATTTTGATTTTCCAAAACTTCGCCATTCCATGGCGCATTTTCCGCTGCCTCTGACGAAATTGTAGGTAGAACATTTGAAGTAATTTCTGGTCCAGCGTTTCCTATTTCTTGCCCAGCAGTTAAAATACTATTATGCGCACCAACAGAGTGATGCCCATCTAAATGTGAAATTTTCCCACTAATATCTTTCAATTCAAATTTCAATGGATTATGTTCATCAATAATCATAGTTGTCCCAGGTTTCACATTAACCATTCCATCCTTAAGCATTTTAGCATATTCATTATCACCAACTTTTGCTATAATTTGATCCTTATTATCATGCATATAATCCAACCACATACGATGTGCAGCAGCCCCAGGATTTTTCATTTCTGGATGGATCTTTCTAATATGATCAATTAATGTTTTTTCAATACTTGAACCTTTTTCAATCGTCAAAGATTCAGCTGCTTTCTTTGAAACATTAGCAACCACTTCAGCTGAATTTGTTCCAGGTACAACATCCTGAGCTGAAACTGGAGGCTTCCCGCCAGCCGCATATTTCTCGTAATCAATAGGCTTTAATCCTGATGAAGTTGTGTCAGCATTGTTCCCAACTGAAAAATCATGTTTTTGAGAATTCGTTGCATGTTCTATTGCATCACTATAACCAAATATTCCTGCAACCTTATGGAATCCTGTTTTTATAAGATCACCAGCTATACCAGAAGCAAGAAATGTTCCGACCATTACACCAGTAGCCAATTGACGCACATCTTGATTTTTTATTTTATCAATAGTATTTTCTTCATCTTTTATGGTAACATTTTTTATACTGTCAGATAAGAAAGCATACTTCTCCTCATTATTCATTCCTGCCAATTTTTCTATAAACAATACTCTATCATTTTCAACATTGGCTTTATCTTTTTTCTTGCCAATTTTTTCAAGTCCAAGAGTAACACCAACCCCCGTAATCATCCCCATAATAACCCTTCTTGCTGTTGCTGCTGTTGCTACTGCAGCCACAGCGCCAGCACCAATTTGTCCAGCTGTCAAAGCTGCCCCGGCAAAAACAATACCTATTGCAATTTTTTTAGAAATTGGCAGAGATTTATACTTATCAGAAATTTGCTGCATTTTTTGACCAACAAAAGCCCTGGTTTTTCCATCTTGTTGTTCAATTTTTGTTTGATCATGTTCTTCAGCTAATTTTATTTTCTGTTCAGTCCTAAATTCAGCATAAAGACTAACCAATTCATCATCAGATACGCCACGCTCCCTAGCATCCTCAATTAACAGATTTTGCAAATCGAAAAGTTTATTATCATAATGTGCTCTATACCAAGCAATGTCTTGATCATTTTCAAGATTTTTTTCACGTTCTGCTTTCCCAATGTTACCAAAAAACTTACCGAGCCTATTCCAAGCTTTATTTTTTTTATAATCAGTTTCTAAATATTCTTTTCGAGAAACATCTAATTCTTGTCTAAGATTTTTTATAGCCTCTACTCTTTCCTTGATTATCTCATCTTTTGCACTGCCATGTTCTTCATTTTCTGCACCACGCCCCTCATTACGTTCACCCTCTTCTTGTTTTTTTTGATTATCGCTATCTTGATCTTGATTTTTTTCATTATCACCATCATGACTATTATCATTCGCATTTTCATTTGTATTTTCCTGCTCACCTTGTTTTCCATCATTTTTCATCTTCTCTTCCTCAGTTTTTTCTGAAGCATCCGCTGTTTTCTCCTCTGTTTCTTCTTCGGCTTTTTTACTCGATTCATCTTCAGTATCCCCTTCAGCCTTTCCGCCTGGTTTTTTACTATTCCAAAATGCCTCTTCGGCAGCCCAGGCTGAAGTTATATCGCTCTTAATATTTGCACCCAATCTTATTTGCTCTTTTTCGCGATTTCCCTGACTTTTAGAAAAATTTGGCTTGCTAATCCTGTCGACAGCCTCAGCATATAATAAATCCAAAATCAAACGCGCATTAGAAGCAATTTTATTAATTTCAACAGGAAATGGATGACTAGTTAAATGCGAATTATATTTATCTGGATTATATTCCGATGAAAACCTGAGCCAGCTTCTTTTAAGCGCTTTAAGCTGAGTTTTAATATCCTTTGTCTTATCAGGAGCTCCAAATATCTCATTTGGATGATTTGCAACAATAATTCTATTATAAAAAGAGAATAATTTTTCTATATGTTCATGTCTTTTTATTTTTTCTTTTTCATTGCGATCCTTTTCTGCTTCATCTTCAGCATCAGCTTTCTCTTTTGCCTCCGATTCTTCCCTGGCTTTTCTTTCAGCATCTGATTCAGCGCTTTTTTTGGCACCACCTTTAGTGGCCTCTTCAAATTCATCATTATCAAAAGCAGCATCAGCAGATGCTTTCATATCCTCATGTACATCATTCCAATTTGGATCCTGCTCGAACATATATTTTTATTTTTTTATTGCTTCTAAAATATAATTCAGCAATTCCTTTTCATTGTCTTTGGAAAATCCAAAAGAGTCATTCAAAGCTTCTTTTTTTGCCTCAATCAATTCCCGTATAACAGGCTTAACTAACAGCATCAAAAATTGTTGCCTGTCCTCGGGATCATCATACTTATCCAAATATCCCTTCTCCCCATCCTTACCAGTCAGTCTTGCTTCGCAAGATTCGAGTGCTTTTTTTGCAGATCGTACAAAAATATTTGCAATTTTTTCTGAAATATTTGCAACCATTTCAGTTTTTTCTTTCTCAACTTTTCTGATAACATAAGTTTTCTTTCCATCAACCACAATAACCTGCTTATCATTATTTTCATCCAAAATTCCATCCACTGTCTGATTTATCTGTTCCCAAGCTGTTCTCTCTTCAAGTGAATGAGCATCGACAGCATCAAACAAAAATTTTGGACTCAATGTTAAATATTCTTTTATCTTTTCGCGATAATCTCCTTCAAATTCCTTACCAGTTGTTAAGGTAGTATATTTTGTTTCAAAATCTGCATGAGAAACATCTACTATTTTTTCAATCGCATCCGCAAAGCGCTCTTTTATTTTTTTCTCAAGCTCTTTTTTTCTTTCATTCTCTTTTGCTTCGACATCTTTTTTTGCTTTTTCATCTTGTTTATTAAAATACTCCTTTTTGTTTGATAATATTTTTGAAATCTCTTTCTTGGCGCCAGCAACAAGACCCTCGAATTCTTTCAGATCTTCTTCAGATAATTCATCTGTTTTTATTTGATCAAAATTTTCCCAATAATATTCCTCACCTTTTAAATTAACTGCAAATTGCGTTTTTTCAATATCATCCTTGGCAATATCAAAAATATTAACAATTAACTTTTTGCAATTTTCGAAATTTTGCTTATCCTTTTTTGTTTCAACTTTTTTAAATTGTTCCTTGTTTGTTTCATATTCCTCTTGCAATTGCTTAAGTTTTTCAATATGGCTCTGGAAAAAACTTAGTACTTCGTCAGAATATTCTGAAATCGAACCATCTGATTTAACTCTGCCATTAATTTCATAAATTAGGGCATTTATTTTATCTGCCTCTTCCTTGAAGAAAGATACCGAGTCTTCAATATATTGACCACTCTCCCAGTCAATATTTGCTTGCTTATTGAGCCCATCAGCCAAATCACAAATCTTATTCCAAGTATTATTAATGTCTTTTTTTAATTCTTCATCAACCTTTTCCTCCTCCACGGCAGCATCTTTATTGCACACAGCTTTAATGGCAGTTTTCATATCTTCAGACCCATTAAACTCATCCACATTATTCAAACAAAAATTTTTGACCAAATTATCAACATTTTCATTATTAACATCCTCATTTTTACCATAAGCAGCAAAAAACTTTTCTTTTAATTTATAAATCAATCCTATTTCATTAAAACCATTCTTTAGGTATGCGCCTATAGTGGTTTCTTTGTCTTTTTTCTGACTAAATATTCTCACATCTCTATTATTTTCCACAGCAAAAACTCGAGTGAATGAATTTTCGATAATCTCTCTTATTTTTTCATTACCTGTTTCAATATCAGCAACTGGATTTTCAACAGTTGGCTGTTCAATTGCAGCCACTGGTTCATCTTCAATAAAAGTTATAGGAACTGACCTCCCTATACTGATTGGTTTATTATCACCTTTATCAACAGCATATCTAATATTATTTTCACTACCAGGAAAAATTTTATTTAAAAAATTCATATTGCTAAAAGTTTTTTATTTACCTAAAAATTATATCACAAAATTCCTATTTCACCCATAGCAAATTTTTATGAAAAATTAAAAGGCGCAGTAATGGAAAATTCCATACTGCGCCTTTATTTCATCACCTCCTTTTGGGTGAAATTTTTTCAGGCTTTTTTCCAGTCAATTTTTCTTGATGGAACATAGCCTTCTAACCCTCCCACGAAATCGCCGTGTTGATTCGGAAGCATAACCTTGGTCATGCCTTCAAATCGCTCGGCTGCAGGCTCACCTTTAAGGTCGGCGATTTTTACTCGCGTACCTTTCGGAATGTTATGCACAACAACCTGGGCGGTTTCATTATAGAGGACAACTTTTTCTTCATTCAATGTCCCCAAAATTCCTGATTCCTTCTCGGTTTGAGTGGCGCGTTTGTGGAAGAAAAATCCCTTTTGATTCTGGCGACCAAAGCCCGAAAGCAAGATGCACTAATGCCAGCAGGAGAATTGGAGAACAAATCATTCTCGAAATTCTCACAAAC
The DNA here is from genome assembly GCA_000991645.1 of Candidatus Moranbacteria bacterium GW2011_GWE2_36_40. Lineage (GTDB taxonomy): Bacteria > Patescibacteriota > Minisyncoccia > Moranbacterales > GWC2-37-73 > UBA12068. The sequence continues at coordinate 6,322 of LBRX01000003.1, forward strand.
GGACCAAGAAACCAGATTCTATTTGCAAATGGCGGCATAACAAATGCCACAAACCATATTGGAAACAGGAAACTTACAGCCAGGGCACTCACAATTGAATTTGCGTATGCGCCAATGCTAACCATAAAAATCAGCAGAGCGATCCATCCCACCATAGCAACGCCAATTGCAATAAGCACTGTGGTTCTTATAGTTGGCCATATAGCCATGAGACCACCAATTGTATAATCCACAACCCCACCAACAAGATCTGCGATGGTGTTGCGAAACCAGATTGCCAAACCAACAACTACCAACACTATAATAAAGAAAGGTATGAATATCCACATAACTATTTCCCTCCTTGGGATGCGCGGAATGCGCGAGCTTTTTCTCGAAATGATTTGGCATCACTTGGAATACTGGTAATATTTTCTTTTACCTTATCAGCACCATTTTTGACACCTTCCTTAATAGCCTCGTAAGCTTTGCCTGCAAGCTCTTCCGCCTTTTTTTCAAAGACGCTTTCTACCCTCTTCGGTTTTATCAGGGAAAAAACATTCTTTCCTTGAAGAAAAGCGACTCGTGAATTAAATGTGACATCAGCGTCGGCGCCAACATTCAGGAGGAGTGACTCAAGGAATTTTTTGGCGTGTTTAATGCCTTCCTCAAGATCCTTGTATGTTTGAGTTGTGCTCGGTCCAGATTCTCCCTTCTTAGGATTTTCTGTTTTTTTAACCTCACGCTCAAACTGTGAAACTATCTTAGCTACAAACAACACAAAGGCTTCAGCTTTTTCTTTGTCCTCACGACGAAGTCGTTCTTCAAAGGCATCTACATCTCTTGCACTAACATCATCAAGAGCATTAACTGCAACACTGTAAATGATCTCGTCCGTGATGTCCTTTTTAGCCCCTTCAACATCCAGACCAAGAACCTTTTCCAGTCGCTTCATGATTTTTTCAGTGCCCTTTTCGGTTATCTTATCAAGAAGCATTTTGAGCATAACCCCGAAAACAGGTATTGCAGTTAACCCCGTTACCCAACGATCGATCTTTTCTCCAAACATAGCAGCCTCCCCTTTTCCTTTATTTAGTGTGTGTATATTTTATTGTCAAAGAGCCTATTTAAGGCCCTTTTTGGCCTTGCTATAGGACTATCCTATAACCATCTATCTTAGCACAAAAAAGACATTATGTCAAGCTCGCCTATTAAATAATTTTAAATTTTTACTAAAATTTAAAATTAAGATTTGGGTACGATTGATTATTACGCGATTTAAAATAAATACTAAAATAAAGCAGTTTGGTTCTACAAAAAAGTAGGCCCAAATCTTATTTAACAGGGTAAATGCAAAATAAAAAAATCGTTTGGGGACTCTTGTTGGCAATTTTGATTGCGGCTTTTGCACTACGTGTGACAAACATTAAGAATATCCCATCAGGAATTTATCCGGATGAAGCTCAAAACGGCGTTGATGCACAACTTGCCAATGCAACTGGGGAATACAAACTCTTTTATGAAGGAAACCAAGGTCGCGAAGGATTATTTATCAACCTGCAAGCACTTTCGATCAAGGCATTTGGTCCAACTGAATTTGCATTAAAGATTTGGTCCATAATTTTTGGTACGCTCACGGTTCTTGGAGTGTTTCTGCTTTCCAAAGAACTTCTTGGCAGTCAAACAGCTGGGCTTATTGGAGCATATCTAACTGCTTTTTCATATTGGGCAATCAATTTTTCAAGAATTGGATTCAGGGCCATCATGGTTCCATTTTTGCTCACATTTGCATTCTATTTCATTTTCAAAGGACTTCGCACAAAAAAATTGCATGATTTCATTATTGCAGGACTTATTTATGGACTTGGAGTTCATACATATATCGCCTTCAGAGTTTCCCCAATTGTATTGGTAGTATTTCTTGTATCGTTAATGATTACACGCAAAAACTTTTTGCATGATTATTGGAAACATGTCCTTATTTTTGCTTTTGCCATGCTTGTGACAGCCTCACCAATGCTTTTGGATTTTTTCTATTATAACCCACAGCATTATGCTTCACGAACCAGTGTTATTTCTGTTTTTAATCCAGCAACAAATGGCGGCAATCTCCCAGCAACAATTGCAAAAACTTTCAGTCTAAGTTTGCAAAAATATTTTGGAATGGGAGATTTAAACATGCGTCACAATTATCCACCTTATCCATTGCTAAATCCAATTGTTGCCATAACTTTTTTACTTGGACTCATCCATGTTATCAGAAAATGTTTTTACTATGCATGGACAAGATTTACAAAAGGAGAACGCAATGAAAGAATGGATATTTATGTTTTTCTACTATCATGGTTTCTAATCTTGCTCATTCCTGAATTTTTGGCAAATGAAGGAAACCCGCATGCCCTCAGATCAATTGGAACAATACCAGTTGCAATGATAATCTCCACCATTCCATTTCTTTGGATAATAAAGAAATATTCCAATTTTGGACATGCCTACAAAATTTTCACAATTTCAGCCTTAATTGGTGGTTTTCTTTTTATTGGCTTGGCAGATCCAATAAAATATTTTGTCTTTTTCGCCAACAGTCCAAAACAACATGCTGTTTTTGAAGCCAACACAAGAGCAATTTCTGATCACATAAGAATTCTTCCATTGGATGAAAAAAAATACATTGTCACAGGTTCAATGCCAAGACTGACAATAAGCTATCTCAATCCAACACTGCCAAATACCTTCTACATATATCCCCATGAAATTGATACAATAAAAATAGGAGCGAATGAAAAGGCTGAGATTATTTTCACTAGCTGGGATTGGAATTCTATAAATTCAATTCGCACGCGAATCCCTGGTCTTACTTTTCAAGAACACAAAAACAAATTTGGAGATGTATTTTTAACACTAACAAATTAAAAAACAAACCACAAAAAACTCTATGGAAAAATTTCTCAAAAAACATTACCCGTGGGTCATCCTAGTCATTATGACTTTTTTCATAACGGTTTCTGTATTGAATGCCAAAAATGACAGTGCTACTTTTGATGAAATTGCACATATTCCTGCTGGATACAGTTATGTAACCGAACAGGATATGCGACTCAACCCGGAACATCCACCACTACTAAAAGATATGATTGGTTTGCCACTTATTTTTCTTAACTTAAACTTTGATACAACAAAACAATTTTGGAGTGGCGACGGCCTCAACAGAATATGGGATGATGGTCAATGGATTGCTGGAAAACACCTTCTCTATGAAGCTGGCAACAATCCTAACCAGATTCTTTTTTGGGCACGTATTCCAATTATTATAATTTCAGTTTTTCTTGGTCTCTTTATCTTTATGTGGGCCAAAGAATTTGCAGGAATTCTTGGAGGATTATTTGCTCTAACATTATATGCCTTTGACCCCAACATTTTGGGACACAACCACTATGTGACAACTGACATTGGCATTGCAGCATTCCTCACTTTTGCTTTTTATTTCTTTCTTAAATTTATCAAGCATCCGACATGGAAAAATGCCATGATTGGAGGATTTTTTTTGGGACTCGTTAATGTGGTAAAGTTTTCATCATTGATGGCCTATCCAATTCTTGGACTTGTTTTGCTTGGCTATCCTCTAATAAAGAAAATTTCACATGATGAAGTTGAAAATCAAAACAAATCAGTGCGAACAAAAATATTCTTTTCTTATCTCGGAAAAGGTCTTGCAGCATTTGCCATTTCCATGCTTGTTGTTTGGATTGTATATTTCTTTAATACTTTCAACATGACAAGTTGGACAATTTCCAAACAAATAAACTTTTCATTTCCACTAAGTGATCCCAACATTCTAAGCCAAACAACCAATAGCATGTTGACAAGCCTCAATTCATCTTCGGTATTGCGACCATTTGCTGAATACATGCTTGGAGTTACCATGGTTTTCAAACGAGTAGCTGGAGGCAATGGAGCATATTATCTTGAAAATGTGTCCAGCGATGCTTCCGCCTCATATTTCCCATTGGTTTTTATGCTTAAGGAAACTTTACCATTCTTAATGCTTATTGTTTTTTCAATCACATTTGCTTGCATAAAAATAGTTCATAATTTCAAGATAGCATTAGAAAATAAGCATGTTATCAAAAATATCAGACACTTTCTGCAAACAGGAGTTATGCAATACATGCTATTTGGTTTTATTATTCTTTATTCATATCTCAGCATTACTGGTAATCTAAACATTGGACTCAGACATTTGTTTCCAATTATGCCACTCTTGTATTTATTGATAACAAAAAAAGTCTTTGATTTTCTCCGAGGCAAACACCACATAACAAAAAAACAAATACATATAATTCTTTTTGCATTACTTGCTTGGATCATTCTTATTCCAATTGTTAATTATCCAAATTATGTTTCATATTTCAATGAAACAATTGGTGGATCAAAAAATGGATACAAATATGTCACAGATTCAAACACTGACTGGGGTCAAGACTTGGGACGTCTAAAGATTTTTCTAGATAAAAATCCTCAAATCGACAAAATTCATGTTGATTATTTTGGTGGTGGAAGACCGGAACAGGTGCTTAGAGAAAAATATATTCAATGGTGGGATTCAATGAGACCCATTGAAGCAGGATGGTATGCCATTTCAGTCAACTCATTGCAAACCAGCATTTACGACAAGACCAATAAAAATACAAGCAATAACTATGCTTGGACGCAAAATTATAAACCAGTGACTATTATTGGAAATTCAATATTGATTTATTACATTCCAACTTCTCACTCAAACTAACAAATTTGCACAATATAAAAAAAGTATCAGTAATGATACTTTTTTTATATTGTGCAAATTTCTGTATTATGACAAGTTTTATTTTTTTTGATAAATACGATGACGATGTTCAATATATACAACTCTCCATCCCCACAGACCAAGCCAAACTCCAAATATTAATCCTGACAAAAATATGGCAACATATGCAGATGGCAATAAAAACAAGTGCATGCCAAGAAATTGATGAGTTGGCGGAAATAATCCTGTCTTAAGACTATTTTCAATATAAATTTTTTCCAAAATTCCAAGCAGGAATCCAGCAGACAAAATTCCAACCAGCAACGACAACAGCATGTATGCAATTCTTTTGATGTCAACTCGTATCTCCTTACGTCCAAGCTTTACCAAATAATCAATAACAGTCTTTTTATTGCCAGGCAATTTTGAAGCAGCAATAGTTTTTGCTTTTTTGATTGTTGTTTCTTTCTTTTTTTGAGTAGTTGCAAGCTTTGTTTTTTTCACAACCCTTTTAACAGCTGATACTGTGTGGACACTTGATTTAATATTTTTTATTTTAACAGGCTTTGCTCTTACTTCTACTTGTTTTTTTAGACCTTCTTTTTTTGTTTTCATATTTATTATTTTTTTATACTCAAAGTATAACACATTTTTAAAAAAAAGAAACCTTTCGCTTAAAAACATGCGGCACGCACAAAAATAGATTTATTCCATATTTTTTTTATCTTCAGTATTTTCATCTTCTGGCAACAATGATTCAATATCTTTAAATTTATAGAAAAGTTTACTCTCATTTCTAAGATCCATGTATGCAATTTCGTTTCTTTTGTCTTTTGGAATTTCTTTTTCCAAGACAACAGTCAAATTCCGCAATGCTGATTCCAATGAAAACTGAGTAGAAAAAAGGAATTCTGGACCTTGCGCTGTTTTAACCCTTACCTCTTCAGCCATTCTAGATGGTGTGGAATATTCCTCTAAGGTGTCATATCCAAATTTTTTCAAAGATTCCTTGGTAGCCAAAACATACTGTTCATATGAGGATTCTATTATTTTCTCTCCCACATTTATCGATTGCCCGCCATTTTCAACAACTCGCAAAAGATTATTTTGCTGAAGTTCAAGAGAATTAAAATCAGCCTCACTATACGCTATACCATTTTCATCAAGCAAAAAACATTTTTCCTGACAACACCAAACCATTAAAGCCTTACGTTCATCGATACTAATAAATACATCCGAAGGAAAGTTTTTTTTCACCTCTAATTTTCTTATTTTTTTAAAATCATTTTTGAGCAATTTTTCAACACTATTTTGAGAAATAAACAAATAATTATTCCTCGGAATTATTCCTGCAAATTTTCCTTCAAAAGATTCCTTTATTTTCTGCTGCAATTCAGTCTCACTTAATTCCACAACTCCAGCTATCTCAACTTTTTCAATACTAAGATATGCTGAAAATAACAAAACATATCCCAAAACTGCAAAAAATCCCACCACCAAAACATAGAAAATGACTCTGGCTAATTTTCTGGAAATTAAAACCTTTTCTTGATCGCCATTATTGCCATCGCAATCTTTTCCAGTGCAATTTTGTATATATTTTCTCGTCATTACATTTTTCTATAAATCCATAAATAAAGTTTCCAGCATGAGCCTTGCATTAGCATTACTTCGCTTAAGCATTGCCATGGTCTGTTGAATTTGTTCGATTCCAACATATGCTTCACTTCTTTGTTGTTCTTCAAGCATTAATGCGTTCTTACGCAATTCCCACATCCAAATATTAAGTTTGTCCAAAGTTTTTGTCGAATTCTTTGACAGATCTTCTGCTAATTTAAACTTATCATTAAGAGATCCTTTCCGTATTTTTTTTAATTCATCCAAAGCCTCAATCCTAAAGGTCTTTTCCTCAGTATTTTCATTTAAAAATTTTGCCAACCCCGGTCTCCCAATGGAAAGCTCAACGCAATCCGTTGAAAAAGAAAAATCACTCGAAAACCCATCAGTCATTTCAATATTCTCAACCAATCCAAAATTGATAACTTGCAATCTCGAAAGTATTGTTGGTAAAATCCTATCAATTTCATGTGTAACTAAAATTATTATTGTTGTTGGATTTGGCTCTTCCAAGACTTTCAATAGAGCATTTTGACTTGCAATAGTCATGCGATGCGCATCATTAACAATAAGAATCTTATATTTTCCATGATATGGAAACAAACTCAAGCTCTGTTTGGAGTTTCTTATCAATTCAATAGGTATATCTCGTTGCTTTAATATTCCCTTCTTTTCCAAAATTTCAGGCTCTACAATAACAAGATCCAACAGTGCATCCCTATTAATATTATCAATATCCAAATTCAGTTGTTCTCCTGCAATTGCACTCAAGGCAAACATCTTAGCCAAGGTGAATTTTCCAACCTTTTCAGGTCCAGAAAAAAGATAAGCATGATTAAGTGCGCCACGTTCGAGGGCTTTTTTAAGCAAGTTTACTGATTTTATATTACCAATGAAATCCATTTTGAATAATTTTGAATTTTGAATGAATTTTTAATGATTAAATTTTTTAATGTTTGAAACATTACGTCATTCAGATTTGATTCGAAATTCGAAATTCAGAATTCGAAATTTATTAACCTTTCTTGTCTAATAAAATTTTATCCACAAACTGACCAAATTCTTCTCGAAATCGTACACTATTAAATTCTTCTCCTCTTTTTTTAATTATTTCTTTGTCATATTTATTTTTATTGTCTAAAAACCTTCTCACTCCATCTGCCAACACTTCCGACGTTTGAGCATCAAAAAATTCCCCAGTAATCCCCTCTTGCACTGTTTCGCACGCACCACCCTTTCGATATGCAATCACAGGCACACCAGCAAGCATCGCTTCCACAGGTGCAATACCAAAATCATCTTCTGCTGGGAAAATAAAGGCCTCAGCATTTTGGTAATATTGTGAAATAACTGAATCGTCTTGCCAACCCAAAATTTTGATATTTTCTTTTGCTATTTTTCTTAAATGTTTTTCTTGCTGACCTGTCCCAATTACAACCAATGGTAAACCAAGCTTATTAAAAGCTTCCACAACTAAATCAACTTTTTTATATGGAGATAATCTAGAAACAACAAGGAAATAATTATCAACCAACAACTGACAACTAACAACTGGCAACTTGTTTTCCAATATTTCTTGTTGATTGTTGATTGTTGATTGTTGATTGTTAGATATAGGGGGATATATCACAGTGCTTTCACGTCTATAATATTTGCTTATACGCTTTTGAGTATAAACAGAGTTTGCAATCAGAAAGTCCGGCCTGTCAGCTGCCAAGCGATCCCACACACGAAGATAATTAAAAATTATCCTTGTCAAAAAATTCATTTTCTTATGTTCAGTTTCTTTAACATATCTTTCATTATAATCCCAAACAAAACGCATCGGCGAATGAAGATACGCAACATGCACAGTATCCAATTTTGTGACAATACCTTTGCTCCAGGCGCCAGAAGAAGAAATTACCAAATCATATTCTCGCAGATCAAAAGTTTCCGGAATTACTGGAAAAAATGGCAAAAGCCAATGATAATTTTTTCTCAAAAACTTAGGAAACTTTTGCAAATATGATGGTCTAATATCCCTCCCATCAAGTAATCCTTTCATTTTTTCTTTATCATGCAACAATGTAAAAATCGGCGCTTCAGGATACATATCCGAAAGCTCCTTCAAAACTCGCTCTGCTCCGCCCCACTGCACCAAAAAATCATGCACCAAGGCAACTTTTATATTCTTTTTTACTTGACTATTTTCCATAATTATCATATATTAATTTGAACCCTCGGGAGTTCAATATTTTAGTTCTTTTCATAAGGAGCCTATCATGACCCCAAAATTACGTATTTTTGAAATGTACCTAACGGTCACAATGCTTTCTTTCCAAATGCTTCGAGCATACGTTGACGAAAATGAAAGAGGCAAAAGGCTTGACGAAGAATTCATGATCAAGTTTGACTTCCAGGAAGCAAGACAAGACATATCCATTTTCGATCTCAAGGTGATGATTTATCCTCTTCCTGAAAAAAGTCTCACTACCTTCATAAACCAGTTAACAGAACTTGATTACGTAATTACTTCAATCAATCAAATCGTTTCCGAAACCAAGGAAACCGCCATGACACAAGTGAAAACACTTTCATAAAATGCACAAAAACGATACCATGCCGAGTCCCAGATGACTCGGCTTTTTTATTTCAAAAGTACTTCCGCAATTTCCCTTGCACATTTGTCCCAACTGAACCTTTTCACGTTCTCCAGACCTTTCTGTATTATAGCATTTTTTAAGCTTTCGTCCGAGATGAGCTTAAAAATGTTTTCGGCAATGTCTTGAGGGTCTTGGGGATTGACCAATAGGGCAGAATATTGCTCCCCACCCTCATCCGCCCCGATTGCTATCGGGGCACCTTCTCCCGGAGAGAGAAGGTGTTTTGAATGGACTATTTCAGGCACTGACGAGTTATCGGAAGCCACAACAGCACAACCAACACTTTGCGCTTCTAGAACAGGAATTCCAAAACCTTCATACAAGGTTGGGAAAACAAAAACATCAGCTTTTTTTAATAATTCCCACTTTTCTTCTTCGGATATAAAACCTAGTTCAGCAATATCTTCCTTGTATTTGGAATTTGTAATTTGTAGTTTGATATTTTCATATCCGTGCCCCGGTTTTCCAGCCAATACCAACTTATGTGAAATATTATATTTCTCCTTCAAAATTTCAAAAGCTTTAATAATATTGGAAATATTTTTCCGTTCTTCAATGCGACCAATGAATAAAAGAAATTTTGAATTTTGAATTTTGAATTTTGAATAAATTTCTAATGTTTTAATTTTCGAAATTTTTTCATTCTGATTTGATTCGAAATTGGAAATTGGAAATTGGAAATTATCATATCCCTCATATATAACACGCACTTTATCTTCTTTTACATTGTACAATCTAACTAAGTCTAACTTTGTATTTTCAGATACAGATATGATAGTTTTTGCCCACTGACATGATTTCTTAATCGTTCCGCGCATATAAACACGATCCCACCAAGAATAAGATTTTTTACAAAATTCATATTCTAACCCATGAATAACTACAACAGTATTTTTAGAGTGAACAACTGGCACAGTATGAGCAGGCACAAAAAGAACATCAACTGGGTGTAATAACATTTCCAAGGATAAGCCAAGCTGCGTCCAAAATCTAGGAAATTTAATCACCTTTATTCGCCAACTTTTTGGCAATTCCAAATCATTAATTTTAACAACTCCGTTGTAAGTTGTAAGTTGTAAGTTGTAAGTTTTTTTAACATACAAAACAACCTGATGATCCTTTAATTTATCACGCAGGTTTTTGATGACTTGATATGAATATTCTTCAATTCCAGTTCTGTTTTCTATAAAAGCCCGAGAGCCATCAATACCAATTTTCATTATACTATTTTCATAAAGATGTGAGTGAGAATACTTTTTATTTTTTCACTAGAAATAAGTCTCTTTGGTGTTATTTTCAAGCGAAGTCGAGTGAAATGAAAGTACTCTTTCAATTTCCGAGCGAGCGATGAAAAGCTCATGTCAAAAGTTGCAATTATTTCTCCGTGACAAAAATAAAAACGTATTCGAACGAAACACTAGCCACTACTTAGACAAAGTAATCGTCCTTTTATAAACCTCAAGATTATCAAGAGCAATTCCAATTCCCTTGATCACGCAAAACAATGGGTCATCAGCAACATAACACGGTACACCAATTGTTTTCGTGATTAGTTGATCAAGATTGCGAAGCAGCGCTCCACCTCCTGAAAGAATCATTCCTTTGTCCATAATATCAGCAGCCAATTCTGGAGGAGTTTCTTGAAAAACTTTTTTAATGGCATTAATAACCTCTCTCAACTCATCTTGCAAAGCCTCAGTCACTTCATTGGAAGAAATTTTAATTGTTTTTGGCAAGCCTCCCATAAGATCACGTCCACGCACTTCCATATGATCTTCCTTAACTTGCGCAATCGCAGATCCAATTTCTTTTTTAATATCCTCAGCAGTTCTATCCCCAACTGCCAAGCCATATTTTCGTTTAATATAATCAGAAATTGCTTGATCAAATTTATTACCACCCACGCGTGCGCTGTGCGCTGCCACAACACCGCCCAACGAAATTACTGCGATTTCAGATGTACCACCACCAATATTGATAATCATATTGCCAGAAGCATTATGAATCGGAATTCCAGCACCAATTGCAGCCAAAAGTGGTTCTTTCACAACGTACGCTGATTTTGCTCCAGCTTTCACAGCCGCATCAATCACAGCGCGACGCTCAGTCGAAGTCACTCCGGCCGGAATTGAAATCATAATCTCAGGTTTAAAAATGCGAACTTTTCCAGTCACTTTATTAATAAAATATTTCAACATCGCTTCTGTCACGCGATAATCCGCAATCACACCATCTTTCATTGGACGAGACGCCACAATATTGTCCGGTGTGCGCCCAAGCATTTCGCGCGCTTGATTCCCCACTGCCAAAACAATATTCTCCACCGGAGAAACTGCCACCACTGATGGTTCATTCACGACAATACCCTTACCCGGTATAAAAACCAAAGTATTTGCTGTTCCTAAATCTATACCTATCCGTCTGATAAACATAATCGTACAAGATAATTAACAAATTATATATCAATTCAAGATCTCAGCCAAAGGCTGATCAGCCTTTGGCTGAAATTCCAATTCTTCGTATAAACATTTATTTAAAAAGAATTTTGAATTTCGAATCAATTCCTAATTACAAATTTTTAATTACAAATTTCTAAAGTTGAGTATTGTATCATTCCCGTGAAAACGGGAATCCAGACCCGACGCAAATTAACACTACATTTCCTGAAATAATAAATTATATTGAGATAAAGACGGGCTGGATTCCGGGTCTTCGCCCGGAATGACAAACGGCTTAGCTCTTAAATTCTGACACTCTAAAATTTCCATTTTCTAATTTTCTTTTTTCTCTACTCATTATTTTTGCGTGCTTTTTCCAGAAGGCTTCTTCAAATTCTTCCACAGGAATCCCAGTGCTGATCAAATTTCCTAAAATCAAAACAATCAGGTCAACATTCTCTTCCAAAAATTCCTCACGTGATTTCCCTTTCATCACGGCCTGCGCCAACTCGCCCAGTTCCTCAGTCATCAAATTCAAACGAAATTGCATATCCTCATTATTCGTCCCTTTCATTTCATTCTTCTTATGAAATTCCGCAATCGCATTATAAAATTTTTCCATAACAATTATAATTTTATATATTTCTTTTCCAAGTAGCTTTTAATGGTACCTTTTGTTGTTTGCGTAAGTTTGCTTGGAAGATTATCTAATGCAAACCAACCAATTTCATCGCATTTATTTGGCTCCATTATTTTTGGAACTCCTTTTTTAATTTTAGCCAAAAATGGAATTGCCATCCAATGTTGTTGTTCTTTCTTTAAAACGTGATCGATGTGTGGAACCTCAGCCCAAATATCTATATCAATCCCTAGCTCTTCTTTAATCTCTCTTTTGGTTGCAACAATTGCCTTTTCATTGAAATCAACTGCACCACCAGGTTGTGACCACCAAAGCGCCTGATTCTTGGAATTTTTACTTCGTTTCATCAGCAGGACTTCTTTTTTATCATTAAAAATAAGTGCGCCACATCCAACCCCAATACAATGTTTTCCAATTTTAAATTCTTCTGTCATATTTTTATAAATTCTTTTTAGGAAGTGAGCATGCTTTTTCTTTTTTCACTTAAAACAAATTAACTGTCATTCCCAGCTTGACTGGGAATCCAGCCCCATTCAATATCAACGATTTAATAAATAAACACGTAACCTGGATTCCCCCTCCAAAGGCGGGCAAGCTGTTTTCACGGGAATGACACGGGAAATAATTTATTTTGTAACCCTTTTAATATCAGCACCAAGCGCAGCTAGGCGTTCTTCAATCCTTTCATATCCTCGGTCAACTTGATAAATTTCATCAATCGTCGTGGTTCCCTTGGCGCAAAGTGCTGCAATAATAAGCGATGCTCCAGCGCGAAGGTCAAAACTTTTGATTGAACCACCTTTCAATTGAACGGGTCCGGTGATGACAGCTTGATGAGGATTCAGAATTTTAGAATGCGCTCCCATTTTTTCAAGCTCGCTTAGATAATTAAATCGTCCTTCAAAAATCGTGTCAAAAATCATCGTCTCACCCTCAGCTTGCGTAGCCAAAACTCCAAGCGGTTGCTGCACATCAGAAGGAACACCGGGATAGGTGCGCGTATCAATCTTTTCGATTGCAAACAATTTTTCTTGCGGAATAACAGTGATCGAATTTTCTTTAATTTCAAAATCTGCGCCAAATTGCCTGAGTCTCTCTAAAACTATGTCCAAATTTTCTTCGCGCGCATTATTAACCGTGATTGGGCTTTTTGTTGCCACACCCATAATCAAAAATGTTGCGGCCTCATTGGCATCAGGAATTATTTCATGCTTGGCACCGGAAAGTTTTTCATTTCCAATAATTTCCAAAGTATGCGTTCCAAGACCTGTTATCTTTGCACCCATAGAAATCAAGAACTTTCCCAAATCTTCCACATGTGGTTCAGCCGCTGCAATTTTGATAGTTGTCTTACCTGGCAACGCCGCAGCCAGCATCATTGCATTTTCAGTTGCTGTAACTGAAAATTCTCGCAGCACAACTTTACCAGCCTTTCTTTTTGTCGCATCAACAATATAACAATTTTCATCTTGAATAATATTTACTCCCATTTTTTCCAAGGCATCAAAATGCGTTCCAACAGGACGCTTGCCAATTGTGCAACCACCAGGATGAGCAATCTTGAATTTGTCAGCGCGCGCACTTAAACTGCCCAACAATAAAATTGAGGAGCGCAATTTTTTCACGGTATGCAAATCTATCTTTTCTGGATCGAGATCCTTAGCACAAATTTTCACTGTTCGCTCCCCCTCCCAAACAACGGTCACGCCCATGCTTTCCAAAATTTCAATCATGCGATACACATCCTCAATAAGCGGTATATTAGAAATAACACATTCCTCTTTGGTCAAAAGTGTGGCAGCCAAAATAGGTGTAGTCGCATTTTTTGACCCCCTAACATCGATTGACCCTGAAAGTTTTTTACCACCAATAATTTCAAAATATTCAGCCATATTTATCTAATTTAAGCCTAAATTAATTTATTTCCATCTATAGGCTAATTATACAGACTTACGACTTTTTTTCAAGACTCCCACTACTCTTTGCTTTTTTGTTTATATTCCAAATATTCTTATTTCATAAAAAAATACTACCCTTATTGACGGTCGCAAATATGTGTAGCATCATGGTGGATTATCTTTTCGATATCTTTTTTAATATTGTATCCATTACAATGCCTTAATATTCCCAAATATGACTGCAGACTACCATTAAATGTTTTTTCTGAGATAATTTTCTTTTGAAAATTATCCCTATTTTCTTTGATTTTTCGCAAAACTCTTTTTCTGGTTTTTGCACGAAAAATTCGATGATGAGGAAACGCAACATACCCAAGAAAATCTACACCTTGTCGATACTTTCTAATTATTATTTTATTCGGATGTAAAATTAATTTCAATCTATCTTCAAGAAAATTATCAACCAGCGCAACAATTTCCTCGAGATGTTTCCTATTTTCACTTAAAAAAATAAAATCATCGCAATATCGCAAATAATATTTTTCCCTCAAAATATGTTTTGCGAACTGATCAAGCTCATTGAGATAAATATTAGCAAAAAGTTGACTAGTGACATTCCCAAGTGGCAGACCTTTTGAAAAACTTTTAATTATTTTTTCCAAAAGCAAAAAAGCATCTTTGTTTTTTATTTTTCTTTTTATCATTTCCAATAAAACATCCTGGTCAATTGAATCAAAAAAATTTTCTAACATCGCATTTGAGTGCAAAAATATTTTTATGATTATTACTGCTAGCTTTTTGCAAAAATTCCTCCAACCGATTCACTGCGCGATGAGTTCCCTTTTCCAGCCTGCAAGAATATGAATCGAAAACAAAAGATTTATCAAAAATGGGATACAGAATTCGAAAAATTGCATGATGCAAAACGCGATCTCTAACTGTTGCTTTATGAATTAGTCTTAATTTTGGATCACAAACGTTAAATGCGGTATACTGATCATGTTGGTATGATTTGTTTTTTAGTTCTTCATGCAAGGCAAAAAGATTATCTTCTAGATTAAATTCAAATTCCTGGACATCTTGTTTAGTTCCTTTACTACGGCAAAATTCACGCCAAGCAAAAAACAAATTTTCGAGACTAATTATTTTTTCAAATAAATCATCATGGAAAACCTCACAATTAAGACCACCCCCCCCCAGCACAGTCAATGATTTCAAAAATGTTCCCTTGGTGCATAAGATTTGTGAATTTTATAAATCTATTTATTTGCTTTCCCCCAAACTTTCCAAGCGCGACCGATTTGGAATATATGTAAAAATTGAAAATTCTTGTTTGGAAATAATGGATCTTATTATCGAAGCTGCATTAGTATCAAAACCAAGCAAACTACAGCTAATCCTTGTGGCTCGTGTGAAAATAGAAAAATTGAAACGCTTTTTTCGTATGATGTATGAGCTTAATATCATTGAATACAAAAAATATATTTTGTTTCAAACTTCACTTCAAGAAATTTCAAAAGACACTAACAATTGGATTTCATATTTGAAAAATACAAGAGCTACAACAAGTGAAAATCCTACCCAGGAGTGAGCAGGATTTTTCACTGTCTATCAATAGGCAGTTTTGAAACTTCTTCGCGGGAACGCAGGCCGTCGCTGGCGTCGTCGGAATGGTACCAATTGACGTTCATCTTGTCGTCATTGAAATTCACGTTCGGAACGTTGCCATCGGAGTTGCGAGAGCCAGCATTTTGTCTGATTCTTTCCGTATCACCGACAATTTTTTACAAAATTATCTGAGTTTTTCTGACTCACAGTCAGATTTTTTTATGAAGCATTGTTTTTCAACAAATCTTCGTTAAAATCAGACAAGCAGTTTCAAAAAACTACTTGGCAAATCGCTACCCAATTTTATTTTATAAAAAATATAATCAGACCGATTGTATTAGCCAATTTGTATTATACACTTTCCGTCGACCGACAGAAAGTGTATAAGTTTTAATCAGCCATATAAAAAACAAAAAAATACCAGTAATCAAAACCACCAGCTAAAGCTGGTGGATTATTTATGTATAAAAAGAGCGTCGCTTCGGAGTACCGAAAGCGACGCATAGGATAAAAGTAAAATAGGAAAAAGGTTAAGAAACTACTTCGCGGGAACGCAGGCCGCCGCTGGCGCCGTCGGAACGGTACCAATCGACGTCCATCCTGTCGCCATCGAAAACCACGCGCGGAACGAGGCCATCGGAGCGGCGAGAGCCAGCACAAAGTGTGACATTTTTGATGTCGAGATGATTGCCTGTTTCATTAAAAAACTTTAGTTCATGAATCAAGCGCTCAGCCAACGTCTCAGTCTTTACGCCTTTTTCTTGGATATCATCAGCAGAAAGATTTTTCAAATTTTCATCTGCCTCCTGAACATCCTTGACCCAAATAGCACGCACGCCATCTTTTGCGTTGCGCTCATTCCAGGTAACTTTCTTGTCTAGATCATCATTTGTCCAACGCCAGCATGGAAACAACTCTTTGCATTTTGCGTAAAGCTGCTCAAGTGAAAGATCTTCAATGATAAGCAGCCGCCACTCACCCTCAGGTTTTTCCGGGATTCTAACATTTGAATAGTCACAAAAACCACCAAATGTTTTCCGATAAAAATCCTGCCAGTCAATAATAATATCTAACTGAACATCTGCGAATTGTGTCTTCGCAAATGGATTGCGATGTTCCACCAGTGCCTGCAAATGATCCAGCGTCAGACCTTTGCCAGGATTTTTCATCCCCAATAAAAGCTGTCTCCAAATTTCTGCTGAAATCTTTGCAAACTTTTCAAACCAGCTCGGCATCAGATCCGAACTTCCAACCATTTTTACTTTTTTCATGGCTAGTTCCTTTCCTTTTTTTGAATTTTTAAAGAGCCTATTCTCTTTAAATTACCATTAAATGGTAACAGTACAGTCTAGCACAAAAAATAGCATGTGTCAAATACATGCACAATACATGGGCTGTTTTTTACTTTAAACAAGCCTTTTTACAAAAAATGCTTCCCTTAAAAAATCAAGGTTCAGCATTTTGTTCGTAGATTCAAACATGTTTCGTAGTTTCGTATCGGATTACTTCAATTTTTTCACAGCATCCCGAAATTTATCCCCTCTATCAAATTCATTTGCAAAAAGTCCAAAACTAGCAGCTCCTGGTGAAAGCAAAACGACATCACCTTGTTCAGCTTTTTTTTGAGCCAATGCAGTTGCCTCTTCCATTGAACCAACAGTTTCAATGTTGCGCAAAAATTCTTCACTAGCAATTTTTCCAAGTTTTGCAAGAAGCTTTTCTGTCGCATTACCTTTTAATAAAATAGTATTTTTTGTTTTTTCAAAAATTTCTTTTGCAAAATCAGTAAAATCCAAATTTTTATCAGTCCCACCCGCAATCAAAATGATTGGCTTTTCAAAAGCATTGAGGCCGGAAATAGCTGCGTCAGGAATTGTGGCCGCTGTATCGTTATAATATTTCACACCTCCAAGCTCACGCACAAATTCCAAGCGATGTGAGACACCCTTCAATTGCGGCAAAGCCTTCTTAATTTCTGCTGCACTAACACCAAAGGCATACACTGCTCCAATTGCAGCCATTACATTGGAAAGATTGTGTCTTCCAGGAATAAGAATGTCCTTGATTGAAACTATTTTTTTTACATCAATTCCATTATTAAGATATATAGCGTCATCCTCGATAAAAACAGCTCTACTACGTTTAAGTGGCTCATATGAAAAGCGCACAACTTGAGCAGGAACTTCCTTGGTTGCCTCCTTAAGAAGTTCGTCATCATTATTCATAATCAACCAATCTTTGGGTTTTTGATTTGTGAAAATATATTTTTTATCCTGAAAATATTTTTCCATCGTGCCATAATAATTCAAATGGTCAGGCATAATATTTTTAAACACGGCTATGTGCGGACTAAGCTTTGCTCGTCCCAAAGCAGAAAGCCGCCAAGAAGAAAGCTCGAACACCACAATTGAATCTTTTTTTAACAGCAATAACTTATCCAACACAGAAACTTGCCCAATACCTATCTTTATTGGATTTTTTCCAACTGTTTTTAAAATTTCATAAATAAGAGTAGCTGTAGTAGTTTTTCCTTTAGTTCCAGTTACTCCAATTATTTTATTTTTACAAAGCTTAAAAAAAAGACTTGAATCCATTTCCACCGGAACTTTGCTTTCAAGAGCAAATTTAATATGTTTATCAGACCAAGAGGCTGCTGGATTTTTAATGACCATATCAACCTTTGAAAAATCTTCCATTCGATGATGACCAAGCACATATTCAACATTCTTAAGCCCTTTTAATTTTTCCAGCGCTACGCTTAATTGCTCCTTTGTTCGCAGGTCAGTTGCAATAACCTTAGCTCCTTGCGCCACCAAAAACTTCACAGTGCCAACTCCGCCACCATGAAGACCAATACCCATGACTGTTATTTTTTTGTTCTTGAAATAACTATCAACTATCAACATATAACTATCAACATTAAATCAATTATTTTTTCAATTTCTTTTTAAATCCTCCGAGTTGTTTAGATATAACTTCACATAATGAATAAATTTCTTGATATTTCTCACTACTTAAAAGCCCTGTGATTCTTAACGTATCTACGCCCGCTAATACCTCATACAGAGAACCAAGTGAGATATCAAGAAAACGATTAAAATCCTTGTCAGATTCTTTTCCTCCACCTTCTGCGATATTCAATATAACTGAAAGCGCAGCTCTCATCAATTGCGCACCTATTTCGAACCTATATTCTCTAGGGAGTATATGCACTATTTCAAAAATTATCAAGTATAATTTTTGTGAATCCTTATATACAGTCCACTCTAAAAATCTAAACTTATTCACATTTATTATTGTTTGTTTGTTGTTAGTTGTTAGTTGTTAATTGTTAGTTGTTGGTTAATCTAGAATTCAAAAAGTGATGATTTACGACGAATAACCTCGCCGGCACGTGCCTGAGTTATCAATCCCTTTTTTACAGCCAATTGACCATTAACAATAACCCATTCCACTCCATGTGCATATTGATAAGGATTTTCAACTGTAGCTTCATCGCGAACATTTAACGGATCCAACACAAGCACATCTGCATAATTACCTTTTTCAATGATACCACGATTAGGTATTTTAAATTTTTTAGCTGGCAAACCACTCATCTTATAAATCGCCTCTTCCCATCCAACGACACCACGCTCTTTCACATATGTTGAAAGAACCCTAGGAAAAGATCCGAAATTTCTTGGATGGACAACTTCTCCAGTCTCTCGATGTTGCGTGTTGTAACCCGAACCATTTGAAGATATTATTGAAAATGGATTAATAACACCCTTATCTACATTTTTTTCACTAAGCACTTCCATCATCGTAACTACGCGTCCATCACTAGCAATAAGAACATCAATAATGGCATCTTCAACGCTTTTATTTTGCAATTGAGCAATTTCTGTAATTTTTTTATGATTTAATGTTTTGTCCAAGGAAGAAATTGATATTGTTATTTTTGAATAATCATGCTCACTTGTCTTCATTTCTTTAATTATTTTTTTTCTAGTTTCTTGATCCTTCAATCTTGAAAGCATCATGTTGCGACCTCCCTCAGTAACCCAATCTGGAAGCAAGATATACAAAACACTTCCGGTTGATGTATACGGATAAATATCAAAATGTACATCCACTCCACTCGTGCGGGCAGTTTCAATCAAATTCAATGCCTCTTCCATAAAAGGCCAATTCTTTTTGCCCATAGCTTTCAAGTGAGAAATCTGCAATCTAACACCAGTTATTTGAGCAATTCTTATTGCTTCTTCAACTGCTCGTATTAAATCATGAGACTCCCCTCTGATATGTGTTGTATACACCCCATCATATTTTTTTACAATCTCAGCCAATTCTGCAATTTCACGTGATGACGCTAATTTGGCATGAGTATAAACCAAGCCAGTTGAGAAACCCAGAGCACCTTCTTTCATTGCCTTGGCTAGCATTTTTTTCATTACCTTCATTTCATCTGGACTAATATCACGAACCTCATCACCAACCAATCCTCGACGCAATGTTCCGTGACCTATTAGCGTGGCAAAATTTAGGGCAATTTTTTTCTTTTCAACCTCAGCCAAAAATTCTTTCATACTCAACCAATTAAAGCTGACACTTCTCATGTCAGTCCATTTTTGAATAGATTTCATCACTTCATGATTTGTTAATGGCGCAAGCGATGTTCCACAATTTCCACCAATAATGGTTGTCACTCCTTGATACACAAGACTCTCCAAAGCAGGATCCAAAAAAAGACGCCAATAAGTATCAGAATGATTATTTACATCTATAAATCCCGGTGTGACATATTTTCCAGTAGCATCAATTTCCATTTCAGCACTCTCGTTATGCAAGTTTCCAATCTGAATAATTTTTCCATCACTTATCCCAACATCACCTCTAAACATTGGTTGACCACTTCCATCAATAATTGTTCCATTTTTTATGAGAATTTCAAACATACCCGGTAGTAGAAATTCAAATGGGCTTTGCCCAAAAAATCTCGTCTTTTTAATTTTTATTTTATATGTTATTTAAAATTTCTATAATTTCATAAGTTAAATTAATCTTTTTGAATTTTCACTACCGGGCATACATTTTTATTTTAAAAAGTTTATTTTATAGGTATATTATACTATTTTTGCCTATAATTGACAACCAAATGTGAATTAAAAAATTAAAAGCCTGCGTTTAAACAACAGACTTTCAAATAAAAACTATAGGAAATAATTGGTAATAAAAATATATTTTTTAGATCCACTTCTTCGCCTCCAGCCCAAGACGTGCAGCTTCTCGTTGAGCCTCTTGCTTTGAGTTACCTTCTCCTTCAGCCACCAATTCATCTCCCAGATAAACTCCAACCACAAAATGCTTATCGTGATCAGGCCCCCATTCTTTAATAACTTTATATGAAGGAGTAACCTTGCTATTCTCTTGAGCCTTTTCCTGAAAAAAACTCTTTGGATCAAGGTATAATTTCTTTTCCAAAATCTCAGCCAATCTTGTTGCCACATTTGCCAAAACAAATTTTTTCGCAGAGTCATATCCCTGATCAAGATGAATTGACCCAATAATAGCCTCCAGCGCATTAGCCAACAAATATTGCCTAGCACGACCCTTATCCTTTGCTTCTCCGCGACTCATCAATAGATATTTTTCCACCCCAATTTCCTGAGCCACGTGTGCAAGCATTTCTCCGTTAACAAGTGCACTCCTCCAACTTGTAAGTTCACCTTCTGGATTCTTATAATTATTATACAAATATTCTGTAATTATAAGTTCCAAGACAGCATCCCCCAAAAATTCCAGACGCTCATTGTGATCAAGTGCATAATCACGATTTTCATTCAAATAACTACGATGAGTTACCGCCTGCCTTAGCAATTCAATATCATTAAATTTAACACCAATTTTTTTAGCCAAAGACTCAACCATAAAATAAAAAATTTCGAATTTCGAATTTCGAATTTCGAAACAAATCCTAATGACCAAATTCTTAGTCCGCCAGCTGGCGGAAAAAATTAGAACATTAAAAATTCATTTCAAATTAAAAATTTTAAATTAAAAATTTTAAAAAACTAATTATTGCGCTTCATTTTTTTCCTCCTCCACTTTTTCTATCTTTTCTTCAGATATTTCCTTGTGTTTCTTAGTGCTATCATCTTTCATCGGTTCGCCCATTTCACGATAAATAGTGCCAAGAACACCGTTAACAAAACGTGCACTACTCTCTCCGCCAAAAGTTTTGGCAAGCTCAATTGATTCATTGATAGCAACTTTTGGGGGAACCTCTCCATAATTTCCATGCATAAGTTCAAAAATACCCAAACGCAAGATATTTCTATCTATAATCGTAACTTGATCAAGTGGCCATTCAGGAGCACATTTCTCAATCAAAGCATCAATCAATGATCTTTTTTTCAATGTTCCATTAACCAATGCATCAACGAAACCAGATTCTTCAATTCCAGGTGCAAATTCTTTTACATTACGAGAAATAATCTCATCAATTTGATTATCATGTCTACCTTGAAAATCCCACTCAAAAAGAGCCTGCATTGCTACCGAACGTTGAAGGTGCCTGTTCGCCATGTTTGTTTACCGATACGAAACTACGAAACGTACACAAATCTACGAAAACATTTTTTGCATTTTGTTCGCAGATTCGAATGTCATTCGTTGTTTCGAATCGCGTTTTTATTTTTTTGCTACTTTTTTAACTGTATTCACAACCTCATTTCCCTTATAGAAGCCACAATGCGGACAAACTCTGTGTGCAAGTTTGTCTTTGCCGCATTTTGAACAAGTCTGAGTTTTTACTTGCTCAATTGCAAAACGATCACGTTTTGCATCCCTTCTTTGTTTTGTGTGTCGTTGTTTTGGTACTGACATAAAATTAGTTCTTAAAGTTCGTAAAGTTTATAAAGTTCATAAAGTTTAACAAAATACCTTTATTACAGCCTTAATAAATCCCAGAACATTTTTAATTAACAGCTATTTAACTAATAACTAATTTACCATTAAATATTTATTTTGGCAAGATTTAGCAATATTTTGCAACATTATCTCAGGGATGGGTCAAATCCCACAGCCAGAAGCTCATTAATCGCTTTTTTGACTGGAGCAAATGATTTTCGATGAATTTCACAAGGCCCATATTTAGACAAGGCAGCCATATGCATCTTTGTTCCATATCCCTTGTGCTTATCCAGGCCATATTGAGGATATTTAAGATGAAACTCTTGCATCATTCTGTCGCGTGTAACTTTTGCAACAATCGAAGCTGCTGAAATTGATTTTACCAATTTATCCCCTCCCACCACAGCATATTGCTCCATTGAAAGATTCGGGATCTGTTTATTGCCATCCACAAGAACTACGTATCTTGGTTCTACATTACCCCAAATTTCCTTTCCCATGTTCCGCTTAAGTTCCTGAATTGCTTTTTTCATCGACAAAAAACTTGCTTCCAAAATATTTATACGATCAATTGTTTCATGATCACAAAGTCCAATTCCAATATAAAAATTCTCACAAATAAAATCAAAAACTTCTTCGCGCTGCTTTTCGGAAACTTTTTTAGAATCCCTAATAAGATCGAATTGCTTCTGTTTATCAGCAGAAATTTCAAAGTTAATGTCCTTAAACATAGCAGCACATGCCAAAACCGGACCACAAAGCGGTCCACGTCCGACCTCATCAGTCCCAATAATGTGAGTAAATCCCTTAGCAGCAAAGTCTTTTTCTAAAATAAAAGTGGAATTTTGCATATAAGGATAGTACATCTTATTTTGTATTTTGTATATAATGTGATATTATTAAATCATTAAAATATCTTGCAAAACCCAATGGCCTTGTCCCTGGGGGATGGAGATAAAATAAGCATATGAACAAGATTTATTTTTCAATATATTAATATCTGCATTTTATAGCCCACTATTTATAGTGAGGTTTTTTAATTTCTAATTTCCAATTCCTAATTTCTAAACAATTTTCAATGACACAATTTCAAAATTTAAAAATTGATTCATTGTTTGAAAATTGAAAATTGAAAATTGAAAATTTTCCCATGAAGTATACTCATCTCCACGTCCATTCTCACTATAGTCTTCTTGATGGTCTCGGCAAAGTCGACGATCTGATTGATCGCGCCTTGGAATTAGGGATGGATTCGATTGCACTTACTGATCACGGCGTTATGTATGGTGCGGTGGAACTTTTTATCAAAGCAAAGGAGAAAGGAATCAAGGCAATCATTGGTTGTGAAATGTATGTGACAGCTGGCGATTATACCTCAAAAGACGCGACCGCTGAAAATCGCAAGAGGTATCACCTAATTTTGCTAGTAAAAAATGAAGAAGGATATCACAACCTCATGAAACTTGTTTCCCTGGCGCATTTGGATGGGTTTTATTATAAGCCAAGAATTAATAGAAAACTTCTGAGAAAATATGCCAAAGGTTTAATTGGTTTATCTGCCTGCACAGAAGGAGAAATTCCCGCTCAAATTATCATGGGAAATTATGACAAAGCTAAAGAATTAGCTTTGGAATACAAAGATATTTTTGATGAAGGAGGTTTTTTTCTGGAAGTTCAAGATCATAAAAAATATCCCAGCCAAGCAATCGCCAATGAGGGAATTTTCAAGTTAGCCAAAGAAATTGACCTGCCGGTGGTTGCCACTTGCGACGTTCATTACGTTAACAAGGAAGATGCCAGTGCTCAAGATATTTTACTTTGCGTACAAACTAACCGTAAAGTATATGAGTCTGATCGTATGAATCTGATGGATTTTGATTTATCTTTGCGTAGTCCTGAAGAAGTTTTGGCAGGCTTTCCTGACAATCCAGAAGTGCTTTCCAACACACAACTTGTCGTTGACCAATGCGATTTCAAAATAAAAATGGGAGAAACACAACTTCCCCATTTTGATGTGCCAGAGGGAAAAACAGACATGTCATATCTGATTGAACTTTGCGAAAAAGGTCTCAAGAAAAAATATGGCGAAAATATCACAGAAATTCATCGCACACGTATGGACTACGAACTTTCTGTTATTGAAAAATGCGGATATGGATCATATTTCTTAATTGTACAGGATTTCGTTAACTGGGCACGTGCCAATGGAATCGTGGTGGGTCCGGGACGCGGAAGCGCGGCTGGCAGTTTTGTTTCATATTTAACTGGAATTACCAATGTTGATCCAATTGAATATAACTTACTTTTTGAACGATTTCTTAATCCAGAACGTGTCTCAATGCCCGATGTTGATATGGATTTTGCCGACGACAGAAGAGAAGATGTTTTAAATTATGTTCGTCAAAAATATGGCAACGATCATGTTTCACAAATAATTACTTTTGGAACTATGGCAGCCCGCGCCGCAATTCGAGACACCGGCAGAGCGTTAGGAATTCCCTATGATTTTTGCAACAAAACTTCTCAAATGATTCCGATGTTTACTTCGATTAAAAAAGCATTAGAAGAAGTTCCAGAATTTAAAGACCATTACAATTCCTCTGAAGATGCTCGGAAGCTCATCGACAGCGCAATGCGATTAGAAGGCGTCATTAGACATGCTGGAATGCATGCTTGTGGAGTTGTGATTACCAAAGAACCCGTGACGTATTATTCCCCTATTCAAAACATTACTGGATCGCGAGAAGGCACCGTAACGCAATATTCTTCTTCAACCAAATCTTCTTACGTAGAAAAAATTGGATTATTAAAGATGGACTTTTTGGGATTAAAAAATCTTACCATTATTCAAAATACTCTGCGAATTGTTAAAAAAACCAAGGGTATCGATATCGATATCGACACCATTCCGATTGATGATTTAAAGACCTACGAACTTTTGCAAGAAGCACGAACTACCGGAGTTTTTCAATTAGAAAGTTCTGGCATGAAACGTTACCTCAAGATGCTAAAACCAACGGTTATCGAAGATATCATCGCGATGGTAGCACTCTATCGTCCTGGGCCAATGGATTGGATTCCTGATTTTATTTCCGGCAAACATGGACGAAAAATAAAATATGTTCATCCAAAACTTGAACCAATTTTGAAAAATACTTATGGCGTAGCTGTCTATCAAGAACAGGTTATGCAAATTGCTCGCGACTTGGCAGGATTTACCATGGGTGAAGCTGATGTGCTGAGAAAAGCAATGGGAAAGAAAATTTTTGAATTAATTAAGGAGCAAAAAATAAAATTCGTTGAGGGCTGCGTGGCTAATGGCAGCACAAAAGAAATAGCAGAAAAAGTTTTTTCTTTTATTGAACCTTTTGCTGGATACGGTTTTAACAGAAGTCATGCTGCTTGTTATGCAATCATTGGATATCAAACAGCTTATCTTAAAGCTCATTATCCAGCGGCTTTCATGGCAGCACTGCAAACATCTGATCAAGATAACATTGATCGCATCGCCATTGAAGCTGCTGAATGCCACGACATGGGCATTCAAGTTCTTGCGCCAAATGTTAATGAAAGTTTTGAAGATTTCGCAGTAATCACAGATACTGGCGGAACAGAAAAAATTCGATTTGGATTTAATGCAATTAAAAATGTTGGTCATGTCATAGCACATGAAATTGTGGCAGAAAGAAAACGTGGAGGAAAATTCAAATCATTGGGAGATTTTTTGGAACGCGTAGAAACAAAAGATCTCAACAAAAAATCTATCGATGCGTTGGCAAAAGTTGGTGCACTCGATGAACTTGGAGAACGAAATCAAATCGTGGAAAGCATGGAGCAAATTTTAATGTTCACAAAAAGTGTACAAAAATCAAAAAATTCAAACCAAGTAAGTTTATTTGGAGAAGCCATCCTGGAAACACCACAAGTCCCACTGCTTGAAGTTGAGCCAGCCTCAAAAAGACAACAACTAAAATGGGAAAAAGAGTTGCTTGGTCTTTATGTAAGTGGACATCCCGTTAAAGAATACCAATCCTATATTGATAAGGTGGCCGTTTCACTGGACAAATTAACTCCAGAATTGGTTGGACAAAAAATTGCTGTCGGTGGAGTAATTCAAAAAATTCAAAAAATTCTAACCAAGCGCCAGGAAACCATGCTTTTTGTGATGCTTGAAGACACCAAAGGAAAAATAGAAGTCTTGGTTTTTCCAAAAGTGTTGGAACGAATTGGAAGTGTTTGGGAAGAAGAAAGAATGATTATTGCAGAAGGCAGACTTTCTGATAAAGATGGTGTTTACAAATTAATTGTCGACGAAGCCAAGGAACTCAATCGCGGTGAGATTGAAAATTATTTGCGAGTGGAAGCTACAAAAAAAACTTACGGAGTTAGAGATGATAACGACAAAAATAAACCGCCTTCTCAAGCTGGAGACAGCGGAAATCAACAAACAATTAACAACGATTCACCAGAACAATCAACCAGAAAATTAGTAATTACCTTACCCAAAAATGCCACGCCGGAAATAATCCACAATTTATCAAAATTTTTCAACACTTGTGCTATTGGACCCTGCAAAGTATTTTTGCATCATCAAGAAAACAAGCTTGAAACACCTTTTTCCATTAAGCATAGTCCGACACTTTTAGATGAAATCAAAACAATCGTAAACGGCGGAAACGCAGAGCTGGCTTAATCCTAAAACAAAAAAACCAAGTAACATACGACCGCTGATTTTTGGTTTTTTTGTTAAAATAAAAAATGCTGCATTCATAAATAAACAGACATACAAATTTAAGATATTTTTATACACTTTCCGTCGGCCGACGGAAAGTGTATATTTTTTCAATTTGTTTTTGAATATTGTGACCCTTGCAATGCTTTAGAATTCCCAAATAAGATTGCAGACTTTGATTAAGCTTTTTCTCTGAAATTAAACCCTCTTGGAAATCAGCATATTTCTTACCTAGCTTTTTAAACATCCTTCTTTTTGTGTTTGTCCGCAAAACTGAGTGATGCGGTCTCAAAACATATCCTAAGAAATCTATGCCTTGATGAAATTTATCAATTGAAACCTTGCTTGGATGTAGCTGCAATTTCAATTCTTTTTCCAAAAATTCATCTATCAAATTTAAAATATCATTAAGATATGCCTCATCTTGGTGTATAATAATAAAATCATCTGCATAACGAAAATAATTTTTCGCTTTAATTTTTCTTTTTATGAACCAGTCCAATTCATTGAGATATATATTAGCAAATATCTGCGACGTTATATTACCAATTGGCACACCTCGTTTTTCTTCAAAAAATTCATCCCGTAAGACCCCCCCACCACGGAAACATCCTCGGAGGAAAAGCTAAGGATAATTTCTTCGACTAGTCGCATAAATTTCTCATCTGCAATCTTACACGCAATCAATTGCAAAAGTTTTCTTTGATTTATGCTGGCAAAGAATTTTTTGATGTCACATTTTAGTGCAAAAACCGGTCGAGTAAAATTTCTACTTTCCCTGCGCAAACATTTTAAAAGATTTTTGACTGCAAGATGTGTTCCCTTGTTTTTTCTTGATGAATAAGCATGAAAAATGAAATGTGGATCAAAAATATCATTCAGCTTCTCAAACACCAAATGTTGCACGATACGATCTCTTACTGTCGCCTTACTTATAATTCTGTGCCTCGGATCATGAATATGAAAAATTTCATATTCTCCATGTTGATATGATTGATTCTCAAGCTCTTCTTGCAAAAGAAAAAGATTATCCTCCAAAAATCTTTCAAAAATTTGCACGTCTCGCCTGCCGTGTTTTCCATTTCTAAATTCTTTCCAAGATTGAAAAATGTTTTCAAGACTAATCAATTCATCATACATATACTTATGAACACTTATGCTAATAATGAGATTCCTGTAATCAAAAAAGTTTATACGCTTTACAAAACATTTTATGAATTTTCCAAATTATTTCCCAAAAAAGATAAGTATGTGTTAGGAAGCAAGTGCGAAGAATACATTATTGCAACTTTGGAATTGTTGCTTGCTGCCTCAAGCGCTCCCAAAAATGAGAAACAAATTTTCATCAAACAAGCTAATATAAAATTCGATGCGCTCAAAATATTTATTCGCATTGCAAATGACATAAGGATGCTTGATACAAAAAAATATATTGCGATTCAAAAACAGCTTCAAGAAATCGGACGCATGCTGGGCGGTTGGCAAAAATCATTGAATTAAAAAAGCTAAAGGAGCTCGCATTGAGCTCCTTTTTTACAATAGACACAACCCGATGAAGAGCAAGCCAGACGAGTAGTTGTCGTTCGCATTCGCAAGGTTGTCGGTGTTGTTGAAGTTGAAGTTGTCATCGTTAGCCTTAGCGTAGAGAGAATACTCGGCGGACTGCCATGAATTTGCTTTTCTCCTTCCATTTCACCAGAAATGAAAAATATCATCTCTTGAATTTTATTTCGCCCATTGTGAGCGCAAGAGAAAAACAAGTAGTGTCTAAGTTCTTCGCATGCTCTCTTGCAGTCTGAATTAATTCAATCTCAACGTGACAACAAGATTCTGATGCTCTATGAAGAATCATAGGATTTCGGCGACCTTGATCCATAAATCAAGATTCATTAACCTATTCTCATTTATCAATATATCAAAAATTTTTAGAAAAGAAAAGCGCGCAATACTTTTCAGTATCACGCGCATAAAAAATTTTCTAAAGACCAAAGACCAAAATTCCGATCCAAGATCCAAAGAAAAAAAGTCCAAGAGCAGCCTACCCGATGAAGAGCAAGCCAGACGAGTAGCTGTCGTTCGCATCCGCAAGGTTGTCGGTGCAGTTAAAGTTGAAGTAGCCATCGTTAGCCTTAGCGTAGAGAGAATACTCGGCGGACTGCCATGAATTTGCAGCGCAGAGATATCCGGGAGTGTTGTAATTCTTTCCCAACACATCAGGATACATTGCCACAGCAGTCATGATATCAATTGCGCCAGAAAGCAACAATGATTCCGGGAGCACGGCCATCTGCTGTCTGCCTGCATTAATAGAAAATCCTTGCGTTGGAAAAAATAATATTCCCACCACCGGACCTTCTGCCATTTTTGCAAGAAGTTTCTCGTGCCCACTACCTTCAATGATTCCTACCTTGCCAGTCAATTCTCCTTTGCGGTAGTTGTTGAAACTACGATTGGGAAATTGCTGCCTGTAAGATTTTTCCGCCACGACAAGAAAAATTTCTTCCAGACTTTTTCCGTAGTCAGTGACTTCAAGCTTCGGAAGGCAGATCGGCAACCACACGCCATTGAGCAAATTCAAAAGAAGTGAATCATTTCTCAATTGCTCAAACAACTCTTCGCTTCTTTTCGCAAATTCTTCAGTAGAAATCAACTGCATACTCTCAGCGTAAAGACTGGTCAAACTATTAATCCGCTCTGCATAGTCAATCTTCGGCTGGACAAGCTTGAAATTCTTGTTCGGATCGCAAACATTGCCAGTCAGTTCCTTCGGAATACAACGACCATTTTTATCGATGAGTTTTCTGATGACATCTTCAAAAGCCATCTTTTTTTCACCACGTAAAACTGCATCGAGATTTTCCCTACCACCAAACGCATCAACGATAGCAAGTATTGTTGGACCATCCAAACCCCTCAATTTTTCAAGAACTTCCGCTGTTGTACTCATTTTGTCGCTCCTTTCAGGCTCATTTTGCCCGATTTTAATATACCCTTCGCCCCAGGGTTGAGGATCTTTTTTTAATCAAAAAGAATATATAATTATACTCCTAAATTGCAAAAATGTCAATATTGCGGTAAAATGCAAATAGACCTATAGTAAAAGGACAATTTAATGAGATTGCGAACTACCAACTCGCTCTAAAAATCTCCGATTAAGCTGCTTACGAACAAGCGCACAAAGTGCCCAAATAATACGGGAAATCGAGTGGAACCACCCTATCGCCAGATAGAGTCTCGATACGAAAACATTAACTTGTTTTCACTGTATTGTTTAGGGTTTTTATTTTATTAAAAAGTAACAAAAGTCATTAGCAGTAAGTTTAGTCATTGGCCATATGTCATTAGAAAAAACAAAAATAAAAAGTTACACAGATTTAGATGTTTATCAAAGATCATATAAATTATCTATTATTGTATGCACTAAGGTCATTGTAAAACTTCCATCAGCAGAAAAATTTGGTTTAACTGATCAACTCGGAAGATCATCCAAGGCAATTCCAAGATTAATCGCAGAAGGCTTTGGCAAAAAACATCAGAAGAGAGGTTTTCACAAATATTTGGATGATGCGATGGCGGAAAATAATGAGTCTATTGTAAGTCTTTGCCAGATACGAGATATTTATGCTAATAATATTAATGCCAAATCGGTTCAGTTACTAATTGATGAATACGAAATAGTAGGAAAACAAATGTTTAGACTTAAACAAAGCTGGAGTAAATTTTCTTAATAAATATAATTTATTTTGGCAGACCAGTGACTAGAGACTAAAGACTCGTCCTACTGCCAATGACTAATGTAACCAGAAAAAATATGAAATCAGAAATCAACAAACTCGAACTAATCCGTCATTCAACTGCACATATCCTAGCAGCCGCTGTTTTAGAAATGTTTCCAGAGGCAAAATTCGGAATTGGACCTGCCGTGGAAAATGGATTTTACTATGACTTTGAACTTCCACGCACACTTATCCCTGAAGATTTGCCACTCTTGGAAGAAAAGATGAAAGAAATCATCAAAGCAAACCATGCTTTTGAAAAAGCTGAGGTTTCAATTGATGATGCCATGGAAAAATTCAAGCAGCTTGATCAGACTTTAAAATTGGAACTCATTGATGATCTTCATAAGGCTGGAAATGAAACTGTAACGATTTATAAATCTGGACATTTTGTTGATCTCTGCACCGGACCACACATCGAATCAACTGGCAAAATTCAACACAATGCTTTTGCGCTAACAAAAATTTCTGGAGCATATTGGAAAGCAGACGCCACCAAGCAACAACTGCAAAGAATTTACGGAGTGGTGTTTGAAAATAAAGAAGGACTCAAAAACTATTTTCATCTCGTTGATGAGGCTGCCAAAAGAGATCATCGCAAGCTTGGGAAAGAATTGGATCTGTTTTGCTTTTCAGATTTGGTTGGACCGGGACTTCCCCTCTTCACACCAAACGGAACAATCATCAAGGATGAGTTGCAAAAACATATTGAAAAAGTTTGCCGAGGATATGGTTTTCAAAAAGTTTCAACTCCTCATCTTGCTAAAATTGATTTATATGAAAAATCAGGACATGCTCAAAAATTTGGAGATGAACTTTTCCAAGTAGCATCACATTACAAACAAAATTATGTGATGAAGCCAGTGCAATGTCCTCATCAAACTCAAATTTTTGCTTCCAAAGCTCGCTCCTATCGAGACCTTCCTATTCGCTATATGGAAAGTGAAAAACAATATCGCGATGAAAAACCAGGAGAAATTGGAGGTCTTCAACGCGTAATTGCAATCACGGTTGAAGACGGTCACAGTTTTTGCACCATTGATCAAGTGAAGCAAGAAGTGAAAAACATGATAGAAATTATCCAAAATTTTTATACATCACTTGGCATGTGGGAAAACCACAGTGTTTCACTTTCAGTACGAGATTACGCACATCCAGAAAAATACATTGGCGAAACTACTGATTGGGATGTCTGCGAGAAAATGCTGCAAGATATTTCAGATGAGATGGGATTAAATGCGATCAAACACGAGGGAGAAGCTGCACTTTATGGACCAAAACTTGATTTCATGTTTCGCGATTCTCTTGGCAAAGAAATTCAAATTCCAACAGTGCAATTGGATTTTGCTACTCCAAAGAGATTTGAGTTGGAATATACCAATAACGAAGGAGGAAAATCCTCTCCTGTTATGGTGCATCGAGCAATTTTAGGATCATATGAAAGATTTATGATGCTCCTTATTGAACACTTTGCCGGAGCCTTTCCTCTTTGGCTCTCCCCTGTTCAAGTTGCCATTTTACCAATTTCTGAAAAATTTGCAGACTACGCTGAAGAAGTTAAAAACAAATTATCAGAAAATGATATCCGCGTAGAACTTAGCGACAAAGCTGAATCACTTGGAAAAAGAATTTCTGAAGCAGAAAAAATGAAAACTCCATACATCATTGTGGTTGGAGAAAAAGAAGTTAATGATAAAACAGTAGCCATCAGAACTCGCGGAATAAAGGAGCCCGCCTCCACAGAGCTTCGTCGAGGCGAGCAACAAACAATGCCAATTGACGAATTTGTTAATAAGATTTCTTTCGAAATAAAAAACAAAATCTAAAAAATTTTATTTTTGCATACCTTATATATTTCGCATGTTTCATGTTGCGTTATTTTCTATGAATTATTTTATCAAAACTTTTGGTTGCCAGATGAATGTTAGCGACAGTGAACGAATTGCTGCTTTTTTAGAGGAGCACAATTTTTCCAGTAGTGACAATATTAAAGAAGCTGACTTGGTTATTTTTAATACATGTGGCATCAAACAAACCGCTGAAAATAGAGCGTACAGCATGATCAACAATTTACGTAAAGAGAAGAAACGAAATGTACAAATAATAATGACTGGTTGCCTTGCCAATCGCGCCGATGTTCAAAAAAGAATGAAATCAAAAGTTGATTTATTTTTCCCTGTTAAAGATATTAAAGAATTTGAAAATTGGATCATTGAAAATTATTTGGAAATTGGAAATTGGAAATTGGAAATTGCGGCACCAAATAAAATTACCAACAAAGAAAATATCGCATATCTTTCTATTAATCCAAAATATAGTAGCAATTATGCCGCTTACGTTCCCATCATGACTGGCTGCAATAATTTCTGCGCATACTGCGTTGTTCCAAATGCGCGAGGACGTGAAGTTTCTCGGCCTGCCGAGGAAATAATCAGTGAGATTAAAGACCTTATTGCAAAAGGATACAAAAGCATTACGCTGCTGGGGCAGAATGTGAATAGCTATAAATCACCCACGACTATCAACTATCAACTATCAACAAAAAATGCTCAGAAGGAAATTAATTTCGCTACGCTTCTCAAAAAAATTAATTCCATTCCAGGGAAATTCTGGATCAACTTTGTTTCCTCACATCCCAAGAATATGGATGATAAGTTGATTGAAACAGTGGTAAAAAGTAAAAAAGTTTGCGAATGGATTCATTTGCCTGTGCAAGCTGGCGATGATGATATTCTGCGCAAAATGAATCGGCGCTACACACAAAAACATTATTTAGAGCAAATCAAAAAAATACGAGCTGCGTTTAAGAAATACAAACCCCAACATCAATTTTCGATTTCATCTGACATTATCGTTGGCTTTCCAGGCGAAACAAAAAAACAGTTTCTTGAGTCAGCTGCGGTAATGAAAAAATCCAAATTTGACATGGTCTTTTTTGGACAATACTCTCCCCGCCCAGAAACAGTGGCATGGAAAATGAAAGATAACGTTTCACAAAAGGAAAAGGTATGGCGCGAAAATTTTCTCAATGAAATTCTTAAGAAAACTGCTTTTACGAATAATAAAAAGTATCTTAATAAAACTCTTGAAGTACTAATTGAAAAAGAAAAAGGCGGTTTTTACTTTGGAAAAACCAGAACACAAAAGAATGTAAAATTACAAGCAAAGAAAAAAGGACTTGTCGGAAAATTCACGAAAGTCCTTATAAAAAAAGCACATGCCTGGAATCTTGAAGGAGAAATCGACTAAGTTTGATTTGCAAATTTGCCAACTATTTCAGGGATAACCAAAATACTACTGAGAGGTTTTTTGGCAAAATAATCAAAACCAGCATCTGGATGCAAACACTTAACACCATCCAGATCCTCAAATGAACTGCTAAGCAAAACCACTGGCTTAGCTGGTGTTATCTTCTTTATAACTTTGCAAAAAATAACACCGTCAGCAAATTGTGGGATTCTGTATTCCGTGATTACGACAAAGATGTTTCTGCTATTTTTAATAAAAGCTTGAAATCCATCCGCTATTCCATTTGCCACAATTGTTTCATAATCATATTGCCTCAGGACTGTTGATAAAAGATGACCAGTTTGTTCATAGCCAACAACGATCAAAACTTTTTCTTTGCACATAATCGCACCCCCTAATCCTTTATTAATTTTAGTGATTAGAAAATATTTAACCCACTTTTCTTAAGGAACATTTACACTTCAGAATAAATCTAGTATACTCCAAAATAATGCAAAAGCAAGTATCAAAAATAATTGTAATTATGGGGCCCACAGCCTCGGGAAAATCCGGGATTGCTATTAAACTTGCTCAAAAATTTAATGGCGAAATAATTTCAGCCGACTCAAGACAAGTTTATAGGGGGCTCAATATTGGTGCAGGCAAAATTCCAAGACAACTTACAACTATCAACTCACAACTATCAACAAAAAATACCTACTTTTCGGAAAACATCCCGCATCATTTGATTGACGTGGCGGAGCCGATGGAAGATTATAATATTTCACATTTCAAAAAAGATGCTGAAAAAATAATTAAAGAAATTATTGGGCGAGAAAAAACCCCAATCATTTGCGGTGGCACAAATTTTTGGATTGATTCAATCACAAAAAACACAATCATACCAGAAGTCGCACCCGACGAACTGTTACGTAGCATGTTACGTAGCAAAACAACTGAGGAACTTTTTGAAGAATTAAAAAAAATTGATCCTGAGCGTGCGAAAAACATTGATGCAAAAAACCCCGTGCGCCTCATTCGCGCAATTGAAATATGCAAAGCACTTGGCACAGTTCCAAAGTTGTTTTTGCAAATTGGGATAAAGACTGAGCGAGAAGAATTGAACGCAAAAATACAAAAACGTCTTGATGAGCGTTTTAATGAGGGCATGATTAATGAAGTGGAAAACCTGCATAAAAATGGAGTCTCATGGGAGTGGATGGAACGCATCGGCTTGGAATATCGTTGGATATCAAGATTTTTGCAAAACAAAGTTGAATTAGAAGAAATGAAAAAACTTTTATATTTTGACATCATCCACTTTGCCAAACGCCAAATGACATGGCTCAAGCGAAACAAAAACATTATCTGGCTTGAAAAATATGATGACATTGAAAAAGAAGTTGCGAGCTTCTTAGAATAATCAAGGGTCAACGTATTTACGTTAACCCTTTTTATTTCACAACATGAATCAACTATGTGGCCAAAGATTTGCACGCACATCATAAGCAGCACAAGGGGTTCCATAACCTTCCTGTACATGTTTACGAACAGAACAAACAATAAACCACTGCTCTGTTTTTCTACAATCCTTAAACCCGAACTCCGGACAACATCCTGCCATAGGACAAGGTCTTTCATTTTTTTCCAATATTGTTGCCATGATCAACCCCTTTCTCAGGCATCCCTGTACCCAAGTTGTTTATTTAACTCCCTTTTGTAAAGAACCGGCTAGCTCCACCCCGTCATCCGACGGGGTTGTTGACTGGATAAAATTAAAAATTTTAAAAATCAACAAAAAAAATCACCATCACTGGCGATTTTAAATCACATTATTTGTTTCGTTTATTGAGTTTTTTTCCTGTATTATTTTATTCATTAAAACTATTATACACCCACCCTATTTTCAATACAAATTGACTTATCCACAGGCTCAAAGTTCATCTCAATATTAGCTACTAGCTGTTTAGATTTCTTTATTTGTAAGATATTTATAAATAGAATTTAATTTGTTAAGCACTGGCAAGACTTCTGTCATATTGCCATACGCGGAAAGATTTTTAATGTCATCACTTATCTGATTAGCCATATCTTCTCGATCTTTAATTGGGGCAAATTCTGCAATCTTCACAAATCCCATATATTTTTTCATATCAATACCACCAATGACCTCTTGCGCAACATTTCCTTCAATATTAACATCTGGGTTTGCAACATTAGTTCTAATTCTTTCAGTAGCTTGCATCATTACAACTTCAGGCTTAAGACCTTTTTTTGCTAGCGCTTCTTTTTCTGCTGGAGTAAGAGAAACTTGCCCCTTTTTATATTCATGCAAACCTTTTCCTTCTGATAATTTTTCGAACATATTTTTTTAATTTAATAATTACTGTAATTTTTTTTGTAATAAATCCATTATAATTTGAGGATTAGCCTTACCTTTTGTTTCTTTCATGACTTGCCCCATCAAAAATTTCAAAGCATTTTCCTTTCCTGCCTTGTAATCTAACACAGATTTTTCATTAGCGCCAAGCACACTTTCCACAGCCTCTTCCAATTGAGAACTATCATTCATTTGTCCAAGATTTTTTTCGGAAATTATTTGCGATGGATCGCCACCAGTATGATACATTTCCTTCAAAACAATTTGTGCAGCAGAAGAATTTATTTTTCCATCCGCCACTATTCCAACAAACTCAGCATAATTTTCAGCTGAAATTTTAAGGTCGCGAACATCATGATTATTTTCTGCCAAATGCTTGCGAACTTCTGAAATAATATAATTCACCGCCAATTTAATCACTTTTTCTTCAGTTGCCTCAATTTCATGTGAAGAAATTTTTTCTTTAATTTCACTAATAACATTTTCAAAATACTCAGCCAAATCAGCCTGAGCAGTCAAAACCAAAATATCATCAATTTTTAATCCATATTCTTCGGCAAATCTTTTTTCCTTGGCAGCTGGAAGTTCCGGCAATTTGCAGCGCAAGTTTTCAACATACTCAGCAGTGAATTCCATTGGTGGAATATCCGGTTCTGGAAAATATCTGTAATCATGTGCTGATTCTTTTTTTCTTTGTGAAACTGTCACATTTTTCACACTATCCCAACCTCGAGTTTCTTGAATGATTTCTTCGCCATTTTCCAAAGCTTCAGTTTGACGCTCAATTTCATAGTTAATAGCCTTTTCCACAAACCTGAAAGAGTTGATATTTTTAACTTCTACTTTAGTACCACTTAATTTTGGCTCACCCTCCTTATGTAACGAAAGATTAACTTCGCAGCGCATATTACCTTTTTCCATATCCGCATCAGAAATTCCCAAATAGCGGCAAATTTGTTGAAGTCTGGTGCAAAATATCCGAGCTTGCTCCCCATTTTCGATGTCAGGTTCCGTCACAAGCTCCATTAATGGCACTCCAGCGCGATTATAGTCCACCAGAGTATAATCAGCACCCTCAGGATGAATCAGCTTTCCCGTGTCCTCCTCGAGATGAATTCGCGTCACTCCAATGTGCTTTTCCTCCCCATCAGAGGTTTGAATATCCATATGCCCCAGCCCGCAAAGTGGTTGGTCATATTGTGAAATTTGATAGCCTTTTGGAAGATCTGGATAAAAATAGTTTTTGCGGTCAAACTTAGACTTCAAATTAAGCTCGCAATTCAAAGCCAAGCCTGCCAACTGTACAAACTCAATCGCCTGCTGGTTTGGCACTGGCAAAGTTCCCGGCTGCGCTGTGCAAACTGGGCAAATATGAATATTTGGCTGCTTCTCATGTCCAAGTCCATTTTTGGAGTTACAAAACATCTTAGAGTGAGTTTTGAGCTCCACGTGGACTTCCATACCGATAACTGGGATATATTTTGTCATATGATTTTTTATTAAACTATTTTTTTCCAATTCTTTTTATAATATTCAAATTTTTTCTCAAATTCATCTTTTTTCGTTTCTTCTATTTTTAAGAATTCCATTTTAGCTCTAAGCATATTGATGGTTTTTTCTTTCTCCATTTCTTTGCACATCTTTTCTAA
Source organism: Candidatus Moranbacteria bacterium GW2011_GWE2_36_40 (assembly GCA_000991645.1). GTDB lineage: Bacteria > Patescibacteriota > Minisyncoccia > Moranbacterales > GWC2-37-73 > UBA12068. The sequence continues at coordinate 44,595 of LBRX01000003.1, forward strand.
TTCTATTATGCGACCATATCCCTTTGTGTCATCCAGCATCACACTTATTCCTTTCCATAAAAAAGTATTTCTCTTGCGAAACCATTTTATCTTAACTTCATAACCCAAAGATTCAAACAATTTCTCCGCATTTTCAAATTCTTTCAAATCAAATTTAACCTCGATCTCCTCCCGACAATCAGCATGCATCTTTCCCTTTTTGAGCCATATTTTTGCAGATTTATCACTTTTTTGAATTCTCAAATCCTGCTCTCCAGAAAAATAATATGAGATTTGATTTTCCTTACCCAAGAATTTTCCTTCTTTTTTGAAAAATTTCAACAGGGTTTTATATTGTTCTTCTGTAATCAGACTCCTTATTTCAGTTTCTATATTTTTTTGCTCCATATGCTTTTGTTAATTTTTTTAGCGTAATCCCGTACTTCCAAACCCTCCATCTCCCCTGTTTGTTTCTTCCAATTCTTCCACTTGCTCAATTTCTGGAGTTTCAACTTTCTGAAAAATAACTTGTGCAATTTTTTGACCTTTTTCTATTTTAAAATCTTCTTTTCCTAAGTTTACCAGCCCAACCAAATATTCGCCAGTGTAATTACTATCAATAACCCCGCCCAATGTTTTTATTCCAAACTTATGTGATGGACCGCTTTTATCCCAAATGAGTGCTGCATATCCATCTGGAATTTTTATTGCAATCCCAGTAGGACAAGAAATTCTCTCTCCTGATTTCAATATTAATTCAATAACAGAATATAAATCCATCCCAACATCTCCAGCTAGCGCAAACTGCGGAATTTTAGCATCTGGATTAAGTTTTTTTATCTGAATTTTCATTATTTCTCTAATTCTAAAAATTTATATTTAAAATCTCCCTCACTACCTTCGCGCTTAGAAATTATTTTTTTAAATTCATCATATTCAGGAAAAAATACATCAGCTTCAAAATTCCCCTCAATAACCGTCAAATACAATTTGTCAGCCATGCCTATTGTTTGTGCATACACGCTCCCGCCACCGCAAATAAAAATTTCTTCCTTTTCAATCTCGCGCGCTTTTGCAAAAACTTCATCAAAAGTTCTAGCCATGATAACACCCTCGATATTACATTCTGGGTCATTAGACAAAACAATAGTCGTGCGATTTGGAAGTGGTTTTCCGATTGATTCAAAAGTTTTCTGCCCCATCACAATCACATGACCAGAAGTTTTTTCCTTGAAAAATTTAAAGTCTTCTTTGATATGCCAAAGCAGCTGATTGTTTTTTCCAATCGCCCGATTCTCCGCTATGGCGCAAATGATGCTGATTTTTGGATTATACATTGCTCCAAGATTTATTACTTTTTAGTATATATATGATAACACACAAGAATAATGGTGGCAAAAATATTTTCACAACCCTATTGGCGCATTTTTAAATAGTTTTGTATAATAAAATAACTTAAATAATTGGCTTAAATCACACGATGCTTATGTTTCAAGACACAGCAAAAATGAAGCCTGTCAGTGAGCGAACTCCTGACAATCAATATAAAGACCTCTTAAAAAGAATCAAGGCAGAGGGTGTTGGCATGGAAACTCAACAAGAAACAGATGCAATTTCAGTGACTGGTGCCACCATGCGTTTCAAATTGGAAAATGGCTTCCCAATGCTTATGGAGCGAAACATGGCTCCAAACATTCAACCAGAGACTATTTGGAAACAAGCTATTGGAGAAATTATCGGCTTTGCCAATGGAGCACGAACTCTTGAGCAACTAGCAAGTTATGGATGTTATTGGTGGACTCCCTGGGGCACAGAAGAAAAATGTAAGAAACGAGGTCTTGAAACTGGAGACCTTGGACCAGGATCTTATGGTGCAGCTTTTCATGACTTCCCTACAGCTGACGGCGGAACATATAATCAATTTCAAAATATCATCGAACAAATTAAGGAGTTTCCACATCTGCGCACACATTTTATCACACCCTGGATTCCACAATATACGATTCGTGGAACTGGCAAAACGCAAAAGGTTGTCGTGTGTCCATGTCATGGCTGGATTCATCTGCGAGTGCTTGATGGCAAGTTAACCCTGCACATGTTTCAACGCTCTGGCGATGTGCCAATCGGTGTGCCTTCAAACATGGTGCAATATGCGGCGCTGACTATGATGATTGCACAAGCGACAGGACTAACACCATATGAATATGTTCATACCATCTCTGATGCGCACATCTACGTTGACCAAATGGATGCAGTTGATAAAATGTTGGAGCGCGAATCAAGGCCATATCCAACCATGAAACTTAATACTGACAAAACTGATTTTTTTACCTTCACTAAAGACGACTTTGAACTTTCTGATTATGATCCCCATCCAGGAATCAAAGGGATTGCAGTGGCTGTTTAATTTTAAAAAATATGACCGAAGAAAAAAAAACATTCGTAAATCTCAAACATGCTCGCACGCAAGAGCAAATTGATGTCATGACTCAAATTGAAAAAGATGGAGTCTGTCCTTTTTGCATGGAAAATTTTCTCAAATATCACCCCAAGCCAATTCTGGATGAAAATGAAAATTGGGTTGTCACTGAAAATATGAGTCCCTATGAAGGCACCGTGCATCATTTTCTTTTCGTCTGCAAAAGACATTTCACTATGCCAAATGGAATGAAAGATGAAGAAAAGAAGAGTCTTTTTGATTTAATCAATGTGATGATTTCAAAAAATGAAATCATTGGGGGATCAATTCTAATTCGCTTTGGAGACATGGACTACAATGGAGCCAGTGTGGATCATTTCCACGCCCATTTGATTGTCGGCGAAACCAATGATGGACAACGTGAAAAAATCAAGGTTAAAGTCGGATTTCAAAAAGCCTAGCCATGACTATAATATTTAAAACTTCAAAAAAGCGCATCCAACGCTTTTTTCTTTGCGAGGGTTGACTTTTTGCAAATTTTTGCTACAATAACGCTTCCAGCAACTTACCAAACAAATGCCACAAAAAGAGCATTTCATACCACTAACAGCGCTTAAATGCGCAAAAAGGAGAAGGAGATGAACAGATTCTTTGCGATATTTAAAAATGTTGACGAATCATCACTAAAGGCATGCGAAATAACCTCTTTGGTAGACTGCATTTTGGCAATGGTTCACACTATCATTCCTGCGGTGGTCGAAGCAACTATCTATAACAATGAGACGACCATTGCACATTTTGACGCCATTACAGGAATTCTAGCGCTTAACAAAGATTATGATTTAAAGATCCACTATATAAATCCAAACACACAAGAGCCAGTAGTGGAGCTCTGGTTTAATTCGAAAGATAAATCAGTTGGTACGATTTATTGTTCCAATGATGTTGTAAGTGAAATGTGTAGTGACGCCCTTCCAATGGTTTATTTTGAAAAAATCAAGATTGGCCGAAATTATTTCGAGAATGCCAGGGAAAATATTTTCATGCTTCCTCCATCCTCATCATAAACAGGAGGAATTTACTTCACAAAATAACAATGCGCTTGAATGCGCATAAAAAAGGAGAGGAAAATGGCAGACAATAATTTATATCGACCAGACAGAGGCAGAAGCGCAGCGCAAACAAAAGAGATGGTAGACGCAGAAAAAGCTGGCAGATGTGTTTTTTGTCAGATTGACTTCAAGAAGAATAAGCCTCTCAATAAAAAAGGAGAGGTTGACTTAACCGGATCAGACTGGAAACGTTGGTGGGTTTGGGAAAATCCTTATCCACAAGAACACCAGAAGCACATTATGTTTGTACTGAAAAGGCACGTGCCTGGAATAAAGTTTTATGAGCTTTACATGACGGAATGGATGGAGCTTATCCGCATCATATTGTGGACAGTTTTATTCTTCGGTTTCAAGGGCTTCGGATTTGTATTCAGAGGTGGCGATACAGAATTTAACGCTGGTTCAATTCCTGGACATTTCCATGCACAAATTCAAGCACCTGATGGAACTGGTCCAGTCAAGGCAACTTTTTTCAAGGACATGAGCCCAGAAGAACAAGCTCGCCGAGCCAATCGTTCAATTTACAGCAAAAAAAATCTTGAATGCGTTGAAGGATATATCGTCTACAATGAATTTAACCAGGTTTTGCGAGAAAACTTCCGATGGGGCAATCCCAGTATTGAAGATCATGTATTTGTTCACACAAAGGAAGCTCTTGGCTGGATTTATGCGGCACTAAAAGAATGGGGCGAGTTATCCAATCTTGCTTGCTTCGTGAAGCAAGCAACATGGACCGCTAGTGGAGCAATAACACTTAGCAGTCAAACACAATTTTTCCACACACTATTCATGGAAAAAGCTATTCAAATCACAGAAGAATCCCTTTTAAAATACAAAACCCTGGAGGGAGTATCTTTTCAGGATGAAAATGGATATTTTCTGAACTCTGATTTTAATTGGAGCGAAAATGATCCATACTATTTTCACTGGCACGCAGAAAGATACGTAGAAGAAGCATTATATTTACTCGGCAAACATCAGATAAAAACCGAATGCTGGTATGTGCGCAAAAACATGCCTCCCTCAGAAACAAAATGTGACTCCCTCAACTGGATCGATGACCGTGAGGAATTTGAAATCGGCTGATTCATAGCCAAACAGAGACCCGACGAACTTAAAAAGTTTGCCGGGTCTGTTTTTATTCAAAAATTTTATTTCTTATTTATTTTATCAATAATTTTGGCAAATTCTTTTTTCGACAAGCTTTTAAACAACTCTGTTTCGTGAACTTGCGACTTTTTGTAGAGATTGTCTTTGAATTTTCTTGGTTGCAAATGAACATGCAAGTGATGTACCTTCAAATTGCTTTGTTTTTGAAATGGACGATAGTTTTGACGAATATCACATCCCTTGGATACGTATTTTAAAATTTTTTCCTCAAATTCAATCACAAAATTCCAGAGGTCAACTTTTTCAATTTCCTTAAGCTCTGATAATTTTTCAATATGTCTCTTGGGAACAACCAAGAGGTGGCCAGGCATCAATCGCGGATTGCTGAATATAACAAAAGAATATTTACTTTCTTTAAGGACTTGATTCCTATCATGATCAATTTCGCAAAATGGACAATTCATATAATAACCATTTTAAAATCTTTTTACTCTTCAACTCTGACAATTTCAACACCGCTTTCTTTTAAAATACTTTCAGCATCCAAAACCCCATAACCAACACGATAATACACCCTCGTGATGCCACTGCAAGCAATTAATTTGGCACAAGGTGGACACGGAAAGGTGGAAACATACATTTCAGCACCCTCCAAAGAGATGCCTTTCTTGGCTGCCTGAGCAATCGCAGAGGCCTCTCCGTGAATCGAGGTTCCAAGCTCCAAATGCACTCCTTTGTGAAAATTGTTTCGAGGATCACCATTTGCATATGGTGAATGTTCGCTTGGCAAATGCTGATTGTGTGCAGCTATGATTATTCCTCCATCTTTAATAATCACACTTCCAACTCTTCTCCACCAATCCGAACTCTTTTCAGCTTCCTCGTCAGCCAGTGCAATCATTTTTTTATCAAAATCTGCAGATGAAATTTTCACGTCAGGGTTGATTTCATTTTCAGCCACAGTATTGTGCTTGTCCCAACGCAAAAAAATTGAATCTAGGCACACTTCATGTTTTGGAAAATATTGCTCCCAAAGTTTCAACATCACATCTTCTTTGGGCATCACAATTGTCGGTTTTTTTTCAACAATTTCATCCAAAAGTTTTTGATCCAAAATATAAACATTTTCAAAAATGTTCCAAGCTTCAATCCCCTTTTTTACTAACTCAGGATCAAGTTGACGAATTTCTTTGGCAAGATGAGAAAACTGCGAAATAATTTCATTTCCCAAGATATACAAATCACCATCTTCGCGATGTTTTTCAAAAAATTGTCGATAACCTTCATGCAAAACTGGCACATAGACTATAACTGCTTTTTTCATAATTTTGTTTTTGAATTTTTACAAACTACTTCACGCCTGCCATAGCCTCTTCAATTGCCTTGAGAAGTTTCGGAGTAAGTGAACGTTCAAGTTTCTTGGCAGTATTAATCTGCATTGAACGAATTTTGGCAGAAGTTGAAGTTGTCGCTTGAGATTCAAGCATAACAATTTTTCCACAATATTTTTTCAATTCTTTCAGCTCATCTTTGCTATAACCTTGTCTTTTTGTGGCAATCAAAACATCCGGACAAACCAATTTGATCATGTGCCATTTAGGATCATGCAATTCTTTCAATGCCACCAAATCAACATGCCTGAGATGCGTGATCATTTCCATCCTTTCATTTTGTGGAACAATTGGACGTTCAGGTCCCTTTCTTGAACGTATTTTTTCATCACTATCAACACCCACAACCAAGAGATCTCCATATTTTTTAGCTTCTTGCATATATCGAGCATGCCCAATATGAATCAAATCCCAACTACCTTGAGTAAGAACTATTTTCAAACCAAGACCTTTGCAATGTCCTACAATTTCCTTGAGCCTTTTGTTATTCAAAATTGATTTTCCGCCTAGCATCAATTCTGATTCAATAAATGCTCCCATTCTTTCCTGTATTTTCTTCTTCATATATATAGAATTAATCAATTACTAATACTATTAGATATTTTGTTTTATAATATCATCAACCTGCTTATAAAGATCTGAGAATGTTGAATTATTTTCAACAACATATTGCGCATAATTTTTCATATCAACGATTCGTGCATCAGCATCAGCCAAGTGATCACGTTTGAACTCATCAAACGTTTTCATTGAATCGCCAGCATTTTCTCCTCGCTTTATTAATCTTTCGTAACACGTTTCCATATCAGCATCAATATATATCAACTTAAAATTAGGAAGCTCTCTTAGATACGCAATGTCCTCCAAACGACGCACACCATCAATTGCCACAATGTCATGCGCGTCATTATACACGTCATGATACATGCTTTTTGCTAAAACATCCTCGCCAAAATTCTTTCTCAAGATAAGAGACAGTGTCGTGATGCTTTCTCTGCTTTGTTCAATATAAATACGGTCCAAAATATCTCGAAGAATCTGTGAAAACTTGTGCGTGCCGGCATTATAATTTTGTTCAACATGTTTTACTATAGAACCCTTGCCACTTCCCATTTCTCCAACAATACCCAAAATCAATTTAGCCATAAATTTATATAAAGATGATTGCTTATGTCCCTTTATTATATACACTTAATCTGATCCAGTAAACCCCCACATTTACAGTAAATGTGGGGGTAAATACCTCCCTATTAAATACCGCCAAGCAATTTAACAGGGTAAATATTACAACACAAAAAAAACCACCGCTGACAATTACTGTCTGCGGTGGCAAAATACACTTCAAGAAGAAGGATTACCCTCCAACTGGGTAATATTTCAATGTTATCACATTACTTTCCCACTCATCGGCCGACAAGCTGCCAGCCATCGTGGGATTGTATGTTTCCAAATACCAAAGATACTGATCCTGTTCAGTTTCTGGTGTATTATACCTCATCTTGAAGGAAACTTTCGTTCCATCCAGTTTGAGAATGTAGATATCCTTGATGACCGTGGGGTCATAAGCTGGATAATCTACATTAAACACATATCCAGGGTACGTGTACGGGCCAGTGGCGACAGGAAATGCTGGCAATTCGTAGGAGAGATTTCCATCTGCTCCTTGAATAATGTTCCCGGCATAAGTGCTGCCGTCGCCAAGTTCAGCCACAACTTTGAGACCTGGCTCGAAAGTGACCGACGACAATGTGCCGAAAATCAAATCGCAGCCGAATTGCCCTTTCAATGTGGCTTTCATGGTTGCAGTGTCAAGACTGAGTCTCATTTCATCCTGAGCAGAATCAGCCTCGATATCGCCGTATTCCATGCCTGATTCACTGGGGTTTATCCAATAATACAAACCCGGCAGTTCCACCACGTCGAAACTGGCAAGTTCCATCTGGAACTTCTTACCAGATTTCAATACAACATAATACTCTCCCCACTGGTCATTATTGGGCAAGCCCGTGAATTTGACTTTGTAGGGTGCTTCCATAGGCATGGATACCTTAAATAGGGATGTTGCCCAATCGCCAAAGCGATATGAGCTATAAACAACATAGTCCACATCGCCAGGCTTTATTTCAACGCCTCCATCACGAAGATCTTTCAAATTCCCCTTGTTATCAATGGTAAATTGAAATTCCCTCGTCTTTACATCCACTATTGTCATGGTGCTTTTTTGCGCCATTGACACTTGAGATTCTTGTGCGACGGTTACATTGTCGCCACAGCCACTCAACATACCAAGAGCCAAAAACATCGCCATAGTTAGCAACAAACAAATCATCTTTCTCATCTTCTTTCTCCTATTCCATTTTTAAAGATTCCGGCCTGGGCCGTTTCGTGAGGCTTACCCACGATTTGTTATTATACTCCTTTTTAATGAAAATGTCAAGCACAAAAAAAGACACCGCGTGAGTGTCTTTTTTGTTGTATGCAAATTTTCCTAACAAGCCGAGCTCTGACCTCACTGTCCCGATTCCGTATCGGGACATCTCTCCTTATCAAAGGAGAGAACGATATTGAAGAAATTTATTATAAGCTAATCTTGATTCCAGGTCCCATGGTTGAACAAATTGAAACAGCGGTCACATATTTTCCTTTTATGCCTGATGGACGAGCCTTTTGAATAGCATCCATAAATGAAACATAATTTTCTTCCAATTTTTTAGCATCGAAAGAAACTTTTCCAATCACTTGGTGAACATTTCCAGAATTATCATTTTTGAAGCTGAGTTTTCCTTTTTTTAGCATCTCCACAGCTTCTTTAATCTTGTCAGTCACAGTATCAGTTTTTGGAGAAGGCATAAGTCCACGGGGTCCAAGTATTTTTGCAACAGCAGCAAGTTTTGGCATCATTTCAGGACTTGCAACAATCACATCAACTTCATCCATCTTTCCCAACTTAATTTTTTCAATCAAATCTTCAGCTCCAACAAAATCAGCTCCAGCCTCTTTGGCTTCCGTTGCTTTGGTTGAAGTAATAACAGCAACCTTGGCAGTCTTGCCAATTCCATGCGGCAAAACCACAGCAGCTCTAACTTGCTGATCACCCTTTTTTGGATCAATAGACATCTTGATGTGCACCTCAACAGATTCATCAAATTTTGCAACCTTTGTCTGTTTAACAATCGCCATAGCCTCTTCCGCTGAATACAACTTGTTTTTCTCAACTTTTTCAGCCACAGCTTTGTACTTTTTTCCTCTTTTCATCTTTTTATTGTGGTGCGAACAAAGTCTGCGATAATCGCCTACTTCTCCCACGAATTATAATTTAAACCGATACGAAACTACGAAAATGGTACGAATCTACGAAAAAATATTTTTGCGTTTCGTTCGTAGATTCGAATTTTCATTCGTTGTTTCGAATCGGGTCTAGTTTTCGATCTTAATCCCCATGCTTCTTGCTGTTCCAGCAACGATATTCATCGCACCTTCAACATCATTCGCATTCAAATCAATCATTTTTGTCTTCGCAATTTCCTCCAATTGAGCCTTGGTCACAACTTTACCAACCTTATCTTTCAATGGATTTGCAGCTCCCTTTTCAGCACCTGCAGCTTTTTTCAAAAGTTCAGCAGCTGGCGCAGTCTTCATAATGAAATCAAAAGATCTGTCTTCATACACTGTAATTTCAACTGGCACAACCTCGCCCATCTTGTCGCGAGTTTGATCATTGAAGCGTACGCAGAATTCTTGAATAGCCACACCATGTTGACCCAAAACTGGACCAACTGGAGGAGCTGGATTTGCTTTTCCACCAACTATTTGCAACTTAATAACTGTTTTAATTTTCTTCGCCATATTATTTTATACCGATACGAAACTACTAAACGTACACGAATCTACGAAAAATATTTTTGCATTTTGTTCGTAGATTCGAATGTCATTCGTTGTTTCGAATCGCGTTTATTATATCTTAGTGATCTGTAAGAAATCCAATTCAACTGGAGTTTCACGTCCGAAAATTGTAACCAACACTTTGACCTTTCCTTTTTCCTCATCAAATTCTTGAACCTTTCCATCAAAATCTTTAAATGGTCCTTCGTTAATCTTAACCGCATCACCATTTTTAAGATCAATTTTGTATTTTGGCTCAGAAACTCCCATGCGTTTTTTAAGCATCTCGATTTCTTTTGGATCAACCGGTGTTGGTGTTGTTCCGAGTCCAATAAATCCAGTCACATTCGGTGTGTTTCGAACAACATACCAAGATGCATCAGTCACAACCATATTTACCAATACGTATCCAGGATAAATTCGTTCTTCAATAACAGCTCTTTTTCCATTTTTAATCTTAATCTTGTTTTCCTTTGGAACCATTACATCAAAAATCAAATCTTGCATATCCATTGATTCAATACGCTGTTTCAAATTTCGAGTAACATTATCTTCATAACCGGAATATGTGTGAATCACATACCAAGCTCGCCCATGATGTTGTGTCTGTTTCGCCATTTTTGTCTGCGAGGTACGAGCAGCTACAAAAATGAGCGTCCCGTGAACATAACTACAAATTTCAGAAAACTATCTTTGGAATCGTGACTGGGAGGCCACTCAATATTGTTATTTGATAATAAATGTCTTCAAAATATAACTAAAAACCCAATCCAATCCCCCCAAAAAACCAGCAACCACAAGACTAACCGCCATAACCAATAAGGTATAATTAACTGTCTGTTTTTTTGTTGGCCAGTTTACCTTAAGCATTTCCGCTTTAGCTTCGAGAAAAAATTGTATAACCTTATTCATAATTTTGAGTTTTTTAAAAAGCCCTTGGGGCTTTCTTTATTTAAAGTGTACATTATCAATGCTTTTTTGTCAATAAAGGAATGTTGGGGTATGGACAAATTTTTTTATGCTGTTATAATTATTTTTGTAACTCATTTATGGGCCGGTAGCTCACCTGGTAGAGCGCCTCATTTGCACTGAGGAGGTAGCGGGTTCAAGTCCTGTCCGGTCCACAAAAATCCTTTTCCTCATGACTTGAACGGGAAAGGGTCGGAAAACGGGAGTTTTCCGTTGGAGGAAAGTTTGAAAACCGTGGGTTTTCAAGGAGCGGTAGCGATGTGAAATGTCCTGTCCGGTCCACAAATTAACCCTCAACAGACAACAAACAACAAACAACAAACAACAGTATTTCTGTTGTAAGTTGTGAGTTATGAGTTGCAAGTTAATGAGGGCTTATAGCTCAGCTGGTTAGAGCGCGTCACTGATAATGACGAGGTCTCAAGTTCGAATCTTGATAAGCCCACATTGAAAATCTCTTATTTAAAGGGATTTTTTTGTTTTATAAAATATCATTGACATTATTTCTCAAAGTATTACGCTGTAGATAGAAACATCTTATTGTTATTTAAAAAAAGGAGGCGCGTTATTTTTGGAAAAAGCTAACAAGTTAGCAGGCAAAAAAACTTCACTACAGGAGCCTTATCATGAAAAAAAGGAAGCAAATGCCACCATCCGTAGCAACTCGAATGATTTTGAGAGAAGAAGAAGAAAGCAGCAAAAAACCAACTCCTGGATTCAGTGATTTTGTAAGAAACAAGCATGATGACTCTCCCAATCTTTCCAATTTACCGAAAGATCCCGCTAAAGCTCGAGCTTACGCCTGTTCTGAACTAAAGCCAAAACCAAATCCTCCGCCAGAATATAATTTTTAGAAAAAGTTGCTTTTAAAAAAAATCCCGCCGAAATCGACGGGATTTTTAATATTAAAAATATACAGCAACTTTATTTCTTCAAAAACTCCTGGATACTGTGGGCGGCGATGGCGCCTTCAGCAGCAGCAGTAATGATTTGTTTGAATTTATCAGAGCCGGTTGTGATGTCGCCAGCTGCCCAAATTCCCTTTTTACTGGTTCGACCGGATGGATCAATTTTAACATAGCCCTGTTCATCGAGTTCTATTCCCATTTTTTTAACCAAATCAACATTGGGGTCAGAGCCAATTTCCGCAAAAACTCCATCGACTTTCAAAATTTCACTATTTTTATAGGGATTATCCAAGATTAATTCTTCCACTTTTTGCCCACCTCTAATTTCTTTGATGTTTGTCATAAAAACACTTTCTATTTTTGAGTTTTTTGAAATCGATTCTGCCCAAAAAGTTTCGCATCTGAGTTTTTCACCTCGATAAATCAAATATACCTTTTCAGCAATATCGCCCAGATACACAGCAGCTCCAGCAGCGCTGTCATTTCCTCCAACCACTGCCACAGTTTTCCCGCGATAAAAAAATCCATCACAAGTTGCGCAATATGAAACACCTTTGCCTACAAATTCTTTTTCGCCAGGAACGCCAAGATGACGATGTTTTGTTCCCATGGCAAATAAGATTGTTTTGGCCTGTATTTTTTGACCATTACTCAAAAACAAAACATATCCATCCTCTTTTTGCTCAATATCATCAACCAATGTAGTCATGATTTCAGCTTTTTCATAGGCCGCAGCATGAGATTCAGCCCTTTGTGCAAATTCATAACCAGAAATTTTCTCGGTTCCAAGCCAATTGCCAATCTCGTGAGTTTGAGTTGTAAGTCCACCTGAAATTCCACCAATCACAACATTAGAAATTCCATAACGCGAAGCATACACTGAAGCAGAAAGCCCAGCAGGACCAGCACCAACAATAGCAAGATCGTATACCACCATAATTTTTAATTTCCAATTTTGAATTTTGAATGAATTCCTGCCTGCCAGAGGCAGGTTTAATGATTCAATTTTTTAATGTTTGAAACATTATGTCATTCAGATTTGATTCGAAATTCGAAATTCAGAATTCAAAATTTTATAATAACACCTCAATTTCTCCTTTTAACTTTTCTTTTGGATTAAAACCAATAATTTCACGAATTATTTTGCCATCCTTAAATATTTTCATATTAGGAATACTTTGTATTTGGTATTGCATGGCTAATGCCTGATGATCAACACTTTCAACGTCAAGCTTAGTAATCTTCACTTTGTCTCCAAATTCTTCAGCCAATTCATCCAAGATTGGTGCCATCATTTTGCATGGCCCACACCAAGGCGCCCAAAAATCAACCAACACAATTTGTTTTGATTCTAAAACTTCCTCTTTAAAATTTTTATCTGTCAATTCAATTACTTTACTCATAAGTTTTATTTTTTAATTTATTACTATTGAAAAATAATATCAACTCTTGGCTGACATTTTGAATAATGATTTCAAATATTTTTCATCAATTTTTTTCTTTCCTTCAAACTTGCAGACAAAATCATTTTTAAGCATCTCAATTCCAAGCATTGAAACAGCTTCCCTGATTGCTGTGATCTGAGTGATAACATCGATGCAATCCTTTTTTTCCTCAACCATCTTGCGCACACCTCTAAGCTGACCTTCGATACGTGAAATTCTATTTACAATTTTTTCGGCAGCTTCTTTTTCTTGTTTTGCCATATTAAAAATGTTTTTGATTAAAATTATTTTTTATTATTTGTGCTTATATCAAAAAATTTATACAAAAAACAAAAACTGGTTACCACAGAAATGGACAGGGCCAATGCAAGCACATACAAAGCAAGCCTCAAAAAACCATCTGCATACAAACTTCCAATTACCAAGAAAACAAGGACAAAAATAACACGAACAGATTTATCCAGAATGCCTACATTTTTCATATATTTTTATATAAGAATTATAAATACATACCCTCCAGGGGTATGTTATCATCACTCCTGCAATGCGTCAAGTGGTTTGAAAAAGGCGCACTTTTTTCCAACAAACAAAATATTTCTACCATCAATAACTTCACATTTTTCCATTCTAAACCCCGCATTTTCAAAAAGTTTTTTTAGTTCTCTTTTTGTGAAAGCTCGGTGAAATCGCTGAATTTTTTCACCCTCATTATTTGTAAAAGATATATAACAATCATTCCAATCCAACACACTTTTCCCTTTCAATTTGCTAAGCCAATTATGCAAAATATTTTTAAAATATTTTTTTTGCTTGCCTCGTCGAATCCACCAGCTGGCGGAGAAGGCGGGCCATAGATACCAAACTGTCACCACAATGTACCCACCATCTTTCATGGTTCGATAAAGCTCTTTGGCCACATCTTGGCGATATTTTTTTGAGGGAAAATGATGAAAAACAGCAATACTATAGATGGTATTGAAAAATCCGTCTTCAGATGGTAGACTTGTTTGACTAGGATTTATTTTGGCAAAGCATGGCCCGACGGAGTCCGACTCCGAATCGGAGTCGGACTCCGTAACTTCTACGACTTGATACTTATTTTTGGCAATTTCAACCAATTTTTCCGAAACATCCAAGCCCCAATAATTAATATTTTTAGAATTAAGCAATTCCAAAAGGCGACCATTACCACAACCATAATCCAAAACATTATCATTTTCGTGCGTATAATCTCTTATAAACTCCAAGCCACGCCAAAAATGTTTCCTGGTCTCAGAAAATTTCTTGGAAATCAGATCATAACCTGCCTCCGTCTCAGTCAATATTTTATTTGCAGTTTCATTGTTCATATTATAAATAAATTTCCAATTTTTTATTTTGAATTTT
>LBRX01000004.1 GCA_000991645.1 Candidatus Moranbacteria bacterium GW2011_GWE2_36_40
TACTATCCGCAATCTAAGCGAGTGGCCCTCTTTCGGGGGTCATTCTGCATTAGAAACCGAAACACGTTTGAGGGGTCATTCTGTATTGGACAAGACTAAATATTGACAGATTTAAAAAAAGGTGTATAATCTAAAGTCAGTAAAATGATAAGTTGTTTGACAATTCACTCACATTCTTTGCTTTATTACAGGCAAAAAATAATCAAACTCGCCATTGAGGCGAAAAAAGGAGATTGAGAATGAAAAAAATTGATCTGATTGACAAGCTTCGCAAGCATCTCGCTATCGGAAAACTTGACTGGAAGGGACAGAGAGCATTCGCAGAATTTCTGCTGGATTATCTGCAAAACCTTTCCATTCTCCATGATGAGCAATATGATTTTTGGAGACTGGAACCCCACCTGCCACAGCTTCTCGTCGATGCATTCGAAGAACTTCGCACCGGAACAAGTGAAGCCACGATCAAACACCGCAAGGCGTATGAAAAAGACGCTGAACATCCGGTTCGAAATTCTCAATGTGAACTGCACTGGTAGCATCTATGATAGGCAAAGCGCCATTCAAACAACTCTCGGTTTTCTCATGAAAGATGTGACCGGCGAATCCTTCGAAGGGGCAATCAGTGCCTACTGCCATGCGCAGGACAATCTGCTTCAAACCACGTTCGACAAGTTTCTCCGGCAGGTTTACCGCAAAGGCATGTTCGACCTCATCGACAAATGCGAACTCAAGGGCATGAACGGCCAATTCGGCTCCGTCAAAGTCCTCACTTTTTCCACGTGTGGCCGGACGCAAATTCAGTTCGATCATACAGATGGTGAACAATCAATATCCTTCATGGCGGAAGAAGATGATCCGCTTGCATACTCCTCAGGAATCCAATCTGTTCACACCGACGTCCACACTGGATGTGCCATGATCGAGGAAGTTATTTCTAACTGGCCTGCAAAAAATGAAATTCAACAACGGATGTTCGTGGCGAATGGCAAGGTTACTCTGGATGTCATCGCCGCCATGCAAAGCTCTACAGCGTAAAAAGGTATCGTCTGCAATGATATAGACTTATTGAAAGCTAATTGTGATTTTTGCAATTAGCTTCTTTTTTTATTAGAAAATCAAAAAATTGTCTAGAGACAGTAAAAAATTTTAATATCCATTTTCAATCAAATAAGTTCGTATTGACTCCCACAACCTCGACCAGATGAGAAAATCCACCTTTTTGGTGGATTTTTGCTTTATGATGTTAAAAAATTGGTGCTCATTTTATGGAAAAATTTAGTTCTTAATCTGGTTTTGTTGAGTCCTTGTTTTTTATATGGAAATTAGATTGGAATTGGCTTAAAAATAAGTCAAAATAATTGTTTGACATGATTAGTTATGAAGTATATCATTCTAATACACATTAGAATGTATTATATTATGGAATTTACATGTTGTGCAAAAAACTCTTCTGAAAATGAGAACGTTAGTAAAACGTACGCTTTTCTTAGAGCTATCTCAGATCCCAACAGACTCAAGATTCTTTGTGTTCTTCAAGGTGGCTCAAAGTGTGTGTGTGAGATTGTTCCAGTTGTGGGAATATCGGATAAGCTGGCATCACATCATTTGAAGCAACTAAAAGACACAGGGCTTTTAATTGAAAAAAGAGAAGGTAAATTTATCAGATACGGTTTAGATAAAAAAGTAATTAAAGAATATAAGAAAATATTTAATCAAGTAATTAAATGAAAAATAAAAACATCCTTGTTGCTATAATCATCAATGTTTTCATTACCATATCGGAAGTTGCAGTCGGGTTGTTTATTGGCAGCTTGGCTTTGATATCTGACGCAGTTCATAATTTTTCTGATGTGGGAGCATTGGGACTTAGTTGGTGGGGAGAAAAAGAAATACTAACTTCAAGACCATTGGCTATAGATAAGCTTGAGTGCTAATAGCATTTTTAGTTTTCATTTTACTTTCTTCGTTCGACAATAAAAAAATATGAATACATTCTATCTCGTACAATTATTTGCTGATTGGCTTACATACTCAGTTTTTAAAATAGCAAATAATACTCTTTTGGCTTCAGCGGTGAACTTTTTTATATTTGATACTATTAAAATTATTCTGCTGTTGTTCGTGATAATTTTTGTAGTTTCCATCGTTCGCTCCTTTTTGTCTCCTGAAAAGATAAAAACGATACTTTCACACGAGAAAAAATATATTGGAAATATACTGGCCTCACTTCTTGGTGTTGTTACGCCTTTTTGCTCTTGCAGTGCAGTTCCGCTATTTTTGGGGTTTGTGCAGGCAGGTGTTCCGCTCGGAACTACGTTTTCTTTTTTAGTTGCTTCTCCAATGATTAATGAAATAGCTGTAGTTTTATTATTAGGAATGTTTGGTTGGAAAATTGCATTACTCTACATTGTCAGTGGGCTCTTGATCGCAATATTTTCTGGCATAATTATTGAAAAAATGAATGTCAGATCATTAGTTGAAGAGTTTGCACTCAATGATAGCAACAAAAACTTAAATCTTCCCGAGTTGAGTTGGAAAGAAAGGATTGAATATGCCAAAACGTATACTTTGGGTATTATAAAGAAGGTTTGGATGCATGTCGTGGTTGGAGTAGGTGTTGGTGCTTGGATCCATGGCTATATCCCGGCTGATTTCTTGGCTCAATACGCTGGGGCAGATAAATGGTATGCTGTTCCCTTGGCAGTCTTAACAGGTATTCCACTTTATTCTAATGCAGCAGGTGTAATTCCACTCGCAGGGGCTCTAACTGAAAAAGGTGTGGCCACGGGAACTGCGCTTGCTTTTATGATGGCTGTGACCGCACTTTCCTTGCCAGAATTTATGATTCTTAGAAAAGTGATGAAAGTAAAACTTGTTGTTATTTTTGCCAGTGTTGTAGGGCTAGGAATAATCTTTACTGGTTATCTATTTAATATAATCTTGGGTTGATAAGACAAAGCAAGAAGTTTAAAGATTATTAGTTTATTGAAGATTTCAGGATGCATAATGTTTGTCAACAAGTTTTTTTTGAAGTATAATGTATCTATACAAATAGTATGGTCTTGTTTTGACGTATTTTCGTTAGTGACCTAAACTATTTTGATGCAAAGCTTTAAAAGAGGCTTTTGATGAAAAAAGTAAAAATAAAAATAAAAGCAACAAAAAAACTCAAACAAAAAAGAGCTGTTTTTGTCGTTGAAAAAAAACCAAAAAAGAAAGTTATTTCAAAGAAATCTACATCTGAAAAGAAGCCATCAAGAGAGAAAGATATAATTAAAAAAAAGACAATTCCAGTCAAGCTTTCCAATACCAAAAAGTCAAAAAATTCGAAGGTTATTTTGCCAGTAAAAAAATCAGAAAAAGCCTTGATTTCAGGCAAAAAAGAAAATCTTAAGGTCGCCAAAGCAAAAAAGGAGCATGATGAACAAATGGAAATGCGAAAAGAAGCTAAAATCTTTTTGCAAAAAAAGGAAATATTGAAAAAGAAAAAGAAATTAGCAATAGTGAAGATTCAGCAAGCGAAAAAGCCATTGATTTTGAAAATGCCAAGAAAAAGACTTGATTTATTGAAAACAGCAAAAAACTTTTCACATAATATTTTTTCTGGGATGAAATTGCAAGGTTTGAATTTGTTACGTGGTATGTTACGTAGCAAGAAAGCCCAGAAAAAAAAGAGAATTAAAATTTCAGCAAGAAGTCTGAGTGAATTTTTGGGAAAACATGAAGTTAAAAAAGAAAGCTATGGAAAAGCATATTTCCGCAGGAGGGCAGTTTTGAAAATTGTTAGTTTTTTTGGAAAAATTGTACAGAAGTTTTATTTGCTGACTCGAAAATTGACTTGGACCGGAGCTGCAGTGATTGCACTTTCTTTTGTGGTATATGGAATTTTGCCAACAGCACTGAGCGCACCATTTTCAGTTTCTGTTGACACGAGAGCACAGTGGGAAAATGGAACTAGTGAAAATATTAGCACTCTGAGTGCGAATGATTCAATCCAATTGGCTTCCGAGGGAAGCTGGACTGCTAGAACTTGGGCAGTGCCACCTGACACTATTAGTGCTGGCTCAAGTTCAATTTTTGTGGGAAATGATCTGTATGTGATGCGAGGACTTTCCGATAAAGCTTTTTGGAAATACGATTCAGTTCTCAATGAGTGGGTTGAGCTTGAAGATATGCCATTTCCAGCTTATTATGGGGCGGATATGACAAGCGATGGTCTGACTGGACAAATTTATGTGATTTTCGGAGGATATTCCAAGAAGTTTTATTCTTATGATATTGAAAATGATGAATGGATAGCTTTACCGGATTTGCTGGATACTATTTGGACAGGCGGAAGCATCGGCTTTGATGGAACGAATCCATACGTGATAAGAGGAAATAATAGCACGGATTTTTGGCGCTATAATGTGGCGCTGGGTGAATGGCAGAGTCTCGCTCCGGTTTCAGCGTCTGTTTCAACGGGAGCAAACCTTGTTTACGGGAGGGACGGAAATTTTTACACTCCTCGTGGAGCTAACACTCTTACTTTTTATCGTTACAACATTGCAAGCAACACTTGGAGTGCGCGTACAAATATTACTACTGGGTATACGTTCAATGGCAATCAAAAGGGAGCTTATGCCAATGATTATATCTACTATCCGCGTTCAGGAAACACGAATAGTTTTTTGCGTTATGATATTTCAGCAAACAGTTGGGCTGTGCTTCCAGTGACTCCGGCAAATGTTGATAACGCTTCTGTTGCTTTCAATGCCAATGATAATTTGCTCTATTTTCTTCGCAGTGCTGGAACGTACGACATGTGGAAATTCGATCCATCATTGGGAACAGTGGGCGATTGGGTTGGGCCGCAGCAGGTGATGAACAACACTATTACAATGGGAACAGGAAGCGACCTTCTTTGGAATGGGGTAACAGGTGCAGGATCTTATGTATACGCTGTGCGTGGAGGTACAGCGGGATTTTATCGTTATGAAACAGCAACGAATGCATGGACGGCGCTGGCAAATTTGCCGGTGGTGCCAGCATATGATACTACGGGGACATTGATAGGTGATTATATTTATTATCCGCTAGGAAATGATACGACAACATTTTATCGCTATACTATTTCAACCAATACTTGGGCAGCGACGACAGCACTTCCTGCCGTTGGGCGTAATGGTAGGAGTGCTGCATATAATGCTTCAGATGGGAAAGTATATGTCTTGGGTGGTGGAAATTCATCGACTGGTCTTCCAAAATTCTATAGTAGCCCTAATAATGCCACGCTTACCTGGACAACATTGGCTGACATATCGGTTAGTGGTGTTACTTATAATGCCAATATTGGGGCAAAATTGGTTTCAGATGGCACAAATTTGTTTGCAACAGTTGGAGATGGAGAAACTGCCTTTTTGAAATATGATACCTCTGATGCCGCTTGGTCGAAAATGTCTTCAACGCCATTTGTTCAATATTATGGGACGAGTCTTACGTTTGCCAATGGCAAAATTTATGCTTTGGCGGGATATTACAAAGATGGAACTTGGGAATATACTATTGCCACTAACACTTGGCGGATGCTTCCATCTAATCAAAAATATTTGTATGGTCGTGGACCATACAATGGTGCTAATATTGAATATGCTGGCGGGAATTCATTTTTGGCTTTGACCGGACAAAGCACAACTGATATGTGGAGTTTTACTGCTGGCACAAACAATTTTGTTTCAACCGGATCATATGTGAGTCAAACGCTAGATGTTTCGCAAGCCACAAACTGGGTCTCTTTTGTGGCGCATGACAGCGTGCCTGCCAATACTTCAGTTGTGTATGAAACCCGAACCAGTACAGATAGTGACTCATGGTCGGCTTGGGAGGCCGTTAGTGGCACAACCATAAATTCTCCTGCCCAAAGATATATTCAAGTAAAAATTACACTTGCGACAAGCGATGGAGCAAGTACGCCGACAGTTACTGATTATGCAATTACATATAATAATTCAGATACTCCGCCAACTAATCCAATAGCAGTCAATGCTTTTTCTCAAGTTTCCGGGGGAATATCTTTGACTTCTGGGCAAACATATCTGTATGAACATCCAAGTTTTAATTTTATTGGGGCATCAAGTCCCGAGGCAGGAATTGCCGGATATTATGTATATTTTGGAACAAATTCGAATGCTGATCCGGTAACCGATGGATCTTTTCAAGAAACGGCAAACTATGAAGTTAATACAGAGTTTGATGCTGCAACATATTATTTGCGAATTAAAACCAAAGATAATAATGGAAACATTAGCACTGATGTTTTTGATGGCTTTACTTATGCTTATAATGGAGTGGCTCCAGCACTGATTGAAACTAAAACAACCCAGGGAGATTTTTCAGCTGGAACTTTAAGCGATGTTTCAGCAACTGATGTTCCTGACGCTTTAAGACTTAATGCCAGTGGTGGCACGGGATTTTGGAATCAATCTCGAATGACAAATGCTCCAGCTGGAATGTATTATGGTAGTGATAGTGTGCAGGTAAATTATGAAGGAAATGATTATATTTTTGCCCTTCGTGGTGGAAATACAACAGGATTTTATCGCTACGCGCTTGCAACTGACACTTGGACTGCAATGAAAGTTACTCCGGCCATTGTGGGGTATGGTGGTTCAATTGAAGCTGGTCCAGATGGATTTTTGTATGCAACTCAGGGAGGAAACCTGCCAACTTTTTGGAAATATGAAATAGCCACTGACATTTGGACTGCAGTTTCAAGTGCACCAAAAAACTTTTATATTGGTGGTTCACTTTCTTATGATGGATCACGTTATATTTATGGACTACCAGGAAGCGATGATGCTTTTTACCGATATGATATCGAAAGTGATTCTTGGACTGTAAGAGCAAATGCTCAATTTGGGAATCCTAACACTGTGGATGGACAAATGGTTGGATATGATTCTGACAGTGTGTATGACGGCAGAAACAATATATATGTTACTCAAGGGAGTTATTATCCATATTTTGCAAAATATTCAATTGCAGATGATGCTGAGTATGGCGAAACTGCAAACACTTGGACAATTCTGGCTTCTGCTCCAACTGGAATTTATACTGGAGGCAGTCTTGCCTATGACAGTGAAACAAATAGCGTTTATGCTACTAGAGGAAATTGGAAAAATAATTATTATCGATACGACATTGGAACAAATAGTTGGTCACAACTTCCCGACACTCCGGTTGGTTTTGATCAAGGTGCTTCACAGATTGTTTATAATGGATACATTTATGCGCTTCGTGGTGCCAACACTGTGAATTTTTATCGTTATAATATTGCAGAAAGTTCTTGGGAAATTCCAACCAAGGGACTTTTTGGACCATCAATTCCAGGAGGTACAACATACTTTCCCTTCACTTCTGGAATTTCTGCTGTTAGCGATGGGAATGAACATTTGTATTTGATTCGTGGAAATTATGACAATGTTTTCATGAGATATAATGTGGAAACTGGTGAGACAACTGAAATGGCAAAACTTCCAGTTGGCTCTTGGGATGGATCAAGTTTGGCATATGTTGGAAATCACAATGAGATCTATTATTCTCCTGGAGCAATTCGAACAACAAGAGCAGGAAAGGGAAATTATTTTTACAAATATAATATTCTTACAAATACTTGGAGTGAGATTGTTCTTGATCAGCCACCTGCACAAGTTGGAGCTGGATCAAGCATGACGTATGATGGTTCTCGTTATATTTATTTAACTAGGGGTGCTACAACAGCAACATGGTGGCGCTATGATCTTGATGGGACTGACGGCTTTCGTTGGACAGCACTTTTGACAACTGGAGCACCAACCCCAACCACTGGTGGAAAAATGGTTTTTATTGATGATTATATCTATTCTGTTCGTGGTGGTAATAATACAATTTATCGATACGACACTCTTTCTCCAGCTTGGGTTGCTTTGCCGGTAATGCCTGCCACGATTAGTACTGGAGGTGGGATTGTCGATGGAAAGGACGGATATCTTTATGCAACTAGAGGAACAAATACTACTGATAATTACCGTTATCGAATTTCCGATGGCTTGACTGGAACGTGGAGCTCGGTTGCAGCAATTCCGGCTCAAGTTCAAACTGGAGGCTTTCAAGAAAATGTGAGCAATCGTAATTGGGTTACTGCAGGCAATGGAGCAAATTCATACCCTGATGGTCTGTATAGTTATGTGATCAGTTCGACTGAAAATGGAACTGGTTTCAAAAAAATCGGAACTTACACTTCGGAGGCTCTTGATTTGACCTCTGTTTATAAGTGGGCAAATCTTAGCGTGAACATGACTAAGCCAAAAAATACTTTTGTTTCTTTTGAAACGAGAACCAGTGATGATGGTGTTGCTTGGTCTGATTGGAGCACAGTTTCTAATGAAAAAATATTTGGCACTAAATATGTTTTTAATATTAATTCAACACCAAATAAAATTATTCAAGTGCGATCAACTTTGTCATCTTCTGATCAGATTTTTTCACCAGTCGTTAATGATTTTTCAATAAATTATTATCAGGATATTGCAGTGCCAACCAATCCTAGTGCAGTGAATGCTTACAGTGCTGCCACAAAAATAACTTCAATCAATAATGATACTTGGTATAATCACGGTGCTCCGTATTTTGAGTGGCCAGCAGTTGACCAAATTGGAGGAGCAACGGATGGAGTTGGTGGCTCTGGAATTGCTGGATATTATGTGTATTTTGGAACAGATCAAAACGGGGAACCCCTTGATTTTCAAACATCAAATTCTTTTCAAGCAGGAACTTTGGCAGTTGGTCAGACGTATTATCTGAGAATATTGGCCCAGGATAATGCGGGAATGATTCCGCCAACAGCATTTACAGCTTTTACTTATAAGTTTGATAACATGGCGCCGATAAATCCATCAGACATTTCAGTAACTCCAACAGGTTATACTGCCAGTGATAATTTTGCTTTTCTTTGGACACCTGACGCAAGCGATTCATTTTCAGGAATTTCAAAATTGCAATATCGAACCGATGGAGATGTACCTGATGTTTGGACTGATATTGTGGATGTCAATCAGGTCGCTTTGACCATTCCAAATGTTGATCACATTGTGGGAGCCTACCAATCAGGAAAAAATAAATTTTTTGTTAGAGTTGTTGACGGAGCTGGAAATGTTTCCGCGCCATTAATGCAAGAATATTATTTTAGTTCAAGTGCTCCAACCCCACCGGAAAGTTTGGTTGCAACGCCTGAAACTTCATCTGAAAATAGTTTTGGATTTTCTTGGGATAAACCACTTTCATTTGCCGGTGGTGATGAAACAAAACTCGTTTATCACTATTCGATTAATATGCTTCCAACAGATAATAATACTGTAGCAACCTCGTTCAAAGCTGTTGCGCCTGGTCCATATGCAACTCAGAAAGGTGAAAATCAATTTTTTGTGGTAGCTGAGGATGAATCTGGAAATATTGATTATAATCAGTATGCGACAGTTAAATTTTATGCCAACACGAGTAATCCTCCAATTCCTGGCAAGGTTCAAATTTTCGATACTTCAGATAGAGAAAATTCTAAATATAGCATTGCGGTTAAGTGGACTAGGCCAGAAGGAATTGATGCAGCTAATTTTGATGGCTTTGTGATTTATCGCAGTGATGGTAGTACATATAGTAATGGGGATATGATATTTAGAGAGATTGCTAAAACTAGTGGAAGTGCATACGTTGATGGTGGGGAAATATTATTGCCAAGCGGAGACACCACACTTGAAAGTAAACTTTATTATTACCATGTAAAAACAAAGGATAAAACCAGCAATTATTCAGCCGCTTCTTCAACAGTAAGTATTATTCCAACTGGAAAATATACTCAGGCTCCAAAATTGGTTGGTGCACCATCTTTCCAAACTCAGGCTTTTCAGACAACATTTACTTGGGTAACAGATCGTGTGGCAAGTTCTTTTGTGGAATATGGAAAAACAATTTCTCTTGGGCAAACAACTGGGCAAGTTGATTCAATGACTCAGCACGAAGTCTTAGTTAAGGGTCTTGAAGCTGGAACAAAATATTTTTATCAAGTAAAATATATTGATCCAGATGGAAACATTGGAACATCTGAAATAAATTCTTTTGAAACTTTGCCACCACCATTAATCTCTGATGTTTTGGTTAGTGAAATTCAGCTTTATACTGCAGCTGTAAATTGGAAAACAAATGTAAGTGCAACTTGTACACTTGATTATGGTACGTATACCATTGAAGGAACAGGTGCAAATTCAACTCATCTTGAAAGAATTGATAAATTGCTTCCAGCAACAGATTATCGTGTTAGAATAAAATGTATAGATAGTGATCTGAATATGTTCTCATCGGACGAATATGCCTTTAGAACACCAGAAGAGCCAATTGTTTCAGGGGTTAACATTGAAAACAAAGAAAATGTTGATCTGCCAACGATAATCATACGATATAAAACAAATGTTCCAACCAAAACAACAATATATTATAAGCCAATTTCATCGGTAAATTTTTTGACTTATAATAATGATGAATTATTGCTTGAGCACGAAGCTGAAATTACCGAACTTGCACCAGCAATTGAACATATTATAAATGTTACTGGGTTTGATCAAAATAATATCCAGGCAAAACCATTTGAACAAAAAATAACAACAAAAACAGACTCAAGACCACCACAAATATTGCTCAACAGGTCAATGGGGAGAGTTTCGGGGCGAGGAAATAATGCCCAATCAAATGTTTATATTAAAATTCAAACGGATGAGGCCACCAGGGTTAATGTGCTTTATGCCAAAGGAATTGTTACGAAATCATTTGAGCAAACAACCACGGATAATGTTTATGGTGAACATCATTTGATTACTATTCCTGCGGAAGCTGGGCAGGTGTACAGTTATCAATTTGAAGCACTCGATGATGCTGGAAACAAGACGCTTTCTGATCCTGTTACTGTTCCAGTGGAACAAGCCAAAGCCAATGCGACTGAGGTTATCACAAAAACATTTACTAATCGTTTTGGTTGGTTTTCAAAATTGGGAGGAAATTAAAAAATATTAAAAAGCTGAAATGACTGAAGAAAAAAAGGAAATCGTCATCAAAGTTGCTGGCGTGAAGAAGAATTTTATCGTGGGAGAACAAAGTATTCCCGTTTTGATGGGCATTGACCTTGAAATTTTTCGAGGTGAATTCGTGTTACTTGTTGGTCCTTCTGGATGTGGAAAGTCAACTCTGTTGCACACCATCTATGGACTTGAAGAACCAACTGTTGGTACCGTTTTTATCGATGATGACGATATTTGGGTTAAAACAAAAGATTGGAGAGCAAATTTTAGAAATCAAAATATCGGCTTTATCCCGCAGCAGCCATTTTGGATAAAATCATTGACTGTCATTGAGAATATTGCAATTCCAGCCATTATTACTGGAAAAACTTTTGCTGAGGGAATTGAAATTGGTGCTAAATTGATTGAACTGGTTGGCATGAGTGAATGGGCAAATCATAGACCGTATGATCTTTCCGGAGGTCAACAACAAAGAATTGCGCTCGCAAGATCGCTTTTGCTTGACCCAAAATTTATTATTGCTGATGAACCGACTGGAAATCTGGACAGAGCGGCTGGAGAAAAATTGATGCAACTCCTGCTTGATATATCTGAGCAATTTAACATAACGATATTGATGGTTACGCATAATACTGATCAATATAAATTTGGTACCCGAATTGTGAACATGGTTGACGGAAAAATAATGTCTGACGTTGTTAATAAAGGCAGTCTTACGGAAATAAAAAAAGATAAAAATTAAAAAATAATGTTTAAAATTTTTAAAAAAAAGAATATTGAAAAAACCAATCTTGGTTCAAAGGTTTCTTCAAATCAGATGCGGTTTTCTGCTGTCATTCTGATTGGTTATAGAAATATGTCAATTAACAAATTGAGATCATTTTTAACCGTGGGAGGTGTTGCTATTGGTATTGCTATTATAACTTTGCTTATTTCACTAGGATTTGGAATTCAAGGGATGGTCATTCGCGAAGTTACCAGCAATAATCCAGGAAATATTATTGATGTTGGCAATAATAGCTTGGAGAACTTTGTGATTTTTGATAAGTCTGCAATTGGCAGGATTGAAAATATTGAAGGGGTAAAGGATGTTGAAATCAGTGCTAATATAGGTGGAAAATTTATTATTGGCGATTCGCAAACTGATGTGGTTGTTAATGCTATCAGTGAGAAATATCTTGATTTGGCAAGTTCAAATATTGATTTGGAAATTAAGAAAAAATTGTTTTTAAATCCCAAATCAGTTGCGATAACCCCTAAGCTGGCAACGCTTTTGGGCTTTGAAAATCCAGATGATAGTATTGGAAAACAAGTTGAATACAGTATGATTATCAGAGAGGAAATGTTAACCAATGACTTGGAAGATTCAAAGGAGGAATCACAAAAAGAAGATCAAAATAAGGATAAGGTGCTTACAATTGTGGGAATTGTGAAGGATCAAACGAAAGATGATGCTGTTTACGCCTATGTTCCTATTGAAGAAATAAGAATGGTTTATGGCAAAGTAGCTGGACAATCAGTAAAAGTCAGTGTCAAGGATGAATCAATGGTTGAAAATACTAGGCTTCAAATCGAGCAGTTGGGATTTTCAACCGAGAGTGTACTGGACACCATAGCAGACATTAACTCATTTTTCTCAGTAGTTAGGATCATCCTGGTTGCTTTTGGTGTGATTATTATGTCAATTTCTGCCATGGGGATGCTTAACACACTGAGTGTTTCCTTGCTTCAAAGAACGAAAGAAGTTGGAATCTTGAAAGCCCTGGGGGCAAAAAGAAGGGATATCTTTAAGATGTTTATCATTGAGGCTTTTTTAATAAGTTTTCTTGGAGGAACAATAGGCATAGCTGTTGGTTATGGAATTGCTAAGTTGATAAATTATATTATCAATATGATAGCGGGCAAATATGGTGTCGCATCTGCAAATTTTGTTGAAATCCCCTCAATTTTCGTTATTTCAATAGCCCTTTTTATTTTTATCTTGGGTGTGGTAACGGGACTTTTCCCAGCCTTGAGAGCTTCAAAACTTCATGCTCTCGAAGCTTTGCGATATGAATAAATTAAAGATTTTTTGAGAACTCCTTGTGAAAGGTGTTCCTTGTTGTGAAAAAAAGTATTTTGTGCTTAGATTAAAGCATAAATGCTTAAAGGAATTCACCCTATTAAATAATTTTGAGTACAAAATTAAGATTCGGGAAGTTTATTTTTGTGATTTTACTTTAAATAAGAATTAAATTTTAAGTAAGCAGGTTCTTTTATAGAAGGACCCGAATCTTATTTAATTGGGTAAATGAGTTATCATTTGAAAATTGACAATAGAAAGAAGATTGCCTTGGTTGTGGCTCGTGAGCTCAGGACCATTTTTCCAGATGCAAAAATAGCACTTAATTTCAGTAACTCCTGGGAACTTTTGGTAGCTGTAATTTTGAGCGCTCAGTGCACTGACAAAAAAGTAAATGAAGTAACTGAAAAACTTTTTAAAAAATACAAAAAACTGGAAGATTATGTCGCCGCCAGCCAGTTGGAATTTCAGCAGGATATTTTTCAGACGGGTTTTTATCATAATAAGGCTAAGAATATTTTGGCTACTGCAAAGATAATCAAAGAAAAACACAATGGTAAAATTCCTTGCACAATGGAGGAGTTGATTCAATTACCAGGTGTTGCCAGAAAAACGGCTAATGTTGTGCTTGGAGTTGCTTGCGGTGTTTTCGTGGGAATTCCTGTTGATACTCATGTGAGAAGGCTTTCAAATTTGTTAGGACTTAGCCCTGAAAAAAATCCAGATAAGACAGAAAGAGATTTAATGCAGATTTTTCCTAAACCGGAATGGCCAAAAATAAGTTATCGCATGATTGAATATGGTAGAAAATATTGCCCAGCAAAAGCACATGATCATTCTAAGTGTCCATTAACACGGGCTCTTAATAACCAATAATCAAAATACTAGATACAAATAAATCACAAATATCAATAATCAAAAGCCCGCACCTCGTTTTTTTGGTTATTGTTTCTCGTATCTTAGTATTTATAATTCTATGCTTTCTTATATTGAAATTTCTAAAGAAAATTTGTTACACAATTTTGCGCTAATGAAATCATTGGTTAAGGGAGATGTTAAAATGGTTTCAGTTGTGAAGGCTAATGCCTATGGGCATGGTCAAAATGAGGTCGTAGATATTTTGGATGGCGTTACTGACTATTTTCAAGTAGATGATTTTAGGGAGTTGGAAATACTTCGAAAAATTACAAAAAAGAAAATTTTAGTGCTTGGATATGTTGCTAAAGATGAAATGAAAAAAGCTCTTGAGCACGAAGGAATATTGGGGGTTTATGATGAGAAACAAATTTTAGCGTTAGATAGTATCTCAAAGGAACTCGGGAGAAAAGCAATTGTGCATGTTAAGATAGATGCCTATCTTGGAAGGCAGGGTGTTATGCCTGAAAAGGTGGAAGAGATGGTTAATTGCTTGAAAAATTGCGAAAATATTGTGGTGGATGGCATATATTCTCATTTTGCAAACATTGAAGATACTACTGATTTTTCTCATGCCCAAAAACAAATCAATGCATTTGAGGTTGCATTGAAAATTTTTGAAAAAGCTGGTTTTGATAATTTGAAAACTCACATGTCTGCAAGTAGTGGCATTATGGCTTGGGAAAAAAATGAAGGTGTTTCAAAATTGGTTCGTCCTGGCCTAAGCTTGTATGGCATGTGGCCAAGCGAGGATTTGAGAAATAAGCTTGAAAATGAAAATTTTAAATTAAAACCAGTTATGCGCTGGGTTTCCCATATTGCTCAAATAAAGACAGTGCCAAAAGGGTATTCTATCGGATATGGTCTTACTTTTGTGACTGATGAGATAACGAAGATAGCTGTGATTCCGCAAGGGTATAGTGATGGATTTGATAGGGGGCTTTCCAATCTTGGGGAAGTTTTGATTAAAAAAAAACGTTGTAGAATTCTTGGAAGAGTTGCCATGAATATGTTCGTGGTTGATGTTTCACATCTTGCTGATGTTTTGAATGAGGATGAAGTGGTGCTTTTGGGAAAGCAGGGAAATCAAGAAATTACAGCAGAAGAAATTGCTGAAAAAATTGACACAATAAACTACGAAATTACCACACGAGTTCTGGCTCTTTTGCCAAGAATAGTGAGATGATTTGTTGGCCCGATTTATATTTGTGATGAGAGTGTTTTGAATTTAATGGTTGATTAAAATTTTATAGATGTAAATGCTTGAATCGAAAGGGAAGTTTGTGAAGCGCGTATATATTCATGCATGCATCTAATAGTCTAGATGGAAAAAGAATATTTGCAGGAATTGAATAATGTTGCGGAATTGTCTGACGAAGGTTTGGTCAAGATGACGCTTGAAAATCCAGATGCGTATGGTTTTTTAATCGAACGTTATGAAGAAAAATTGCACAGATATATTTTGCGTATCTCAGGTGGATCAAGAGAGGATGTGGAGGATACATTGCAAGATGTTTTTATTAGCGCCTATAAAAATCTTAACGATTTTGATCAAGACCTAAAGTTTTCTTCTTGGATTTATCGCATAGCTCACAATAAGGTCATCAGTCATTTCAGAAAAATAACAGCCAGACCAAAAACAGTAACATATGAAGGTGATAATCAGTTGTTAAATATATTGGCCAGTAGTGAGGATATGACAAAGGAACTTGAAAGGAAGCATACTGGCGAGGAAGTTCGTTTGATTTTGGATGAGCTTGATGAAAGATATCGAGAAGTTTTGGTTTTAAAATTTTTGGAAGAAAAGGATTATAAGGAAATTTCCGATATTTTGGAAAAACCAATGGGAACAGTCGCTACACTCATAAACAGAGCAAAGAAGCAGTTTAAAGAAAAAATATCAAAACAAGATATGAAACAAAATATATTGAAAAAAGTGTAACCGTAGAAAATATTTTATAATAAATTAGTGTTCTTTGGCTGAAAGCTATTTGAACTCAATCTAACAAGATGACTAAGTTTAGCGAAAACATTATTGGAAAAATCAAAAATGATTGCATCTCTCCAGTTCCAAAATGGCATTTTTTATTGAAAAATTATGCCTTTTGGGTAATGTTGGTGGTGTCGGTAATTTTGGGTAGCTTATCTTTTAGTGTAATTGTTCACATAGCTAATTCTGGCGATATTGATTTGCTTGATCATATGCATGGAAGCCTCATAAGCTCAGCTGTTATGATGCTTCCATATTTTTGGCTTCTTTCGGTTGCTGTTTTTATGCTTGTTGCTTATTGTAATTGGAAGCACACTAAGATGGGATATCGGTTCAAGAGAAGATGGATCGTGCTAGGAAGTTTTTTGGGTAGTATTTTTTTGGGTAGTATTTTTTATGCAATAGGCATGGCTAAAGAAGTTGATGGGTTGATGACAACAACAATTCCAATATATAATCAGTCGAAACATGATGCGCTTAGAGAACTCTGGTTTCAACCAGAAAAAGGATTGTTGGTAGGTAAAATTATTGAAATTGATGAAGTTGAAGAAAAGCTGGTGTTAAGAGATGAGTCTGGAAAAAAATGGATAGTGGATGATCGAGCAGTTGGCTGGGAAAATGATGAATTGGAAAAGAGAGGAAAGATTATTAAGGTTATTGGCTTGCAAACTGGCGAAGCTTATTTTGAAGCAAAAGAAATACGCAGATGCAACAATTGTCAGGATGACGAAGATGAAGATTTTGATGATGAAAAATGGGGTAAAGATGAAAAAAATACACACAAAAATATTATTTTGAAAAAAGAAGATTTGGAAAAGGAAGCTTCAGAAGAATAAGTAATATTGCAAAATATCTAGGTTAAATCGGGTCACACGCAATACATGGTTCTTTTGGAATTTTTTTCAACTCGGTTTTTTCTAGCGCCATCATGATAAGACTTTGGATGTCCAATTCTTTTTCTGCCTCCAAAACCTCCCAAAGTTTCGCTCTTGTTTCTGGTTTTTTTGGCATCAGGCGCGTGCAGCAATCATCATGCGGCTGAATTGAAATATCGTAAGTTCCAATAGTTTTGGCTTTTTGCATAATATCTTCTTTGTCTTCCCCAATCAGTGGTCTAAAGATTGGCAAAGTTGCAGCTTCACTGACGGCCAAAATATTTTCAAGTGTTTGCGAAGCTACTTGTCCAATTGAATCTCCGGTAATGAGCGCCAAACACTTTTCTTTTTTAGCTAAAACTTCTGCAATGCGTAGCATCATGCGGCGATAAAGAATCACTCGGAATCTTTCTGGTGTTTTCATCATAATTTCTTTTTGCACATCTGCAAACGGAATCAGATATAATTTTGTTGAGCTGCCAAATTTCTTAAGCTCCTGAGAAAGGGCGACAACTTTTTCAATGGAAGCTTTTGATGTGTATGGTGCGCTGTGAAAATGGGCATATCGTAATTGCACACCACGACGAAGAATTTGAAAAGCAGCCACTGGAGAATCAAATCCACCAGAAAGCATGGCCATAGCTTTGTTTCCAGTTCCAACTGGCATGCCACCGAGCCCATGGATTTTTTCCATCGAAACAAGTGCAAACTCATTGAGAATGAAAATTTTGCATTCGCAATCAGGATTTTTCATGCTAACGGATTTCCAGCCAGAGGCTGGTCCGCCTTTGGTGGATTTTCTAAACTTTTCATAAATGTATCCTCCAACTTCACGGTTAATTTCTTCCGAAGTCATTGGGAAATTTTTATTGGATCGCTGGGTGGTCACGCGAAATGTTTCAAATTCTTGATTTTTTATTAAATCCCAACAGAAATTTTTTAGTGTTTCTATATTTTGTTCAACATTGGTAGCAAAAGAAAAATTGGCTATTCCTGGAGTGTGCATCAAAGCATCATGAACCAGGGCGTGATTTTCAATGCCATTTTCATTAAGTTTAATTAAAATCCCCCCAGACATTTTTTTGACATATTCAAAACTGCTCGGGCAAAATGCTTCAAGTTGGGTTTTGATATTTTCAATTAGTTGTCGTTCAAAGAAATTGCGATTTCCGCCCTTGAGAGCAATTTCACTATAGTGACACAGGACAAATTCATTTTTCATATAACATATATCATATAGCATGTAACAAAAATGCAGGAACGCATCAGGTATTTATACCATGGATGCGGATAAAAGAAAAGAGTGACGTGTATTTATATTAGGCTGTGGATAATTTGGCTATATGTGCATATTGACATTAATTGTTATTATATTTAAAATAGTAATTACAAGGTAGTTCAATTCATGTTGGAGGTGATGTATGAAGCGTTTCACCCAAGCTCTGGTTGATGTCGACATTGGTGCCGGTTCCCTTGCCCTCGCAAAAGCAAGCTTCCCCGGGAAAAAAGAAGAAGCCGTTCCTGTTGCCGGTCGCGCCATCGCCTGAACTATCAGTAAGGCAAAGGGCTGAAGGAAAAAAGAGAAGGGGATCTTCGGATCCCCTGATCCAAAAACCATTCAATGAATGGAAAAAGAAACAAGAAGCAAACTAAAAAGTAGCATGCTTCTTTTTTTGTTGCTTATTTTCTCAATTTGTTGTATTTTTGGATATGAGTTTACTGATGAATTTTTAACTTTATATACTTAAATTTTATGGCTTTACAGATAGGTATTGTAGGATTGCCAAATGTGGGTAAGAGTACCCTTTTTAAGGCATTAACTAAAAATCCAGTAGAAATTAGTAATTATCCGTTTTGCACTATCGAACCCAATGTGGGGGTAGTAAAGGTGCCAGATGAGCGCTTAGACAAACTGTCGATAATGTCAGAAACGGAAAAAATTGTGCCAGCAGTGGTGGAATTTGTTGATATTGCAGGAATTGTGAAAGGGGCTTCCGAAGGAGAGGGGTTGGGCAACAAATTTTTGGCTAATATTAGGGAAGTGGACGCAATTGCTCAAGTTGTGAGGGTTTTTGAGAATTCCAATATCACTCATGTGCATAATAAGGTAGATCCGCTTGAGGACATTGAAATCATCAATACCGAGCTTATCTTGGCGGATCTCGAAACTGTG
This sequence comes from Candidatus Moranbacteria bacterium GW2011_GWE2_36_40, assembly GCA_000991645.1. GTDB lineage: Bacteria > Patescibacteriota > Minisyncoccia > Moranbacterales > GWC2-37-73 > UBA12068. The sequence goes on from LBRX01000004.1 coordinate 19,097, forward strand.
ACCAAAAGAATGGAGAAATTGGCCAAAGATGCTCGTGGGAACGATAAAGATGCTCAATTTAAGCTTGTTATCGCGGAAAAAATCAAAAATACACTGGAAAAAGGGCTCTTAGCTAACGTGACTGATATTGATTTTAACGATCAAAACACCAAAATTGCCGTCAGAGAGCTACAATTACTTACAATGAAGCCATTTTTGTATGTTTACAATGTTTCCGATGTTAATGAGAAATTGCCTGATATTTTGGAGAATAGAAGGCACGTTAAGCTCGACATTAAAATTGAAGAGGAATTGATTGAAATGAGCGAAGAAGAAAAGACTGAAATGGAGCTTACTTCGCATATCAATGATTTGATTATTGAGGCATATGATTTGCTTGGACTTCAAACCTTTATTACTACTGGAAAAATTGAAACACGCGCCTGGACGATCAAAAAAGGTGCAACAGCGCCCGAAGCTGGGGCAGCCATTCATACTGATTTTCAGGAAAAGTTTATCCGAGCTGATGTTATTATGTGGGATAAGTTGTTGGAAATTGGATCATGGGGCAAAGCCAAGGAACTCGGCGCAGTTAAAACCGTTGGTCGAGATTATGTTATGACAGATGGGGAAGTAGTGGAGTTTAAAGTGTAAAAAGTTTTCTTCAATATGTTCCTCTCCTTTGATAAGGAGAGGATGTCATGTACTCGTGACAGGTGAGGTCAGATCACGGTGCTAGGTTTTAGGAAGTTCAAAATGCAAATTTAAAAACCGTTGGCTTGCGCTGGCGGTTTTTGTTTTGGAAAAGAAAAACCCGCACGATCTTTGATCATGCGGGAAAGTATATTTTATTTTTCTTTAAAGCTTCCTGCTAATAGCCCAACAAGAAATATAATGCTAGCTACCAATATCGTCAGATGTAATGAAGCTGCGATTGATCCCCATCTGCCCCAGAAATACTTTGGTCCCGCTATTGATAAAAGGAAAAATATGGTAATTATTTTCGCACTTCTCCTGCAACAATAGCAACAGTACCAATGAAACTCTTTGGCCCCGAACTCTCCATGATCCCCGCAATAGTCAAAGGATAATAAAAGGGTTATTAGTAGACATATAGCATAGACAATGTTTAACATGATTCTTCCCCTTTTTTGTTTGTGTCGAGCAATCGTTGACCGCGTGGGGTAGTACTTATTTCAGAAAGATAAGACAAGCAATTGCAATTACAAATGGTATCAAAATATCCTTGAAATAGCCTTTTGACTCATCTTCGCTCATCGGACAAGTGAATCCATGAGCAAAGAAAGATAATCCAACCAACATTCCATAAAAGCAGTCGATCATAAGTATGATTTTTATGAATGTTTGCATTTTGTTCTCCTTTTCTCTTGTCGCTTGGCGACGGGCTTGGGTTAGTGTCGATATGTCGGGACGATATTTAATTTTCAAAGGGCTAGTCGTTAAGATTTGTTTAATAATTCATCTTAACACTTGATTATATATCAAAACCATGCTATAATCAATGGTGTCGGCGAGGTGCGACAAAAGAATTTTATAAAAAACCTAGATTTCGGCTCGGAGGCCGGAATGATAAGGAAAATAAAACTATGCTAGACTCAATTTTTGAAAAACTTGGCTTGAAAATGGAGCATTCTGATGTATATTTGGCTCTTTTGGAAGGCGGAATTATGCCGGCTGGCAATCTCGCAAAAAAGCTTAATATTCCAAGATCAACTATCTATGGCTTATTGGAGGACCTGGCTAAGTGTGGTTTGGTGCTGCAAAATGAGAAAAATAATGTGAAACTTTGGCAAGCAGTTGATCCTGAAAAAATCAAAACAATCCTCAATGAAAAAATAAATGGGCTGGAAAAAACACGTTCTGGTTTTGAAAGTATGCTGGAATCGCTTAAGAAATCGCAGAAAATGGACTTTATGAGTCCGAAATTTCACTATTTTGAGGGGGCTGATGAAATGCGGAGTATGCTCAAAGACGTGCTTTTGTATAATGATTTGGAAACTGAGCTTTGTTGGCCCGTTAAGGATATAACGAGAGTGCTTGGCGAAGAATTTCTGCATGATTTTAATATCAAGAGAATCAAAAGCAACATTGGCATCAAAGTGATTTGGCCAATTGATAAAACTGGCGACGTGGAAAAGGACATTTTTTTAGCACCCGGCAAGGAGGTAAAGCGTGAAGTTAAAATTGCGCCAGATGGAGTTGATTTCTCTATGGGATATTGGGCATATGGAAACAAAGTAATGTTTATGTCATCCCAGGCAGAAAATTTTGGTTTTGTTGTTGAAAGTAAAGAACTTCGTCAGCTTATGAAAACTCAGTTTGAAGTTTTATGGAATATTTCCAATCCATTGCAATTGGATTCCGAAGCAGCTAAAAAGTTTTCAAGTGAAGTTGGAGAAATTTATGATGGTGAGTAAAGATTTATATGAAAATTGTTTTTGTGTTGCATAATTTTGTGCTATAATTATTTTATAAATGGGTAAATTTTTATATCAATAAAATAAATCACATGTTAAGACAAAGAATTTTTGATGAATTGAATTTACGGAAACAAGCAGATGATTTGGGTGTCAAGATTTGGCAAACACCAAGTTTTCTTTTTATCGTAATGGGCATTATTATCATTGCTGCCATGACGGGAGTTTATGTTGTTTCAATAAATTATGATTCTCCGGAAGTCTTGGTTATCAGTGAAAGCATTGTGGTTGTTTTGCTGTTGACAGTCGGAAGTTTCATTATTAGAACTGTTGAAGAAGTGGCTAAATCAAACAAGATGAAATCAGAATTTGTTTCGATAGCTTCTCACCAGCTCAAAACTCCTATTTCTGAACTGAAATGGCAAACTGAATTGTTGCTTACAAAATTTTCAAAAGGATTAAGTGAAAAACAAATCGAGATAATGAATGAAATTTCGCATTCAGGAGATAAAATGGGAAGACTGATCAATGATCTTTTGGATGTTGCCAGAATTGATCAAGGACAGTTGGCTCTCAATAAGGAAAAGATGAATTTTTGTAAAATGGTTGAGGATGCAATTGATTTGCAGGTATCCTTTGCAAAGTTGATGAATATTGAATTAAAGATGATTTGCAATCTTAAAATGTTGGAAGTTTTTGTTGATAAACGCAGATTGGCGGTGGTCTTGGACAACTTGATTTCAAATGCAATTAAATATATAGATGGCAGTGGAAAGGTGGATGTTATTGTTGAAAGCAGTGATGGTTTTGCACAGTTTTGCATTAGGGATAATGGTGTGGGCATTCCAAGAAATGAGCAAAATAATCTTTGCCAGAAGTTTTTCAGAAGTAATAATTCAATTAAAAATCAAACCGATGGAACGGGTCTTGGTTTATATATTGCCAAAAATATTGTTGAGCAATCTGGCGGAAAATTGTGGTTTAAGTCAATAGAAAATGTTGGTAGTGAATTTTATTTTTCAATCCCTCTTGTGGATAGTGAAAAAAAGGGGTTGGCAGTTTTAAAATAATAAACATTTAAATTGAGTAAAGTTCTGATTTTCAGGAAGTTGCTTGATTGGATAAACATATGGAAAAGAAAAAAATATTGATCATAGAAGACGATATTGTTCTGCAAAAAGCACTTGCTGAATATTTGGCTAGTGAAAATTTTGAGGTTAAATGTTCGAGCGATGGAGAAGTTGGAATAAAAATGGCTATTGAGGAAAGTCCTGATCTAATCTTATTGGACATTGTTTTACCAAAGAAAGATGGTTATGCGGTGCTGGAAGACGTTAGAAAGACAGAGTCAATAAAAAATGTTCCAATTGTACTTTTGACAAATTTGGGTAGTATTTCAGATGTTGAAAAAGCACTTGGTCTTGGTGCCACAACGTATCTGGTAAAAGCAGATTATAAGTTGGAGGAAGTTACTGCTAAAGTTAAGGAAATATTGAAAATACAGTAGTAGTATTTTAAAATAATTTTGTGAGTCATTGTTTGTGAAAAGTTGAGAATAAAAATAAAAATAAAAAAATAAAATCCAATGAGGATTGAAAATAAGCAATTGAGAGATTTCCTTCTTGATTCCAGTTTGCTGGATGTTAAAATGGTGGATGAAAATTTTGAGGAGGCGGAAAAAGGCAACCAAAAGTTGGGTGATTTGTTGATGTCAAAAAAGCTTATTAATGAAATTGAATTAAGAAAACTGTATTCGTATATTCTTGGCATTCCTTTTGTAAATCTTGAAAAAGAAACTATAGCATCTGATATTCTGCAAATAATTCCAGAGCCTATTGCAAAAAAATATGAAATAATAGCTTTTGAAAAAGTTGGTAATGATTTGAAGGTTGCCATGAAAAATCCAGAGGATCTTCAAACTATAGATTTTATAAGAAAAAAAACAGGATTAAAAATAGTACCTTGCCTTACAACAGAAGAAAGTATCAGAGCAATCCTGAAACAGTATGAAAAAAGTTTGAAAGCAGAGTTTGGAGATATTATTAGTAAAAATTCAGAAGATGTTGATTCGGGTGCTGGAAGTGATGATCTTGAAAAAATAGCGCAAGACCTTCCAATTATTAGAATTGTTGATACTTTGCTTAAGCACGCCATTTTGCAATCGGCCAGTGATATTCATGTTGAACCAGGAGAAAAAGAAGTTCATGTTAGATATCGTATTGATGGTGTTTTGCATGAAGCCATGACACTTCCTCGTCAAGTTCTGGATGGTCTTGTTGCTAGAATAAAAGTGTTGTCTAATTTGAAATTGGATGAACATCGTTTGCCACAAGATGGCAGGTTTAAAATAGAGAAAGATGGATACAAAATTTCTTTTCGCGTCAGCATGCTGCCAGTTTTTGAAGGTGAAAAAATAGTTATGCGCTTGCTGGATGAAACATCGAAGGGTTTGACTCTCGAAAAAATGGGGTTGAATGGAAATGCACTTGAAGCTGTTCATAGACATATAAAAAGACCAAACGGAATGGTTTTGGTTACAGGACCAACTGGAAGTGGAAAAACAACAACGCTGTATACTATTATGGATATCTTGAATACTCCCGAGGTTAATATTAGCACAGTTGAAGATCCTGTTGAGTATAGAATGGTTAGAGTTAATCAAACTCAGACAAACGCTAAAATAGGAATGACTTTTGCTGCAGCGCTTAGAGCTCTTTTGCGTCAGGACCCTGATATTATAATGGTCGGGGAAATTCGAGATGGGGAAACAATGCAAATTGCGGTTGAAGCAGCCATGACTGGGCATCTTGTGTTATCAACCTTGCACACCAATAGTGCAGCAGGAACATTGCCTAGACTTTTAGATATGGGTGCGGAGGCATTTTTGGTTGCATCCACGGTTAATGTGATAATAGGGCAAAGGCTTGTAAGAAAACTTTGCAATGAATGCAAAGTTGCATATAACCTTGGAGAAAAAGAAGTGAAGGCCTTGAGTGCAAATTTTGAAATGAGTGAGATTTTGGAAATGCTAAAAAAAGTTGAAGATCTTGGTGGAACGATTAATTCTAAGAGTAATTGGAAAAATATAAGTTTTTATCGTCCAAAGGGTTGTGAACAATGCAGTAATGAAGGATATCATGGTCGTCTTGGCATCTATGAAGTTTTGGAAATGAATGAAATAATAGGAAAATTAATAACTTCAAATGCCTCATCTGATGATATTGAAAAAAAGGCCAGAGAAAATGGCATGCGTACGATGGGAGAAGATGGGTTCATAAAGGCTGTGCAAGGAATAACATCAATTGAAGAGGTGATGAGAGTAACCAAAGAATAACCAACAACAAGCAACTGACAACTAACAACAAATTCGAAACTGTTGTAGGTTGTAAGTTGCAAGTTGTAAGTTGAAAATGCCTAAGTATATTTATACAGCTAAGAGTTATGATGGGCAAACCAAGGGGGGTGAAGCGGTGGCTCAGGATGAAAAGAATCTCGCGCAACAATTGCGAAGTGAGGGATTTTTGGTTACCTCAATATCATTGGTTAAAGAAGAGGATACGAATAGTGTCAGTGTAAAATTTATGGATAGGTTTAACACTGTTCCATTGAAAGAAAAAATGGTTTTTGCGAGAAACTTAAGTGTCATGGTTGCTTCAGGTCTCACTGTTTCTCGCGCAATTAATAATCTTGCACTACAAACTGAGAATAAAGTTTTTAAAAAAGTCTTATTGGATATTTTTGAAGAAGTTCAAGGTGGAAAATCATTAAGTGATTCCATGGCAAAATATCCAAATGTTTTTGGAGAACTTTTTGTTAATATGGTTAGAGTTGGTGAAACTGCGGGTAATTTGGATGAAGTTTTGAAAATAGTTGCTGTTCAGCTTGAAAAAGAACATGACCTGAAGAGCAAGGTAAAGGGTGCAATGATTTATCCTGGGGTAATTTTGACTGTGATGATTGTTATTGGATATATTATGCTTACTTTCGTTTTGCCGAAACTCATGGGAGTTTTCAAGGACATGAATGCAGAGCTTCCAGTCATGACAAGAATGATTGTAAATTTGAGTGACATGCTGCGAAACAATGGATTATTAACCGGCATTTTATTTGTTATTTTTGTATTGTTCATGCAGTGGTTTTTGAGGCAACCTTCTGGAAAAAAAGTATTAAGTTGGGTTTCCATAAAATTTCCAATATTTAGTCCACTGGTTAAACAAATGAATTGCGCACGTTTTGCTAGAATATACAGCTCTTTGTTGAAAAGTGGAGTTGGTTCTGTCGAATCATTGAAAATAATATCCAGAACACTAACAAATTATTATTATCAGAAAGTTCTCTTGGACAGTGTTGATGATATTCAAAAGGGCGTAAGTCTTAGTAAAATACTTTCAGAACATAGTGATATTTTTCCTGTGCTGGTTTCACAAATTGTGCAAGTTGGAGAAGAAACGGGAAAAACAGAAACAGTTTTGTTGCAATTGGCAGAATTTTACGAGGATGAGGTTGATCAAATAACAAAAAATATGTCTGCTATCATCGAACCGCTTTTGATGGTTGTTATTGGAGCCGCAGTCGGATTTTTTGCGATAGCAATGTTGCAACCTATGTATAGCATGATGGATACTATTAAATAGGATTTATATAAATAAAGTGAATATTTTTATAAAAGATAAAGAAGGTTTTTCGCTAGTGGAAACATTGGTATTGTTAACTATCTTTATGATAGCTGGTTTGGCATTTTATAAGTCTTTTACAGTGGCTACAGCTTATATTATTGAATCTAAAAATCGTTTGGCGGCAACACAGTTGGCAAATGAAAAAATGGAAATCATTCGCAGTTTGCCGTATGATAGTATTGGGACAAAAAAAACTGATGGTGCAGGTGGTTGGATCATGGGAATTCCTGGTGGTAATATCTTGGAATTCGAAGAAGTCACCAAAAATACACGCACTTTCTATGTCCATACCCTGGCTAAATATCAAGATGATCCATATGATGGAACCGCGTTATTGGGAACTGATACTAGGCCAGCAGATTTTAAGGATGTTAGAGTTCAGGTTTCTTGGAATCCTGACTATATTGAAACAAAATCAGCTTTTTTGGTTTCTCGTTTTGTGCCGCCGGGACTGGAAGGCAATTCAACCGGAGGAATTTTATCAGTTAATGTGCAGAATAATCAAGGGGTTCCAATTGATGATGTTGCTGTAAGGTTAACAAATACTAATACTGGCATTGATCAAACATACAATACAACAGAGGGTAATGTGACGTTTCTTGAAGTTCCTGAAGATTTGAATTCTAATTATAGAATCAGTATAAGCAAGAGCGGTTATTTTTCAGCGCATACTTATCCAGTATATGATGTATTAGTGCCAGGTTCTTTTAATCCTATAGACAAAGACACCGCAATTACAACAGGGACAATGTGGACAAATTCCATAACTATGGATGAAAAAGTGGAATTAAAAATTCAAACCAAAGATATGCTCGGAGCTTTTGTTCCAGATGTTCAATTTTCATTAAGTGGTGGGAGGGAGCTGGGAACTGAGAATCCAACAAGTATTGTAAAAGTTTTTAGTTATAATCAAAGTGGTTTGGATTCTGGCGCTGCAGGGGAAATAATAATAACTGACCCTAGTGGATTAAGTTCTGGTATATATAATTTTAATCCAATCAATCCTGTTGGGTACGAATTTTTAAAGATGAGTTCGTCGACAAACAACTCAAATGAATTCTATTTACAGCCAAATACTGATCAAACTGAAAGTGCATTTTTCATGAAAACAGCTGAGAATTCAGTTCTAGTAACCGTTTTAAATAACGCTGATGCTACGCCACTGGTTGGTGCTACAGTTAATATTAAAGACGCCGGGTTAACTTATGATTTGACTGCAACCACTGATTATTCTGGCAGAGCTTTTTTTGTCAATGGTTCGAGTGCATTAAATTCAGGCGACCACACAATACTTGTGACAGCGAGTGGTTTTTCAGATAAATCAGAGAATGTTAATGTTAGTGGATTAGTTAAGGAGGAAATAATGCTTGACGCTATATAAAAATGAAAAGAAAAAATTTTTTTAAAAATGGAGTAAGTTTGGTGGAGATGTTGGTTGCAATCACGATCCTTGTTTTGATTATGGGTGGGCTCACGGCGCTTCTTTCCAGGGGATGGAAAGTTAGATCTTTCGTGATGGAGGAGGGCGATGTTACTAAAATTGCTGCAGCTGGAATCGATTCACTTTCTAGCGATTTGCGAAAAGTGAGATATCCATGCGCTGGAATAAATAACTTATATAATCCAATCCAATCAGGAAGCGATTTTGATCTTGTTGTTTATTTAAATGATGACGATGATGATGTTGTTGAAAGAGCGCATTATTTTTTAGAGGATAATCAACTAAAAAAGGGTATTAGGAATCCAGATGCAAATTGTGTTTTTGCCAGTGGCGACGAAACAGAAACAGTTGTTGCTAATTATGTCATGAACGAATCTTCACAGCCTATTTTTCGTTTTTATAATCAGGATTATCCTGGGGACATTGTTAACAATCCATTAAGCACTTCGCCATCTTTGGCTGTTGATCAAGTTAGATTGATCAGAGTTCATTTGTGGATAAATATTAAGCCATTAACTGCTCCGGATAATGTGAATTTTGAAACGTTTGTAAATCTCAGAAATTTAAATGAGAATATTTAGTATATGAAAAATGAAAAAGGATCAGCAATTGCGTATGCGCTTGTCGTTATTGTGATACTCGGAATGTTGCTTTCGAGTCTTCTAACGTTTATTTCATCGCGGTTGACTGCTGGTTATCGTGCTGAATCAAAGCAGGAAGCTTTGCAAGTTGCAGAGGCAGGAGTATTTTTTTATCGCTGGTATTTGGCACACAATACTGATGGACGCACAGCTCAGCAAATAGATAATTTTTGGTCAGGCACTCCGATAGGTGTTGGCTCCGTCTATGAGGATGACTTCGAGGATCCTTGGGGTGATCCAATTGGGAGATATCAAATTAGTATTGAGCCGCCAATTCAGGGCTCCACTATTGCAAATGCAACTGTAGTTGGCTGGACAAATAAGTATCCTCTAACCAAAAGAACCATAAAAATTCGCTTCAGACGACCATCTTGGAGTGAAAACATTGTTTTGGCTGATGATGATATGCGTTTCGGAAATGGCACGACTGTGTCCGGTAAAATTCATTCTAATAAGGGTATTCGTTTTGATGGATTGGCTCTGGGAAATGTTTCTAGCACGCTTGGTACGTACAATGATCCTGATCACCTAGGAGGCAATGAAATTGGAGTTCATACGCACAAACTTATAGATGGAACAGTTAATGATACTTTCAGAGCGGCTGAATCTAATCCAGCAAGTATTCCAATTCGCACTGATGTTTTTCCTGCTGGAAGAAGAATACTTGTACCAGAAATACCATTTAACACGTTGGTTTCGGATTTGGGATTTATGCGTGCTGAAGCAGCCATAAAATACGATAATGCTGGTGTTGGAAGAAGAATTATTCTTAAAGAAAATGGAAATTTTGATACGTGCAAAGTCAATAGTTACAGCATTGCTCCTGAAACTAATTGTGGTTCCAGTATTTCACTTCCGGGGGATGCAACTTCCGCAACTAATGCAATTATTAATTATTTTGGTACGGTTTCTGGTGCAACAGGAGGCAATGCTTGGAAAAATGGAACTTCATGTTTCACGACAGCTGGTTGTATTGCAGGTGCTTTTAATTTTATTGGTGGCACTAACGGTATATGTACCGTGAATTTGACGACCGCTGCTATTCCCGATAATGGAATAATTTTTGTGGCTAATAATGTATGGGTGGATGGTGTTATTAATAATAAAAAAGTTACTATTGTGGCAGCTGAGCTTGACGACGAGCCTGGTTATACGGCTGTTAAGAAAAATATTTTTATTGGAATGAATAATATTTCATATACCAATCATGATGGAAGAGATATTATAGGATTAATTGCTCAAAACAATATATTAACCATAAGAGACAGTCAAAATTTTTTGGAAATTGATGCCGCACTTTTAGCTAAGGATGGAAAAGTCGGAAGATGTTATTATAATGGAATCATAAAAAACACAATTACAATCAATGGCTCATTGGCAACAAAAATTCGTTATGGATTTGCCTATGGAAACACAGGATATATTAATAGGAATTTGAATTTTGATGATGATTTGCTTTATTATCCTCCTCCATATTTTCCGACTGGTTCACAATATGCTGTAGATCTTTGGGAGGAGCAGTAGTGTTAGTGTTATGTATAGTGTATAATGTATAAAGAAAGAACTGGTCTAAAGTAATCATAGATTTTTCCCGAATATTGACCGAAAGTTAATCATAGAAAATGCCAGATAATGAAATCCTAGAAAAGTGCATTGTA
>LBRX01000005.1 GCA_000991645.1 Candidatus Moranbacteria bacterium GW2011_GWE2_36_40
GGGCTTAATTCTAAGTGCTGGTTGTGGCATAGTTTTGTTTTTGTTTTAGGGGGCTTACAAAACTATTATAGCACGAATTTATTTGATTTGGTATAATATCTGATTAAATCTTTATTGGTTGGAGCAGTCCATCTGATTGTGTATTGTCCGTCTGCTGTAGCTGGAGATTCTTTGTGATTTGCACTTATTAGTGTTGGAGCTGAAGGAGTTGTGGTAAAGAAGTTTGATTTTGAACCTGGGTTGGTTGGGTAGGATGATTGTTGAGTTTGTTCTGTTATGTTTCCATTTGAATCAGTGATTACTTTCCAAGTGTTTGAAAGTGATCTGCTTTCAAGTCCTGAGTGTTCTAGTGAGGTTACTGCATAATATCTTGTTGTGTTGTTTGGTTGTGATGCGTCATAGTTCCAAGATATTTCAGTCCACATGCCACATTCATTATCTCCTGAACAGTTGTTGTATGAGGTTGTGCCAAGTTGAGTCCAGGTTAAGTTGTCTGAACTTTGCCAAACTCTGAAGTTTTTTATTTCACGGGGAGAGGGAGGACAATCCAGAGTTTCATGCGGCCAGCCACGAGTAGCGTAGGTGCGAGGTGTTGTGAAATTTGGAGTAGGACCAGTGCGAGGAGTATTTTGCGAGCTGACTGAACAATTTTCTCCTTGGTTAAAATCCCATGTCAATCTGACATCGGAAACATTTTTGACAGCTGACTTTATTTCTGGCGGATACGGATAATATGCGACTGTCCAGAATAACTGAATGTCGTCATCAGAAACATTGAGAAAAGTTGAGTTGAACATTGCCTTGGTTCCATCTGAAGATTGAGTTGGGCGAGTCAATGAATCATATGGAGCACTATCGCCATTTTCGCGCACATGCGCTGAGCATAACATTTTTTGCGAAGATTGATTTCTATAATTTTGAGCTACTACACGATATAAATCATAGCCAACTTGACCAGCGGGTTGTCCTGATGACACGCTCCAATCAGACCATGCCTCCCAATCATGATGTTGCACACCAGGAACTGCACCACTAAAAGCATTGTCAGGATAAGGCTTCCAATAGTCATGCGTTCTGAAATCAAGCAATGAAGACCCAAAAGGAGAATCTACAACTTTACTAAAAATTGCATAATGTCCCCAACGATCTGGCGTAAAGTGACTCGGGTATTGAACTAAATTCCAAGGATCGATCCCTAAATGATTAACTAGTTTAGTATTAACTGGCTCCAATTCATTGCCCCAAGCATAAGGGGCATCATGATCTTGAGTGTGAATAGGCTGCCCACCAGCTCCAGAGCCAACAATTTTAGCTCTCCACCAAGGACCATTGGAGCTTTCTGGCATGATATAATGCCAGAGACCATCCTCACCATTAACCGCGCCAGCCAAAAATTCATCATGATATCCAGCCCAAGCAGTTGGAGCTTGACCCCAATAATTATCAAAGGGCAATTCCCTAGAATATCCAATCGGGGTATCTAGCGATGGAGTGCCAATCAAAGTTCCTGCATAGGCCTTGCCGGTATATATATCATTCAAATAGACATTACTGCCATCTGGAGCCATTGATTTTTTGATTGACAATCTTCCGGTGGGATTTTCCGTGGTTAAAATCGGAGCTTTTGATATCACACCAGCAGCATCAACTGTATTTCGATACAATGAATTCGTTTGTGTTCCTTCGCCCATAGATTCTGAGCCTCCCATCAAAAATTCATCAGCTTTTGCAGGATTCCAAGCAATATAATTGAGCCAATTTGGACTCCTTGATGATGAATTTTTGGCTGGCAACAACCTACCACCATCAGTGCTTGAAAGCATCCAAATTTTACTTGGATATTCGTACCATTGACTTTCAACCCAATTTGGCAAACTAGCATCAAAAAATGGTAACCTTTTCCAATAAGTCGCATTGGGAGGTCGATTAGCCAATGTTGAACCTGCACTAGCAATCGCTGAATAAGAATATCCGTTATCATTAACCAGCCCGCCTCTACTAAAAGCATTGGTATTTCTCAATGAATGAAACATTATCCAATTGCCATTAGCACTCCAATGCGTAGTGCTAATATCCTGCGTATTATTTGTGCCAGCAGGAGTGTTGGTGATTTTCCAAACTTCATTTCCATTCAAGACATCAACATATTGCAGCATTTCTGGTTGCCAAATATAATTATTAGCTGAATTTTCAAGCAAATTAGCACCCCATGAAGGCATATTCAAAATTCTAAGCTTACGCAAAACAACCTCATCAAGATTTTCCACTACCCCATCCGCCATAACATTGTCTGCGAAATAGAAATTTTGCAAAACAAAAAATCCAAACAATAAAATTGCAGTTTCAAAAAACAATACTTTTTTTCTTGCTTTGACCATCATCAGAATTATCCGAATAAAACCTACCAAACCCAAACCAGCACGTGTTCTGTGGTTTTATTGCCGGCTTTGTCAAAGGCTGTCACTGTCACTCCATGAGGTCCTCGTGGAACAAAATTAGGAATATTGAAGCTGTCTTCTTTAGTTTCACGAACTCTTCCATAGATGGTATATCTATAGTGATCAACTGCTTTGTTATCACTAACTTTCCACCACAACTTGTCTCCTATTTTCTTTTTGAGTACAGCTGGAATATCTTCAAAAATTGGAGCCTCACTATCGATTTTTATTTTATATTTTTTTGAACCAACTTCATTTCCATTTGCATTATAAAAATATAATTTTATTTCATTTGTTTCTCTCAAATCAAATGCGACTTTCCAATTTCCATCTTCATCCAAGGTGTCTGAATCCTCGGTGTCGCCATCTATTTTAAGTTTAACTTCCCCACCAGCAATATCCTCAATTTTTCCAGCCAATTTAATTTTTTTATTTTTTCTAAAATATGAAGTAACGGATTTGCTTTCATCATCAAATTCAGCTTTTGGTTTTGGAATATCTATTTCATTATCTCCATCATCTGAAGCTGAATCATCAAGTGGATCATCATCAACTGAAAAAGAAACTGAGTAATCTGAGTCATTTTTATTTCCAGTCCCATCCGCACATCTAACGTAATATGAATAATTGGTGCCATTATTAAGACCTGTTACCGGAGTTGATTGAGAAGTTGATCCAGTTGTTTCAAAAGTATTTGTCATTGAATCATACAAAACCCCTGCTGTTGTTGAATATTTACAAGTTGCATTTTCATTAGTTGTAACCATCAATGTTGTTTGTGTTGTTCCAAAATCCAATGTTCCAGAAGGAGAGCCATCAGAAATTGAAGGCGCTGAACCATCAGTAACTTCAAAACTAGTAATATCCAATGAAGAAGAGGCATTGTCTGCTGCATCAGTCACAACAATTGTGCAATTTGAATGAGTTCCAACAGAAAGTGTGCCAAAGACTACTGTATTGTTTCCACTTACTGCAGATGTTGTTGATGAAGAACAGTCTCCACCATAAGTTATTGTTCCAACTTCAGTTGAACTAAAAACATAGCTTGGGGTGTTGTCAGTTGTTGGAGATGTAATAGGTGTGACCTCAGCAACAGTTGGCGCTGTCACATCAATAGTGAAGCTTGAAACTGCCAGTGGAGTGGAAGCATTTGTGGCTGCGTCAGTCACTGTGATTATACAATTTGAATATGTTCCAGCCACAAGTGCGTCAAACACAATTGCATTGTTTCCAACAACTGCAGACGTTGTGACAGAAGAACAACTTCCTCCATAGGTTATTGTTCCAACCTCAGTCGAGCTAAATGTATAATTCGGTGTTGGATCATTTGTTGGAGTTGTGATAGGAGTGACTTGAGCGAGAGTTGGCGAGGTTGCTTCAACAGTGAATGTTGTGATGTCGAGTGGAGAAGATGCATTTCCTGATGCATCAGTAACAACAATGGTACAGTTTGAATACGTTGCATCACTCAGTGTTGCAAAAACAACCGTGTTATTCCCACTTACTGCAGATGTTGTTGCAGATGAACAACTTCCTCCATAAGTTATTGTTCCAACTTCATTAGAACTGAACACATAGCTTGGGGTTGGATCAGTTGTTGGAGATGTAACAGGTGTGACCTCAGCAACAGTTGGCGCTGTCACATCAATAGTGAAACTTGAAACTGCCAGTGGAGTGGAAGCATTTGTGGCTGCGTCAGTCACTGTGATTGTACAATTTGAATATGTGCCAGCCACAAGTGCATCAAAAACAATTGCGTTGTTTCCAACAACTGCAGCTGTTGTGACAGATGAACAACTGCCTCCATAGGTTATTGTTCCAACTTCAGTCGAGCTAAATGTATAATTTGGTGTTGGATCATTTGTGGGAGTTGTGACAGGAGTGACTTGAGCGAGAGTTGGCGCGGTTGTGTCAATTGTAAAGGTGGAAACTGCTAATGTGCTACTAGCATTTCCAGCCGCATCAGTAACGACAATAGTACAATTTGAATATACACCAGAAGCAAGTGTATTAAACGTTATAATATTATCAGCAGCAATCGCAGATGTTGTTGCAGATGAACAACTTCCGCCATATGTTATGGTTCCAACTTCAGTTGAGCTAAATGTATAATTTGGTGTTGTATCTTTTGTTGGAGTTGTGACTGGAGTTACCTGAGCCAATGTTGGAGAAACAGAATCTACCGTAAAGCTGGTCACAGCCATTGAAGAAGATGCATTTGAAGACGCATCAGTAACAATAATTGTACAATTTGAATGAGCGCCTTGAGCCAATGTATTGAAAACCACGGTGTTATTTCCAACTGCCGCTATTGTCGTTGATGAAGAACAATCACCGCCATAAGTTATCAATCCAACTTCAGTTGAACTGAATGTATAACTTGGAGTTGCATCATTTGTCAGTGCTGCTACAGGAGTTACTTCGGCAACAGTTGGCCCAGTAACATCCGACGGATCAGATACAGTTACAACTGCTCCATACAAACCTCCAGTAGCTGTTACATTCACACCTGAATCCCAAACTGCACTACCGCTAGTCAAATTGATAGCAGAATTAATTCCTGTTGCTAAAGCAGTAAAAGTAAGAGTGGCAACATCTTGTGACCCAACAAGAGCAACTCCAGTAATTCTAGCAGCACCAAAAACAGCAGTGCCGGCAGTTGTTTCTGGTGGAATACTATTTACCATTTCCACAGGAAATGTCAATGCATTGGTTACGATAGAGTTTAATTGCAACACAGTTGGATCAAATTGAATAGCCATATCAACAGCCCTAACATCAGTATTTGTTCCAGGATTTTCATTAGCAACAACAGTAAAAGTATCCCCGATGTTTATGGTTTGCGGAGCTATTATTAACGATAATGTTGCATCCGATGCAGCCATAACCTTATTGCCAGATAAAACAGCTACCAATGAAATCGAAACAATAGCAAAAAACATAGCTATTGAATAAAATTTGAATTGAACTATTCTACAACCAACATTTTTTTTCATACTTTTATTTTTAAGTAATTTCAAAATATATATTAATACAAAAAATTAAAGGGCTGGCTGCAAATAATCTTGCGCCAAAATTGTAACATCTCCGCCATTTACTACTCCGTCTTTATTTATGTCTGCCGTTGCATTATTAGTTAGATAAACTCCGATCATAGTTGTAATATCACCCCCATTAACAACCCAGTCATTGTTTATATCGCCACTATACGAAAGTCGTTTACTTACTTCCTTAAGAGCTCCAACCGTTGTTGTTGCGCATTTGCTAAAATTTGGTGTGCTGGCATTGTCATATGCGGCAACAGTAAAATAATAAGTTTGCCCAGCAACAAGATTATTGCTGAAGCGATAACTTGAAACTCCTGCACCTGGAACATCAACAGATGTGGAAACTGGCGTTCCAAGTCCTTCTGAGCAACTGCCAAGCACGTTTAGCCATGTTGAAACCGTATTATAATAAACTTTGTAGCCAGAAAGACCAGTCAAGGCTCCGCCACCCTCATCAGTTGTTGGCGGAGTCCAAGAAACAACAGCTGACGCTGCTGCTTGAACATTCCCAGCTCCAACAAAAAATGCACAGCTTGCGATTAATGAAAAAATAAACACATTGAATCTATTTTTTTGTTTTAGCATAAGAGTTGATTAGTTTTTTTCTTTTTTAAAAAATGATTTAAATTTATCAAAAATAGACAACTTTACTGTTTTTTGCATTTCCTCGGAAAAACAACTTTCTTTTCCGCTGGCATTATATGAAGTCACTGAAAAATAATAAGTCGAGCCATCCTTCAAATTATCTATTTGATATGATGTTTTCTTGCCAACATCCACTTTTTTGGTATAGCCACCATCACGAGGGCAATCTCCCTTGCGTTTTTCAATTCCATAATAAATCTTGTACCCATTCACATCAGATTCAGATGAAGCATTCCAATTAAGTTTTGCTTGCCCCAAGACTTTCAGATCACGCAAAAAAATTTGCCAAAAAATTATTGCCAACAAAACTACAATACCCATCAATAAAAATATTTTTCTTTTTTTCATCTATTTAATTATATCACAAAATATATCTTTTTGCACTAATATTAATCCACAGATTAATATTAAAAAAACCGACATAAAAATACTCAAAAAATGAGTATTTTTTAGGTCGGTTTTGCCATTCAACTCCCCGTTTTTCATTGGCAACCAAGATTTCCTATCAAAAAAGAATTTTTCAAAAACGGATCAACATTCCCCAAAAGATATTAAGATCACGGCAGTGTTGTTGTCCCCGTATTATTATCTGTTTCAGCAGGTGCAACAACTTCAGGAGTCGGTACAGGCAGCTCATCACTAGCCAAATTTTCAGCATTATTTTCAATGCCGGCAGCAATATTGCTGATCATTTTTTGAATTTTTGTTCTCACTTCATCGTTTTCCTTTGGCAAAAGTTCCAAAACTTTTTGATATTGCGCTGTTGCATCAGAATTTCTTCTTGTTTTTTCATAAAGAGTTCCCAGTGAGAAAAGCGTGTTTATTTCTTTGTCATTTTTGCTTAAGATATTTTTATAGATTGTCTCAGAAATCTTGTAATCTTCTTCATTTCCCCTTGATTGATGAATGCGAGCAGTGTTATAGATATAATTCAAATTATTCTGTTCAATGATCGCTGATTGTTCAATTGATTTGATAGCTCCATCCATGTCCCCAAGAACTTCCTGAGCCAAAGCTAACTGATAATGAGCAACCGCCAAATCATTTTTTTCATCAACTGCTTTTTGAAAAGAGTTTTTTGCTTGACCAAGCAATTCTTTTGCTTCTTCTGGAGTTTTTTTGGCTCCTGCCTGAGCCAATTCAATTTGACCTATCTTTACCCAATAAGCAGGATTGTGCGGTTCGAGTTCAAGTGCTTTTTTGTAGTTATCCTTGGCGAGATTGAATGAATCAGCAACATACAAACCTGAATTTTCATATATTTGTCCCAAAGCTTCAACTGCAGCAACATCTTTTGGAGACAAATTTCTTGCCCGATTGACAGTTGAAATTGAATCATTCAAATAATTCTGAATTAATCCCAAATTTCGATCTTGCTCAGATTTCAACGCTTCCTCGTTTGCCAAACTCATAAGCTCCTGTCCAAGCAAAATATAATAGCGACTCTCTTTATTGTTCAAAGAAATAGCTTTTGATAATCTTGTGACACTTCCGTCTGCTGTTATTTTTTGAGCTCGCATAGCTTGACCAGCCCTGAAATCAGCTGCATAAATTTTTCCCACAAAAATGAACAGAAAAACAACTCCAGCACTAACAACCATAAAAACAAACGCCAGAGCCAAAGCATATTTCGGAGATGCTTTCAACGATAATGAGAGATAATTCTCTTCAGATTCGCTTTCAAAAAGAAGCATGGCAACAGTAAGTGCAACAAGCAGGACTCCCAAAATGATCAATGACCCCTCCATTTTTCCTGCAAATGCATTTATGATCAAAACAAGAGCTGCTGAAAAAAGTCCCAAAGAATACAGCTTGTTTTTCTGCTTATTTATGCTCAAAAGATACACGCCTATGCTTATGAATGTCAGTACCAGCAAAATCAAGGCAATTGTTCCAGCCAAGCCAACTGTTGAAACTGCTTCAAAGAAAATTCCAGCTCCCTGAAAAAATCTCAGATTGTAATATGGATTTAAGTTAAAATTCTGTGGTTTGTGCAAAGAAAAATCATACCCATACGTTGCAGGTCCACTTCCAACCAACAACTTATCTTTCAATGATTCTTTTGCCACATCCAAAGACAATTGATACGAAGGACTAACTTCAACCGGAAGTTTGATGCGAGCGATTGAATTTGAACCAACAATAAGAATTGCCAGAATCAACACAAATGTTGCCATTGGAAGCCATGTCCAATTTTCAGCAGGACGCACGATTTGAGCCAAGATATAAATCAAGAAAAAGCTTATTCCAACCAGAACACCAAGCCATGCTATGAATGAATACAGGGTTAACAAAACAAACACATTGAGCAGCAACACTCCAAGCAAACAAGCAGCAGCAACATTTTTCTTCATTCCTGAAATCTTTTTCTCTTCATCTCTTTTGGCAAAAATATCCAAAACAAAAACAAGAATAATCGGCAGCATGGCACCCAAAAATATTCCCAATCCAGTCAGTGATCCGATCGGGCTGAGTGGCACATATTGAACAAATTTTTCCGGCACCAAATTCATTCCCAAAAGATTCAACATTGCCCAAAGAGCCAAAACAAAATCAGCTGCAATCAAAAAACTTGTCATCAGTAAAAATCTTTTTTTGTTAAAATGACTTGTTATTAAATAATAACTTATTACCAAAGCTGTTATACTCATGAATCCTCGCGAAGGATCTCCGAAATATCCCCAAAAACTGTGCCAGCGATCAACTGAAAAAAACAAAGATATTCCAAATGTCAGCCAAAGCAAAATAATCGGAATGTCCAATGGAGTTTTTCTGATCTTCATCTCCCCTGTCAACACACCCTTGGATACCCAAGAAACCAAAGCAAGCAAAATCCAAAAATAGAAATATATTTGTTTTTCAAGAGAAATTCCTTGCAAAGTAAGTCCCGTGAAAAAAAGTGGAATACCAAAAAAAAGCGCTGCCAGACTTATCGTAATAATCGAATCCAAAAATCCAATCTTTTTTGAGGATGTTGTTTTTGTTTCTGACGATTCAACATGCTCTTTCTTGCTTGCAAAAGCACTTTTGAAATGCGTTCCATTGGAGATGGAAATGTTCGCCGACTCTTTTCGAAATTCAGTAGTATTCGAAGGGTTATTATTAATTGCTACATTTGTCATACCACTGTCTTGATCTGTTTGAGATGATTGATTTTTAAAATCCATAATTTTTGATTATTTTTACATCTTACCTCATATATCAATTTTAGCTTTTTTTTCAAAAAAGAGCAACAGATTTTCAACTTGTCTAACGGAGTCCGACTCCGATTCGGAGTCGGACTCCGGGGATAGGGATGATGCATGTGATTATTTCCGAATCTGCACTGTCTCTGTCTTATACGAAGACCCAACTTCTTGGGCGGAAAGGGCGCGGAACGTACAGCAGTGAAACTGCTAACGTTCCGAGATTGTAGATGCGGACTTCGTTAATTTTTCAACAAAAAACTATTTCAAATCCAAAAGCCATTTCCAAGCTGGAATTATTTTAATTTTCTTACCGTCAATCTTCCTTTCTTCTTCCTGACTCTCAGTTATGATAAGCCCGGTTTTAAGATTGAATTTTTCCATTGCTTCCAAGAGTCCATTCAGTTCCCTCTTTTCATTGTTATTATCCAACACTTTTGTGACCTGAATAACTTCAGCAATTTTTGTTCCTCTTTTGATGACGAAGTCACATTCGTGTTTTCCTTGATGATAATAGATTTCATTTCCAGCATTAAGCAGCCCTAAAAAAACAATATTCTCCAAAAACCGCCCATAATTTTCACTAAAAGAAAAAGAGACAACATCAATAAATCCATTGTCGATAGCATAAACCTTTTTAGGAAAATTTTCCTGTTTCTTGAGAGAAAACTGATAATTGGTCAATTCAAACAAGAGGAATGATTTTTCAAAAAATCCAATGTATTCCTTGATGGTCTTATCATTCATTTTCAAGAATTCAGACAGTGAATTGTAACTGTATTTCTGACCGATGTTGGAAAGAAGATAGAGTAAAAGATTTTCAATTTCCCTTGTGTTTTTAACGTCAAAGCGAGGAATGATGTCTTGGTAAAGAATATTTTTATAGTAATTAGCTAAAATCTCATTTCTGATTTCTTTTCTTTTTTCCAAAACTATCTCGGGAAAGCCGCCATGTCGAAGATAATCGGCAAACATTTTTTTCAACTTTCCCTCATTTTTTATTTTTTCAATCTTGCCTGTTGTTTCAATTTTTCTCGCCGCAGCCATTTCCCTGAAATCAAAAGGGAATATATTCTTAGCGATAGATCTGCCCGAAAGCAATGTTGCCATTTCAGCAGAAAGGAGTTGGGAATTCGAGCCAGTAATGAAAAATTTTATCCCACCTTTTTCATACATACCCTTCACAAAAACCTGCCAATCGGAAAAAAATTGCACTTCATCCAGAAAAACATAGATCTGCCCTTTTGGTTCCATAAGAGCAAGATATTCTTCAAAAATCTTGCGCAGATTGTCAGGGTCATTTTTGAACTGATTGAGCAAGGTGGATTCCAGATTAAGAAACAGGATATTTTTTGGATCAACTTTTTTTTCTTTTATCAAGAAACTTATCAGCTGTTTGGCAATCGTGGATTTTCCACATCGTCTGACGCCAATCAATGCCACTATTTGCCTGACATTTACAAACTTGACAAGCTCTGCCATCGCCAAGCGCGGAACTCCCATGTCTGCAAGATTTCCTTCCCAATGGGCATTTTGTTGAACAATGAATTTTTCAAACATATTATTGCATTACGAATTAATATCAATTTATTCGTATTGTACTGCGAATAAATTGATATGTCAAGCATTCGAAGGTACTTATTTTATCGTATTTTTATCCATTTCTAATGTATATTAATGATATATTTTATACATTACTAATGTATACTATTTGCATAATTTTACCAACAACACATTTTTACATCACGCTTAGTCTGCTTGGTTCCGCTGAAGCTGTGACTAACGGAGTCCGACTCCGATTCGGAGTCGGACTCCGGGGATAGGGAAACGACCCGATTTCTTGGGCGGAAAGGGCGCGGAACGTACAGCAGTGAAACTGCTAACGTTCCGAGGTTGTAGATGCGGACTTCAGAACGTTGGCGGCCATTTTTTAATTCAGCTTATCCCATTAATCACACATGCTTTTATCAATTATCTTAATCTTCTGAATTCGAGCCGCCTATGTTCCGAGTCGATCTATCTAAATTCTTTTAAAATTGATTTAATCAAACCATCCAAGCAGGATATACTTTCGCATTTTTCGTGTCACCATTAGTTTTCAAGCAAGCAAACGCAATATCAATTTGAGAATATGCTTTTTTGAAGCTTAAGACTGAATTTGAATTAGCATTTTTGAAAGTGGTTTTAACCTCCAGTGCCAGCATTTTTTGATTTTCCAATTGTAAGACAAAATCAATTTCATTTTTTTTCTTGTCTCGCCAAAAATTGAATTCATATCCGCCCTTGACCAATTGCATAAACATTGCATTTTCCAAGAGATGTCCCGCATCAATTCGGTCTTCCAATTTTCGAAAATCATTAATAATTATATTTCTAAGTCCACAGTCAAAAAAATATGTTTTCGGATTTTTCACAATCTCGGTCCGCTTGTTTTTATAATATGGCCTAACCAAACTGCAGATAAAAGTTTTTTCCAAAAAATTGAGGTATTTCTTTAGTGTCGGGTAGGAAAATTCCGAAATCTTCCCGAGTTCAGCATATTCAATCAAATCCCCTATTTGCAAAGCCAAAGCCTTGATCAATTTTTCTAATTTGTAATCATCAATGAGTCCCAAGATGTCACGCACTTCACGCAAAAAATATGTATTATAAATATTTTTCAAAACTTCTTTTTTTTCTTCTTCGTCTTTTGCCAAGACTACTCGAGGATAACCACCGAAAAGAGCATACTCCTGATAATAATGTTTTAGTTTTTCATTAACATCTTCGCCAACTTTTGAAATTCCCAATTGTTTGAAAACCAGATTTTCTTTTCCTAAAATACCGACGAGGGACTTATCCCTATAGTCCAAAAATTCTTCAAAATCAAAAGGCTGCAACTGGAAAATGAAAATCCTGCCGACCAAAAATTTGAGCGCATTGACTGTCATGTCAATGGCGGACGAGCCGGAAATGAAAATCTTGATTTTGTGCTCATCAAAAATATATTTCAATTTTTTGCCGCCGTTTTTGGCATATTGAAATTCATCAATGAAAAGATATTTTTTATCCTTAACATACAATTCAATAAAATCATCAATGTTTTTGTTGAACATATTTAGCGCGGAACGATCTTCAAAATTGACCCTGGAAACATTTTCCAGCTTGTCTAAAATATTTCCAAGCATGGTGGATTTTCCACATTGGCGCGGGCCCACCACAGCAATGATTTCAGGAGAATCCAAATACTTTAGAATCTTACCCTCTAATTTTCGCTTAATATACATGTTTTTTAAGTATTAATACTATAATTTAACTATGTTTTAATTATAGTTCAACCAAAATTAAAGTCAAGTTCAACTTAGTTTCCCGCATTTTCACATCACGCTCAACCCGCTTGGTGCACTGGGTGCAACAAGATCAACTGCACTACTGCCAAATATTATAGAATATCCATACACATTAAAATCACCAGCTGCATCAATCACATACAAATAAGCTGTAGAATTATCCAGAAAAGTTCCTTGATTGACCTTGAACTCTATTTGCTCATTGCTCCAATTGTTCTGAGGAATTTGCACTTCACAATGAGATCTGCTTGCCCACACACTTCCTGAACAAATTTCCAGTCTTGCTTGGGTATTGTCCACATAAAGATCATCCAGCCATATTTCATGAATATCTCCATCGAGAGTATTGGTATGCATCAGTCCAAGAATGATGCCAGCGTGTTTAAATGTTTCTCCTGCCAATCTTGTTATTGCGTTTAAATTTTTATGATTATAACTATTAGAGTAATCAACATTACTATCATCATTGTCAATATTTTCCCATATTTGACCATCAGTAATCCCTGGAGTGGATAATTTTTTATACATATCAATACGATGCCAATTTTCATCTCTTATTCCAAGAGGGTTATCGATTGGCTGATAATATGTAAAACCTCTCACATCTGGCGAGGACATGGTTCCAATAGGCGATGGCCCAGGATCATATAAAGGCGCATTATCACTAAAGCCTCCCATGCCTGGACCATTATATGCCTGACCAGTTCCAACTATTCTCGTGTTTTTCCATTGGCCGTAAATTGTATTTCCAGCCTTATGATATTTTGTAACATAAGAAACATATGTTTCGTCTATTTCGACTGGAAAAAAATAGTTACTCGTGCTTTCTCCATCTGGAGATGTATAATTATATGTCTGATAGGCTGCCAAATTGCCAGAATAATGCTGCTTACTATTAAAAAGACCCCCGTTGCCCTTGTACGCCACCCAAGGTGAAACGGTCGGTAGGGCTGCGCCAGCAACACCATTTTCAAAATCAGACCAGAGCATTGGAGCAACTGGATATTTTACTCCAAAATCAATTCCAGTAACTATGACTATTGCTGAATTAACAAAAGTGCCATTTACAGAGTCAATATCTGGAGCAGCAAAAACATTTTTGCAAAAAACAAAATTGAGAACCAAAAACAATGATACTACTATGATTTGTTTTTTCATTCTTATTTGATTAATTACAAAAAATTTTTAATTTATTTATTTTCTAATCGTTGTCGTGCCCGTTTTCCTAACTTCAATCTGTCCAAGATGATAAAGTTGAACGATTTCACTGGCGGAAAGGGCGCGGCTTCCGATGCGGACTTCATTAAAATTCACATCACAGCGAGATTGGTTGGTGCTGCGAGAGCTGCGCGGTCGGAAGAAGCTAATCAATAAAATCGAAACTCCGATTCACCAGATAAAACGGCAATGAAATGAGTTTGCGTTTTTTGCCGGCAACCAAAACTGAGTCTTCTTGCAATTGTCCACCATAAATTCTGATAAGCTTGCTATTCTCCACACTATCAGCAAAACTTAGAAGTGACTTGAGTCGCGCTGAACTTCCCGATTTTACTTCAATGCCTAGTATTTTCCCCTGATGAGCCAAACAAAAATCGACTTCCGCACTGCCATTTGTTTTTTCTTTCGCCCAATAGAAAAGATCCAGCTCGCTGTGCAACCCACTAGCGATAATATTTTGCCCCACGATCTGTTCTGCAATTTTTCCTCGATATAAGTCGTTCAAATCATTTATTTTCAGATATTCGGATTGAATATTATTCTTGAAATTGATAAAACCACTATCCAAAAACAGGAGTTTTTTGGCTCGTTTTTTTTGTCCAACCAATGGCAGATTGAGTGATTTTGTGGCATTAATTTGCTGTACAATCATGGTTTTTTCCAGCACATCAAAAGCCTCACTCATTTCCCTGCTTCTAAAATTTCCGTCTCCAAATTTTTCATAGGTAATCCGCTCGCCAGCCGAATATGGCGATTGCTCCAAAACATGTCGCAAATATTTCACTTGAGCTGATTTTGAATATTTATAAACGTCTTCACTATAGGCTGTCAGCAGCGAAGCATACGTAGTATTCAAATCTTGCTGGGATTTTTTTTCAGCGTACATCGAGACAATTTCCGGCATGCCTCCAACCATCGCGTACTCATAAAACAATTTTAGCGCGCGCTTGTGCAGCGCCTCGGGAATTTTTTCTTTCAGAGTAACCTTCTTCAAGAAATCCAAAAGTTTCTCTTCGCCAACAGCTCCCAAAAATTCAAAAAAAGTCAGCGGATAAACATAGACATATTCGACTCTGCCAACTGGCATGGACAATCCTTCTTTTTTTATTTTAACTTCCAACAGTGAGCCGGCTGCAATTACATGTAGATCAGGTTTTTCTTCATAAAAAAATCTTAGCAACGAAACCAGATTCGGAGTATTTTGAATTTCATCAATAAAAACCAGTGTCCTACCCGGCACAATTTTTTGCCCCAAGACAATGTCTACTATTTTTTCAAATTCTTCCACGGATTTAACCTCGCTAAACATTTCATAGTGCTCGGCTTTTTCCAAATTTATATCCACGAAATTTTCAAAATGTTGCCCAGCAAAAGCCGTGACAGCATAAGTTTTGCCAACTTGCCTTGCACCACGCAAAACAAGGGGTTTTCTGCCACTTTTAAGCTTCCACTCAGCCAAATATTCCAAAATATCTCGATTAAACATAGTGCTAGTTTGTTACAAGTTATGTCATATTATAGTGCCAGTTTATAACATGATATGTATATTGTCAAGTGTCCTCATCAGCGCAACCTCAGCGGTTTCCAATCACGTGAAATCATTTTAATCATGCCTGCCCCGTTAAAGCGAAGCTTTTTTACGGGGTGATAATCAGTGGTTCTGACGCTCTACATCACACTCAGCCCGCTTGGTGCAGTAGGGGCTGTGGCGTCTGGAAGTGCTCAATCAAAACTAAATTCACTTTTGAGCGATCAAAAAATCCAACAGTCCCAGCAATTCATTTTTCAATTCATTCTTGACCCATTGTTTTCTTTTTTCATCCAACAATTCTCCCAAGCCCTCCAAAATGCCATTTTTCAATTCCTTTTTCTCAAGGAAGTTTTTCAAAAAAATCAAAAATTCTTTTTCGTTTTTGCCAGTTCTCTCAAAAATTATCTTATCGTTAAATGTCACGTTTTTTTTGAGAAAGAAAAAAATATCATAAAAATCTCGATTTGCTGTCCGCTTTCTTTCCGTCGAGGCAACAAATTTGTGAGCGAAGGCATCTTCCAATTTCAAAACCTTAACATCGGTGCCATAAAAATTCTTGATTTCATATGAATTTTGAGGCCAAATCTTTTTTGAAATTTCAATCTTGACTCCATGTTCACCCTCGCCATAGCTAAGCAGAAAGAAAATATTATTATATTTGTCCATTTCGTCCTTGATCGTGCCATAATCCAAAAGAATTTGCCTGACAACCTCAGAAACGAATTCATTCTTGCTCTCATCAAGCAAATCAAAATCCAGATCGACAGAAAAACGGTCGAGTTGATGAAAGAAATAAAACATCGTTCCGCCCTTAAAACCAAGATATGCGCCAGCTGGAGATTTGTAAATATCGGTCAGCAAATTGAAAAGGATTTGCCTGTGTCTTTGAACATTCAACATAATTATTTGTTTTTAACTTCACTAATTAAGGCGGCAATTTCTTTTTGCACCCGCAAATTATATATTTTCGATATCACTGAAAGTTTTTCAAGATTTATACCTCGTAAATTATCAAAATAATAGTCAGCTGAAAAATAGACACGGTCGCACAGAGCGCGCTCAACCGTCGCGATTCTTGCTTGCCCCAAGTCCGCGATGCCCAGCGGATTCATAAGCAGCTTGTCGTCCAATTTCAAATAGCAAAAAGTGTCGCTGCCGATTTTTCTTGAAAAAGAATTGTTAGAAACCGAAAACACAGTGTTATTGTAATCCTGGAAAATTACCCCATCTTTTTGCAGCACCGTTTCCAAACTGACATATGACGGGGTTTTCAATTTATTAGCAAGTTCATATTTATTGATTTTTTCGCTGATAGAATACAATCCCCTGCTTATCCTAAAAATTTCCCCGCGTGCAAAGAGCCTGCTTGCCACAAGTTTGAGATAATCTTTATTTTCAATGCACCAGATTTTTCCCAAATCCTCAAGGGAAAAAATGGTCTTATTACTGGCGATTAGTTGTTTTAAATACATATGTCATCTAAAGGTTATCATATTTGATTACTTACTAATGATATTGTAGCATATTAGCGATATGCCGTCAAGCTTAGCTCCTTTTGGAATTTTTATCCAGGAAATCATTTTAATCATGCCTGCCCCGTTAAAAGCAAAACTTTCTTATGGAGTGCAAATCTGTAGTTCGCATTTTACTTTACAAACTTTATGAACTTTCCAACTTTATGAACTCATTTACATCACACTCAACCCGATTGGTTCCGCTGAAGCTGTGACTGACGGAGTCCGACTCCGATTCGGAGTCGGACTCCGGGGATGCCTGGGGATGTTTCGTGTAGCTATTTCCGCACTTCAATCTTGCCGGTGTTGTAGAGATTGGAAATTTCCCGGGCGGAAAGGGCTTGGAACGTACAGCAGTGAAACTGCTAACGTTCCGCGGTTGTAGATGCGAACTTCGTCGATATTATCAATGCTTAAGATTAAGCCCAAGCAAAAAGTCTTCACATGGAACAATTTGCACGCCACGCCTCAGCAGTTTTTCTTTTCCACGATACAAAACATACGTTTTACATTCAGGATAATCTTCTTTGAATGTCCGCAAGGATCGCAAATCGCTTTCACTTATTTTGGCAGCATTTTTCACTTCGATAGCCCAAAAAACATTTGGACCGTAAACCACAAAATCAACTTCACTTCCGGAGCGCGTGCGCCAAAAATAGATTTTATTTTTTTCTCCAGTGTATGAATTCCACGCAGTTAAATGTTGCAAAACCAAGCCTTCCAAGGCCGCTCCAGATATTTCCTCAGACTTGTCCAGCGGACCAGAAGGGCGAAGAGAGCGAAAGACGCCAGCATCAAAAAAATAAAATTTATTGTGCGAGATAAGTTCCCTCTTTGCACGCTTGGAAAAAACAGGCAAACGACATGAAAGCAAAAGATCTTCCAAGATGCTTACATAATTTTCAACAACTTTTCTTTCCACTTGGCAATCACGGGCAACATTACTGATGTTCAAAACTGAAGCGTGCGAAAAACTGATTGCCTCCAAAAAACGCGAGAAATTCCCGATGTTGCGCACAAGTCCTTCCGCTTGCACTTCTTCAGTGACATACAGCGAAGCATATGCTTTCAATACACTATCTTTGTCATTCGATTTAAAAACCAAGGGAAGCAGTCCATTTTCCAAAGCCTCGGCAAGCTTGAATTTGTCTTTCAATTCTGCCGCCATAAATGGATGCAAATCGCGCTTCACTGCCCGGCCAGCCAAAAGATCGACTCCTGTCCTTTTCAACTTACGCGAACTTGAACCAGTCAGGATAAACCTAAGGCCAAGTTTTTTTTCAATCAGGGCATGCACGACATCAAGCAGTTCGGGAATTTTTTGCACTTCGTCTATGACCACGTCCTTTTTTTCAGGATTTCCTAAAACCAGTTCTTCCAAGCGCTCAGGCCGGGCGCTATAAAGACGAAAAGTCTCAGGATCAAGCAAGTCCAACCAAAGAGCATTTTCAAAATGCGCTTTGAGCCAAGTTGATTTCCCTGTTCCGCGCGGACCAAAGAGAAAAAAACTTTGCTTTGGGGGCGTAAAAAATCTTGGAATTATCAATTTCATATTGAGTCTCATTATGGAATTAGTAACTCCATAATACAGCTTACGTATTTTTCTGTCAACTTTTTTTCACATCACGACGAGATTAGTTAGTGCAGGCATTGCAGAGACGCAAAAATTTGAATGTTTTGTCAGGCACAGGTAGAGACGCATTGCAATGCGTCTCTACAGCGGGTTTGGTTTATTTCCGAATCTGTGCTGTCCCTGTTTTGTACAACGACCCGATTTCTTGGGCGGAAAGGGCGCGGTTGTAGATGCGGACTTCGTCTATTTTTACAACTATGCAGATCTACTTCAACAATTGAGTTATAAGCGCAATCATTTGATCTTTCTCTTTTGGAGCACTTTGTGCGATCAAAAGCGCCAAAGCTGCCAAGGCATTGTCATTGATTTTCCGCTCGCCATTTTTTCGAAAAAGATACTTATTTGCATCCAAAAAATATACAAACAAAAATGCTGCGGCTCTTTTGTTGCCGTCAGAAAATGGATGATCCTTGATTATCAAATACAAAAGATGCGCCGCTTTTGATTCCAAATTTGCATACAACTGCTTGCCGCCAAATGTTTGATACAAATTTTTTATAATACCCTCAAATGCTCCGCCTCGCTCATTGCCAAAAAAATCCCCCGCTTCATTTTTTGCCATCAATTCCCTTCTAAGTTCGGAAACTATTTTTTGACATTTTTCATATGTCAAAACAAAAGTCGCCTTTCCATCTCTCAACTCTTTCAAGCTGCTTTTGTCATATTGCTCCAAAATCGTGAGCGTCTTAGCATAATCCGCCAACAGATCAATAATTTCTCTCTCTTGCCCTTTTAATAATTTTGTCCTGGATTTTTGCTGCAGAAAAACAATGGTCTCTTGAAGCTTATTAAGCTTTTCTTTTTCTTCGAAAAGCCGTTTTTCATTGATCGTGTAACCCTGAATCAAATGCTGCTTCAATGTTTTTGTTGCCCAAATGCGGAATCCGACACCTTGTTGAGATTTCACTCGATAACCCACGGAGATTATGACATCCAAATTATAATACTCGACTTTATAAATTTTTCCGTCAGCGGCAGTTGTTGCAAAATTTGCAACAACTGCTTTTTTGTCTAATTCTTTTTCGCCAAAGACATTTTTAATATGGCGAGAAATTACAGATTTGTCTCTCCCAAAAAGATTCGCGATCTGATCAAGACTTAGCCAAACAGTCTCTTTTTTCAAATGCACTTCCAACTTCGGTCCGGAAGCAGATTTATAGATGATGATTTCTCCGGTGCTTAAGTATTTTTTGTCTTGTTTCATTTTATTCTTGCCCCGTGAAATTGCATAGCAACATTTCACTGGGGTATTTTATTAATTACAGTGATATAATATCATTGTAATGAAAAGTTGTCCAATTCTTCGGAGTTCTTCTCCGATTTCCTGCCTCTTTTTGCTCACATCACGCTCAACCCGCTTGGTGCAGCGGGAGGGGTAGAATCTGAAGTGCTGGGCAGATTAACATGAAAGACATGAATCAATGGCAAACCATAACTAGCATTGGCTTGTGATATAAATATCCTTTGCGTGGCAGAATCATAGGCAGCGCCATTTATTTTATTATCACCATGACCAGCAATTCCATCATTGCCAGCAGCTGCGTAAGGAGCCAGCAAAGTAGTCAAATCCCACTGTGCATAAGGTTTTATGCACCATGGATAATACACTGCGCCGGTTGCGCAAGAAGTATCAATATTTGAAGATCTGTCAGTGCCAATAATGTCAGCATTTTTTACATGCAATAAGTCATTGGCATCATATGCCCAAACATAATATGCATACGGATAAGTATGTGTTCCCTTATCACTTATGGCAGGATCATAGCAACACGAATCATTCCCAGCAGCGTCCATGATTGCAGATCCGCAAGTATAGGGAATGCCACCACCAGCCACAATACAAGAGGCTATTTTCCAAGTTGCATCATTGACTGGAATATTACAGTTATCATAAGCCAACTGAGAATTATGGGCAATTATCCAATCAGCTATACCTGAATTGCCTATGGCTTCAGCTTGATTAATGGTTCCGCTGCCATAGCAAGATTCGCCCAATCCTGTTCTGCCAAAAAAAAGTACACCTCGACTGCCTTGAGGAAAAACAATACCCTTAATTTCTGTGCTCATATTATAAGCAGGATTAGTCCCAGGAGCACCATAGACACCCAGTGTTTGGTGCGATCCTGGATAATATACGAGTGGACTGATTGACACCGGATTATCAAAACTTCCCAATGTTCCATTACCCAAATCTGATGGATTAAACGCAAAAGCTGATGGACCATAAGATGTGCGCGTAATAATCGCCATCGCAGCATTTCCCGTCAAGGCGGTTTTTCCAAAACTACTTTGCCACTCAGTAGGAATCCATCCCATATATCCATCGACAAATCCAGCGCTTAATGCGCCATTGTCAATTATGGTTGTGCCTAACCTATACATACCCTGAGTACCAACAGATGAATTCCAATTCAAATTAGCCGTAAAATGAGAATAAGTTGTGTCACTTTGCCCGTCATATGCGGTGTAAGTTGTCCCAATCAATTTATTGTGCACGTTATCAACCAGAGTTCCTCCAATCAACACTCCACCATCACTCAAGTTTGTTCCACCATAATTATAAATAACCCAGCCCGGATATTGAGCTATTGGCATATTGTTTACCAATATATCATTCACGAACGCATTTGTAATATTTATTGTTAATGTCGTGGAATTTACAGCGACTATAGTAGCCTGTCCACCATTAGGCTCAATAAGCGTGTATCCAGGCAATACTAAACCAGTATCCCAAACTCCACTAGCCCTAGTGACTGAAATGCTGTTTCCAGATTTGGCAGATAAATAAATTGTCATCTGTTGATCTTCAAGATGATTCGATGAGCATTTAC
Organism: Candidatus Moranbacteria bacterium GW2011_GWE2_36_40; assembly: GCA_000991645.1. Classification (GTDB taxonomy): domain Bacteria; phylum Patescibacteriota; class Minisyncoccia; order Moranbacterales; family GWC2-37-73; genus UBA12068. The sequence continues at coordinate 21,372 of LBRX01000005.1, forward strand.
TAACACTTGTTCCAAATAATGCATAGGCGGGATTATTTTGAAGTGGACCAATAAAGCATCCCAGTCCCCCTGTTACATCTAAGGGGTTCTGCAAGACAGACGCAGTATCAAGCGCGCTCATGTTTGTACTATTAACAATATTTGTCGGTACACACAACTCGGCAAGCAATACTTCGAATTTATTCCCTTCCATGAAGAGAGAATTATTAATCGGATTATATGACATTGCTCTGCCAGCATCACTGCCAAATGACGGATTGATTTGTGAAACTGTTCCCAATTTTCCATCAGGCACCTTGAAAGCTCCAAGATATTGCAAATCTGATTGTTGCAAAAGAGGCTCAGTTGCTGGATCAGCAGCGATTACATTCTGCACCAAAAACAGGCAGGATATAATTATATTGATTATTATTAATATTTTTTTAATACCTTTATTTCCTAATGTTTACTTGACCAAGCTTATAAAATTGCGTGATTTCTTGCGCATTCAAGGCTCTGTTGTAAATTCTGGTTTCATCAATAACACCATTCATAAATTCTGATCCACCACCCCTTGAACCTATAATAAAAGGACTAGCTGAATCAGTATAGCTTCCAGTTGGTACTACGCTTTTTTTCTCAATAGCATCAACATAAATTTTAATTGCTCCGCCTGTAGAATATGTACCACAAAAATAATGCCAAGCATTGTCACTAATTCCTTGCCCTGGTCCAGGATCCACGGAGGCCCTATCATTGTTGGAAAAACCTAACATAATAAACTCCGCATAACTACCATTTACACGCAAGTAAACTGCTCCATCTTGAGTCACCAATGTATCAGTGGCTAAAATATCATTCAATTTACCCCAAGAGCATATGCTAAGTGGACTCGTGCCTCCAAATGGCATGTCGCCAATATTTATATAACTACTCGTCCCGTCAAACCCCATCCCCTGCCCAATCTTCCCGAGTGCAAGTGTTGCGCCGGAGATGGTGCCGTTGTTGCCGAGGCCGGAGAGGTCAGTGACAGTTGTGCCATTGATCGTTTTGCCGTCGAAGGACCAATATCCGACCAGGCCGTTTTCATTTCCGGCGGATGCTTCGGGTGCAGCGACAGTATCAATGCCTTGATGATAGAGTTGCTCGATTTCATTGGCTGAAAGTGCGCGGTTGTAGACGCGGACATCGTCTATTTTTCCGTCAAAAGTTCTGTCTCCTGCAACATTATTTCCAATTGTCAACGCTGTAGCACCAGCTAATACTGATCCCGTTTTGGGCGTACTAGCAATAGAAACACCATCAAAATATATTGAAATATTTGCGCCATCATACACACAATCCACATGATGCCAACTATTATATTTTCCAGCAAGTGGGCTAGTAGTAGTTGTTATTCCTTCTGCTCCAATGTTGCATGACAAATTATTACCTACAAAAAGAAAGATGTATGGATAACCATTGCCCTTTTCAATTATCCTAGGATAACCACCGCCCTCGCTTTTTGGATTTATCCATGCGCTCAATGTTAACTGTGCCATACCATCCAGTGAGTCCTTGTCTGAAACTGTTACCACATTTGTCGCGGCAGAATAATTCACACCCTGTCCCAATTTCCCAATCGCCTTGGTTGCGCCAGAAATTGTGCCATTGTTATTGTTTCCAGAAGTGTCTTTGGCAGTTGTGCCGGAAATATCTTGTCCGTCAAATGTCCAATGCCCGACCAAGCCAGCATCAAGATTTGGCGATGATTGTTGGGTTTGCAGCACTGTGTCAGAAAATTGATCGGCGCCGATGTCCCACGGATTCACACGCACTTGTCCGTCAATATCAGTGTCGAATGCAAAATATGAGTCATGTTGCAAATCCAAACCTGCACCTTTGGCGGAAGTGTCGGTTGAGGCGAGGTGGAAATTTTTATTAGTTGCATCAATGAAGGAAACTGTTGTTGAATTTTTTGAATTTGATCCAGGAGCGTCAGCAGCAAGATTTGAAATATTATAATCAGATGCAGCGTCAAATGTTCCATTAAATCCATCTGTGGAATTTTGAACAATATTGTTTTTTGCAACAGCCACCACACCCGAGCCTATATTTATAGCATAGTTAGAATTATAAATTGTATTATTATAGATGTGATATTTAAAACCAGTTGATAAGAGATAAAATACACTTGAACCAGTTCCTAGTTGGTCATACACAATATTATTAAGAATATATACATTTCCCTTTCCAGAGGCCGAAACATCATGAATCAAATATGTCCAATCAGATGTACTTCCTTTGACAACGTTGTCAGAAAAATACATTCCTACTTCTTCTGACATATACAATCTAAAAGCTGAAGCCGCTGCTGTGTTATACACTTGTAGACCAACTATTTTGCTGTAATTAATACCATTAATAAATGTACTACTTGTTTGAAGGCTGTATTTCGTATCATTCCATTTTCCAGAATGTCTTTGAGAAAGATTTACTTCCCTATTTATATCAACAGGAGTATATATTTTTATATAGTTTGAAGCACTTGTTGAAATGCTTGGGGTGTTTATAGAAACAGTATCTGGACCAGAATCATAGTAACAAGGAATATTGAGTTGATAATTTCCGGTGACCAAATTGGATGTATTCAAATGCAACACATCAGTTGAATCTGCAAGTGAATCCCTGAGTGATGCAAATTCGTGTGCAATTGAGTTAACTGTCGCTCCTGTCACATCAGCAGGTGTTGCGCCGAGATTGGTTGCCAGTTTCCATTGCGAAGTTGAAATTTTTTCTGAAATATATGCAACGGTCGCTCCGTTGTATGTAACTTTATCTCCAACACCCATGTTTGTTGCGGTTTGAGCCACTGAAAAAGTTGCAATTCCAGATGAAATCGTCACTGTTGGTGTGCCGGTTTTATGATCGGTAGTATTTTGCCCGACGGAATAAAAAATTGCAGTAGCAGCTTCGTCGGCACCGATATCAACAACGCCCGCTCCAGTTGGTCGAGTTTGTCCGTCAATATCAGTTGTGATTGGCAGATTCACATCCGCACTCAAATCTGCTCCCGCATTTTTTGCAGCAGTGTCAGAGGGAGAAAGATGGAAGTCTTTATTAGCAGCGTCGGCAAACTGAACTGTTTGATTGCGACAAGAATGTCCACCACAATCAGTCGCGCCAGCGTTTGGGGAGGTTGCGTCGGAGGAAATGTTATTCGCAGAAGAAGCATTCAAGATGCCTGAATAATCAGTCGTATTACCACTTGCGATATTATTCTTCACCAACTGCCCTAAACCACCAAAGCCATAGAAACCAACACGTGAATTAATGACAGTATTATTATATACTACAGAATTAGAGCCAGCAGAAATTGCTGCCATATTCAAACTTCCATTGTAAGAAAAATCATAGATAAGATTATTAAATATTTGTGTTGTTGGAGTATAATCAAGAGCTATCCCATAACCACTTGAAGCTGTTCCGGAAAAAACACCCCTGATGATATTATTGGCAACCCTGTAACTCGTATTCAAATTTTGATTTATATGAATAACACCACCCCTAGTATTGCTGGAGTTGCTTATCATAGTCATCTGTAAACCATTAATTTCAACATTTTTAACTGCTATATATAATGGATAATTATAATTTGTTATTTCAAATCGATATTTCCCATCATCCCATTTCCCCTGATGCCGTTGTGAGTTGTTCGCCTCGGCTGTCGTGCTAACTGGGGTATAAATTTTAATATAATTACTTGCGCCAGTTGTGTATCCATCAACAGTTACAGCAGTTGTGTCTGCACCGGAATCATAATAACAAGGAAAATTTAGCTGATAGTTTCCAGTGACCAAATCCGTGGTGTTCAAATGATTGGCATCAATTGCTCCAGTGACTGCAGCAGACAAACTAGTGTACTCATGTTTAATAGAAACAACTGCTGAAGTTGTAATGTCAGCAGGAACTGCACCTGTTTTTGTAACAAGATTCCATACAGAAGTTGAAGTTTTTGATGCGATATATGCAATGTCAGTTGAATTGTATGTAACCCGATCCCCAACTCCAATGTTCCCAGTCTGCGCAGCTGAAAAAGTTGCAACTCCACTTGCAATCGTCACAGTTGGAAGAGTTCCTGTTTTTAGGTCAGCGGTTGATTGTCCAACAGAATAATAGATTGCGGTTGCGGCTTCGTCGGCGCCGATATCCCAGATTGTGCTTGAAGAAGATGGGCGCGTTTGTCCGTCGATGTCAGTGTTGAAGGCCAGCACACTGTCACTCTCAAGCGATGTGCCCTGGTTTTTTGCAGCAGAAGTTGACTTGAGATGAAAATTTTCACTACCACTAACCACCGAAACAAAATTATTAGTATCAACTTGATTTATAATATCTCCACTTATATCACTTGATAAATTATTTGAAGAACCAGCAGCGAGATCCAAATAATTTCTATGTCCATCAACCCCACCCCAATTCATCACTATATTATTTTTTGCCAAAACATATCGCATACCAGTTCGATTTATTGGCGTACTGCTATTTCTATGAACTGTATTATTATAGACAACAAATTTGGAATTATTAGAACTATTTCCGGTAACTTGTCCGTCGCCATATAAAACATTATTCCAAATCAAAACATTTTCATTCCCACTCCAATATCCAATACCGCCACTATTAAAAACAACGTTATTACTAATTCTAATATTTCCAGAACTTCCACTGGAATTAATAACTATTCCTCCACCAACATTTGCACTAACAGAAAGTCCATCAATCCAAACATATGAATTTTGCACATTTATCGCAGGCCAACTATTGTCAGGAAGAGTACGAGACATTCTAAACCCAGTATTGCTAGTTCCGCCATGTCTCTGACTTTGATTTACCTCGCTTGAAATATTGGTAGGTGTATAAATCCGAATATAATTACTATCTGCTGTGATGTAACCAGTTATCATAAGAGCCCCACCAGTATCTGCACCCGTGTCATAATAACAAGGAAAATTTAACTGATAATTTCCTGTAACTAAATCAGTTGTATTCAAATATGATGCTCCAGATGCGCCAGTGACTGCAGCACTCAGAGATGAAAATGCGTGTGCGATTGAAGTCACATCGGCATTTGTTGCTGCGGTTGGAGCGGCGCCGGTTGCGGTTTGACAACCCCAGACTGAAGTTGAAGTTTTGTTTGTGATATAGCAAGCTCCGCCAGTATAAGTTACCAAATCTCCGACGCCCATATTGGTTGCGGTTTGAGCGACTGAAAAGGTTGCGGTGCTTGCAGTGGCATCCACTGTGACAGTGCCTGAACCTGTTTCATGAGAAGTGGTGTTTTGCCCGACAGAATAATAAACAGCAGTTGCGGCTTCGTCGGCGCCGATGTCCCATATTTCGGACCCTTGCGGACTAGACGCGGACGAACGCAGATGCCCATCAATGTCTGACGTGAAAGCAAAATTAGGATCAGCATAGAGAGATGCACCTGCGTTTTTAGCAGCAGTGTCGGTTGAGGTAAGGTGAAAATCTTTATTAGCAGAGTCAGCAAATTGAACTGTTTGATTTATTTTTGCATTTGTCCCTGTGGCAGTTGCATCCTTGGAAAGATTGTTGGTTGAACCAGCTTTTGAAGTACCAACATAATCAATTCCATTATTATACGAAAGATTATTAGAAAAAAATGCGGCAGTTGTTTGGCGAATACCATTAGCATTTCCATAAACTGTATTATTGAAAACTGACGGTACGATATTACCAGTGCCTTGATCCAAATAAATTCCATACGAACCAGTATAGTCAAATCCATAAATTATATTATTTCTTAAAGAAACATCTGCGGCTGTACCAAGCCATCTAACTCCATATTTCGCTGAGGTTTGCCCAGAACCGCGAATGATATTATCAGAAATAATTTGACCTCTTCCACTGTATGGTCCATTTGAAGATATTCCATTACCATCAACCACATTAATTTGCAAACCTTCCAAGCGTATATAATTATTTAAAATACCAATAGTACCAGTGCGCGCAAATTTTGCATCATCCCATTTGCCAGAGTGTCTTTGAGAAAGATTAACTTCTGATGTTGTGTTTGTCGGAGTATAAATTCGTATATAATTATTCATTCCTGTGGTAAAGCCACCTATTGCTGAAAGCACACTAACATCAGATCCAGAATCATAATAGCATGGAATATTTAATTGATAATTTCCCGTCACAAGGTCAGAAGTGTTTAGATGAGTTGCATTTTGCACACCATTGGCTGCAAAAGGAAAAGCAGCAGCAAGAGAACTGAATGCATGCGCAATTGAAGTTACATCTGCATCAGTGGCAGCAGTGGGAGCGGTACCGGTTGCAGACTGGCAACCCCAGACTGTGGTTGAAGTTTTTGATGAAATATAACAACTTCCTCCCGCATAAGTTATCAAATCTCCTACTCCCATATTTGTTGCAGTTTGTGCTACTGAAAAAGTTGCAGTCCTTGCGGTGGCGTCGACCGTCACCGTGCCTGCGCCTGTTTCATGAGAATTAGTGTTTTGTCCGACAGAATAAAAAATTGCGGTTGCGGCTTCGTCGGCACCGATATCAACAACGCCTGCTCCAGTTGGTCGCGTTTGTCCGTCAATGTCAGTTGCGACTGGCAGATTCACATCCGCACTCAAATCCACTCCAGCATTTTTGGCAGCGGTATCTGATGGAGAAAGATGAAAGTCTTTGTTGGCAGCGTCGACGAAAGCAACGGTTTTTGAATTTTGTGGATTGGCGCCAGGTGCATTAGCCTGATCAGAAACATTATTTGTCGAAGATTCCGAAAAAGAATTGAGGTATGCCTTATTTAATTGAAGAGTATCTTGCACAATATTATTTTTTACAATAGCATTACTATTTCCAACAAATCCATTGTAACTGTGACTCACAGTATTGTTATATGCATATACATTATTAATCACATAAAAAGCATATTCTTCTCTGAAACTAGGATTATCTGAACCAAACCAATCATAAATTATATTGTTCCATATCCTAACCTGCACTCCAATAGGAGCTGTGGCATGAATACCTGAATTATATGATGATCCATTGCTTATATTGCCCTTAATAATATTTGAATCAATCTGAACATCACCAAATGAACCAGTAATATTTCCTAGATCAATACCTCCCTTTGAATCTAGCCCGCTCTGCGTTACTTTGATTTCTAATCCATAAATTCTCAAATAATTTATCAACACATTCATTGAATAGCTATTTGATGGCGTTTCCATTCTGTATTTCCCATCATCCCATTTCCCCGAATGTCTTTGACTATTGTTCGCTTCAGTAGTCGTGCTAACTGGCGTATAAATTTTAATAAAATTAGAAACACCTGTTGTATATCCAGAAACAGTCACCGCAGTTGTGTCTGCACTGGAATCATAATAACAAGGGAAATTGAGCTGATAATTTCCAGTGACTAAATCTGTAGTGTTGAGATGATTTGCATCAACCGCACCGGTGACTGCAGCTGAAAGACTTGTGTACTCATGTTTAATTGAAACCACTGTTGAAGTTGTGATGTCGGCAGGAACTGCGCCAGTTTTTGTAACCAAATTCCAAACTGAAGTGGAAGTTTTTGATGCAATATATGCAATGTCAGTTGTGTTGTATGTAACTCTGTCCCCAACTCCAATATTTCCAGTCTGCGCTGCTGAAAAAGTTGCAACCCCACTTGCAATTGTGACAGTTGGGGTACTTGTTTTTAGATCAGAAGCGGATTGCCCGACGGAATAATAAACTTGGTCGGGCTTGATCAATCCTGCGTCGCCAATGGCAGACGTGAGGTTGTCGTCAAGCGGACTGTAGAGATTAATTTTATAATAAAAACTGGTCGCGCCTGTCCAATTTAAAGTGGACAAAGCGAGCGAACTGGCCATGTCCAAATGCGAGCCGGTTGACAAAACATCCTCGCCCCACAGTGTGCCATTGGAAGAATACCAACTCACGCCGTCTTGTGAAAATTGCACCGATATGCTTGTACTGGACGGCAAAGACGTGACGTTATAGGCGAAATGCACGGTGCTATCGAATGTCATCACTCCCCCAGCCAAAAGGTCAGTGGAAACGATGGCGCCTTGCGTGGGATATGAATTTCCACTGAGTGCTGGAACTGCGGTGCCGTCATAATCAACTTGCGTGTCACTAACTGTCGGCGTCAACGCCACATCAGTCGATGTCAATTGAAGTTTATAAAACAAAATTCCGCCAGTCCAAGCCAAACCGCTCAAATTAACATTAGTCGTTCCGTTAACAGCCGTGTCCCAACCCTCTTTGACGCCAGCTGAATTGTAATAATTAACTTTGCACAATTTGAAAACCATTGATTGCGGTCACGGTTGCACCGGATAGCATGTTTTTGGATTCCAAAATCCCTTGAGTATAATAGTCGGCACTTGCATTTGATGTGAATGCAAAAAAACCAATAGCAAAGAATGCCAGAGTCAAAAAAGTCATCAAGGATTTTGTCATCCTCGTGTTTAGTAGGGCTGGATTCCCATTTTTACCACAAGGGCACTTCCTTTGGTCGCGGGAATGACAAGGAGAGGTTGTTTTTAATTTTAAATTCATTTCAGAATGTTTTTATTTTAAACTCTTAATCACATCTGTCTACGAACCCATCGAATTCGATGGAATTAAAATTCTTGTTATTAATTCTTTCCCAAAGTCCAAGAAATTCCACGCTTTCGTAGTTTCGCATCCAATTTTGAACAATATAGTCACTTCTTTCAGCGTCTTTATATCTGGCAATATCGGTCAATGAAATAAAATCCATTTTGTTTTGTTCAAACAAGACAATTTCTGCATTATTAACCTTTATTTTTCTTTTTTGCATATTACTATTTTATATTATTTAACACTTTTTTTCAAAGATTATTCAGCCCATTTCAACCAACCTCCAATTTGGTCACCGATGGAAAAAAGATAGTTTTCCTGCAAATGCACAAAATGCTTTTCGCTCATTGCTTCGATTTCCTGACTCATCCGCAAGCGACATTTTAACTTGTCAAAATCTTTGCTCAACTTTTTAATGGCTTCAAATTTTTCCTCGTCTTTCAAGTTGTTGATTTCAAAATATTGATCCAAACACTTCCAACACAATATTATGATTTCTTGTCCGATGGTAAATTTGTATTCTCTGGGCATGTTGTGCACTGTTTTGTGCAATAATTTAGTCAGCATATAAATTTTGTAATACAAATCTTGATTATTCATATGAATATTTGGGATAATTACCCACGGACACACCGAACTGAGTTGGCATTCGTCTTATTGTTGTTGTTCGTGTTACCATCATTGAAATTGACGTTCCATGCGTTCGTGGTGGAGTTCTCCCGCACCTTTTAAACAGCACTATCTATACTTCTTTTTATGCGTCTGATGAGTTGTGCGTAAACTTTTCCAAACTGCTTCAATTTTTTCTCTCTATCACGCGCTTCAGTTTCTGTTCGATAAACTTCGCAATACACTACAACCAATGGTCTTCTGCACTTTGTTGATAAAACCTTTCCCTCATTATGCTTTTTCAAACGTGCAACAATACTCACAGTATATCCAATATAAAGTTTATGATCTTTTAGACTTTTTAGGATGTATAGATAATGCATATTTTTCTGTTTAAAAGGTGCGGGAGTTCTCAGTCTCGGACCAATAGTTGCTAGTACCGAAAAAAATATTTTCACTCTCTTCTATCATAAACATCAATCTGAATTAAGACCAATGTCGGTTTTTGCCCCAAAAACTGAGGCGGCGAAAATCGTGGTTATCGCAATATTTCTCTTTGCAAGCATTGCTGCAAAAGCAGACAAAAAAACTCACAAACTCTGGCTGACTAAATTGATTTTCAAAAAACTATCTAAATATTCAAATTGTTTTGGCAATTTTTCACAAATTTTTTTCCGCAAAACCAAACTGGAACAATGTTTGAAATGACCGAAGTATGAATTCACAACTGAAACAGTTTTTTTGTCATCCATCAAATTAAAATGCAATTTATTTTTCAATCTTCCCACCACATCATTTTTTACCAAACAATGAGTCGGTTTGATAAAATATCCCAAAAAATCAAGCCCCCTTTCCGTCGGCTGCATTTTGGTTTTCTTTTCGTTCAATTTTAATTTCAGATTTGTTTGCAAAAATTCATTCACAATTTTTGGCAATTGCCGCAATTTTTCCACATCTTCATCAATCACCACAAAATCATCAACATAGCGCAGATATTTTTTTATCTTCAATTTCCTTTTTATAAACTGATCCAGCTCATTCATATACAAATTGGCAAAAAATTGTGAAGTGTAATTTCCGATTGGCAAACCCTTGTTTAGAGCTTGACCAAACATAGATTTGTGAACTGGCACTGATGCAAGCAATTCAAGATCTCCCTTTGTGACAAAATTTTCCTGACAACGATGAAAAATCAGCAATTTTCCAAGCCAAAGCATTTCAGTTTTCCATTGATTTTGTCTTTGCAATTTTGCAATAAATTTACTGAAGATATCAAACAAAATATTTTTATCAATACTGGTAAAAAAACTTGAAATATCCATTTTCAAATACCACTCCCTATTTCTCTGCTGATTATTTTTTTTGTTTTTAACAAAAAATTGCAACCTTTTGACAGCCTTTAATGTGCCCTTGCCTTTTAAGCAGGCATAGCTGTCAAAAACAAAACGATGTGAAGCATATTGAACGATTTCATTGACAAGCAAATGATGCACGATGCGGTCACGAAAATCGGCGGCAAAAATTTCACGAATTTTTGGCTTATCAACTGCAAAACAAATTGAGCGACCTGGCACATAGGTTTTGTTTTTGAGTTCGCGAAGCAAAACTCTCAATTTATTTTCAAAATCAAGTTCAAAATCCAGCGCATTGATCGTCTTTCTCTTGTTTTCGCGACAAGACAAATACGCTTTGAAAATTTTTTCGTATGTGAAAATTATTGCCATACCCATTTTTTACTGCTTAATTCCAAAGGATCAAAATTCCAAATTCTGTTTTGACTACCACCCACGGACACACCGAACTGAGTAGGCATTCGTCTTATTGAAGTAGTCCGTGTAACCATCATTGAAATTGACGTTCCATGCGCTCGTGGTGGAGTACTCAGTGGATGACCAATAGAAGGAAGTACCGAAATTATTGCCGAACGTCGCACGATTAGTGTATAGACATTGCAATTCCGTTTTAGTTGGAAGTCGTCCACCTGCAGCTTTGCACACATCGCGGCCGCAATTTGGCTTGTCACAATTTGTGTTGGCTGTTTTCCATTGTTTAGTAGTGGCTTCATTGACTCTTTTGACAATTATATACGCACCATCGCCCAGACTGTTGGCGCAAGTTGTGTTAAGCGAGCAAAACCAAGTGCCATCGTCGCAAGTTTTGGCAGCCAATTTGACCTCTCCAGCGCCCGTGTCAACATTCACATTCCAAGTGTTGGCAATCCTGGAAGAATCTGTGAAGCTGTCAATCATTGACTGCGCCAAAGCATATAGCCCGAAAGAAACCATTCCGCCAAAAACGACCGCAACAAACATAATTGATTTTCTTTTTTTTGGATTATTTTTCCAATACTCCTTCAATTTTTCTTTTATTTTTTTCATAAGGTTATTTTTATAAGTTTATTTTAAAAATTAGCTATCTCCTTTTGGACTCTTTTGTTTGAAAAATATTTTATTGTTTTTACCTGTCGCTCGTGAGACACGTTGCTTGCGAACGACATGTGTCGAGTGACAGGTTTTGATTTTTGGTTCATTTTTTCATTTTTTAACAACCTCCCAATAACCACCCTTATCCGATCCGATTCTTTTGATTAGTTTTTCTTCTCTCAATTTGGCAATCTGTTTCTCCACAGCCCTGGAACTTATTCCCAATTTTTCCGCAACCTCCTTAGCGCTTATTTTAGCTCTTTTTCGCATCAAATTCAAAATTTTCTCCGAACTTTTCTCCGAACCTTTCTCCGAACTTTTCTCCGAACTTTTCTGGGCAGCTTTCTCCACACTTTTTTCCGAACTTTTTAAGATACTAGCCTCTTCGAATTCTTTACTGAAAATCGTGATGCAAAAACCACCAGAAGCCTCTTCAATAAAAGGTTCGGGAAGACCATAATCGCGAAAAATTTCAGCCACCAACTTGTTGCGTGGTGTTGATTTTCTTCTTCCCGCTTTAACATCATCCAAGGTTAAATCGAAAGGCAGCCATCCGCTATTCCAAAATTCTAATTTGTCAAAATAAACGCGAAACTGCGAGTGCGTTCCTTCTTGGTAGTCGCGATGAATGATTGCGTTGATTACTATTTCTCGAATGGCATCAATTGGATATTGCCATCTTTCTTCACGTTGCGGATTGCCAGTAATGATAAATTCTTTTAGAATATATATTTTTACGAATTCCATCACTTCGTCAACCTCACTAATCAAATCTCGCCTAATTACCTTGTCCTTTTTAATTGTAATATCGTTCTGAAACAAGCCAATTTGAATATCCGTTTGCCGCGAAGGCTCTTTTAAAAATAAAAGCAGGCTGGCATTGGTCGGATATTCGCTGCCATCATCTTCAACTATTAGAGAATACTTGCGCAAAAAACTGAAATTGTCACCCAGACTGACTGCCAAATTTTTTTCTATCATCAGTTTTGTCTTTTCAATTTTTTCTGTGTCCAAATCATCCAAACTTTTATCCCTGTTTGGATAAAAATCCCAGCTGGAATTTTTTGTCCGCAGATACATTTCGGATATTTCTTGCAAAGTCAGCAAGTGGTTTGAATTATTTTTTCGAACATAAAAGCGCCCCTTGAATGAAACGGGCTTCAAGGGAAATTCAGCCACATCAAAAACGACGATTGTTTTTTTATCTATAACAAACTTTTCAATATCAACACTTAGAAATGGTTGTGTTTTGTTTTTAATTTCATTTGTCCAATTTTGAACACTTTCCTGATCCAATTTTACCCCACTTATCTTTCTTTTATCATTAACTCCAACAATTACCAGTCCGCCTTTGCGATTTGTCATAGCAACCAATGTTGTTATCACATCATCAGAAAAAGACAGCTTGAATTCAACATTGCTGTTTTCCCCATCTGCTATTATTTTTTTTATTTTTTCTCTATCCATATCAATATTATATACCAAAAATAAAATCGGCGTTTTATCAGCGGTTTCTAGTTCAGCGACTCATCAGCGGTTTTAAATCAGCGACCTATCAGCGTTATTTCTGGATCAGCACATCATCCTCAAAAACCTTATCCGAAATAACCCTGCCTCTTGTTTCATCGGATGCAATTCCGATTTTGGCAAGATCAACGGCAAATTTTCGGCGTTTGATTTCTTTAGGGTTTTGCTGCTCTTGCTCATTGGCAAAAACTCCGGCTTTTTCTTTGAGTGACAATTCCAAGAGTTGCTGCTGTTCTTCGGTTAGTCTCATTTTGATAATTAAAAAGCCTTCTTGTTCAGCAGTAGAAAATTCTTTGTTTTCATCAGCCGTAAAAAGCACATCACCTCTTTGCAATGTTCCGGGAGCTCCACCTGTGTCATAAATTTGAATCAAAAGCTGCACGGTTTTCTTTTCACCATTTTTAGCTGCCTCTTTGATACTCATTTTTTCGATTGCCGGAGTTTGCTTGTACCATTTGACTGTTTTGTAAATTCCAAAAACCAGCGCGGAAATAATCAAAATTATCCCTATCACAAAGGCGAAGAATTTTTTCTTATTAGCAATTTGAATTTTTTTCATAAGGTTTATTGAAAATGTTTATTGATTTAATTATAGCACGGTTTGTAGAGACGCATTGCAATGCGTCTCTACACAAATCATTCCAAATCCAAGAGCCATTTCCAAAGTGGAATGAATTTTATTTTTTTACCCTTAATTATTTCGTTTTTTTCATAGTCCCAAGTAATCACAATCAAATCATTGCATTTCAATTCATCACTGGCCGTGACGAGCGCGCCAGATTCCCTTTCCTTGACGCCCATTTTATCAACATTATATACAACTTGGATTAAGCTTTCAGTCTTCAACTCGCCACGCAAAACAAAATCAATTTCCTTGTTGTTTTTTGTTTTATAATAAAATAAATTTTGATTAGATTTGTAACCTCTTTTCAAAAGTTCTGAAAAAACCAAGTTTTCCATCAGTTTTCCATTATTTGCAGACGCTTGCACTGCCTTGGCGGTAATGTAGCCATTATCCACGAGATAGGCTTTTTTGGGCAAATTTATTCTTTCTCCGACCTTATGCGAATATCTTTCAAGGACATGCAGCAAATATGCACCCTCAAGATATCCCAAAAATTTCTCAAGCGTCGCCACACTAGAAAAATCCAACTGATTTGCAAGTTTGCGATAACTGAACTCGCTGGCAAAATTATTCAGCAGAAAAATTTCAAGATTGTAAATTTTTTGCGACAATCTGAGCCTATACCTTTTGATGATGTCTGTGAAAATTTGTGAATTTAACAGTGTATCCAAATACCCTCTTGGTTCAAGATCTTTGACGATTAATTCAGGAAAGCCGCCATTGATTAAATATTCTTGCAATAATTTTAGCAACTGCCCTTTTATCTCGGGAACATTTATTTCATCTTTTTTGAAAACAAATTTTTTTGCTGTCAAAAATTCATTGAAGTTGAATGGCAAAATCTCAATTGGAATGTGTCGCCCAGTAAGGCTGGTGGACAATTCCTTGCTAAGCAATTTTGCGTTTGAACCAGTCAGCATAATATTATATCCTTGTCGATGAAGCCTGTTGATATACAATTCCCAATCAGGCAAGTTTTGAATTTCATCAAACAATAAATATTTGCCGCTACCATAAATTGCATGCAACTCTCTGGTTATCTCGTCATAGTTTTTAACTTTGGTCAGATTTTCATCATCAAAATTCACATAGGCAGGATTATGCCCACGAAAAAGATGCGCGGAAAAAATTGATTTTCCTGCACGCCGTGGTCCCAATACAACTTTGACCAAATCGTTGGCGACGAATTTTTTGGCGTTTTTGGTTGCATCTCTTTCAATAAATGGCTTATCTAAAAGTTTTTCCAGCTCTTTTTTCTGTCCTATTAAGATATCTTTTAGCATATAGTTAAATGTTTGTACTGAACAATAATTAATGTTTCTGTTCAATACGATTATTTTATTGTAAAGCTCATTTTTTGTCAAATCAAAAGGTAGCGACGCCCCGGCGGGGCGTCTCTACATCCGCGTCCCCATTGGCGTTATCTATATCCACAAATTTTCCAGATTATTTCTATCCCTTTCCCACGCTTCAGGATTTGTCTGAATATATTCGCGAATTTTGTTCAAAGATTTATTATTTCTAATGACATGGTCATAAAATCTGGATTGCCAGGTGAAATTCAAATTGCACATGTGGCAACGTTTTGTCGTGGCACCTTTGAAACCACGAATGATGGATGATAAATTATTACGCTGTGGTCCAAATTTGTTTTTATATTGATTTACGTCTGTAGAGACGCATTGCAATGCGTCTCTACACGTTAAAATATCATCTCGCGTTAATTCATTTTTGATTTCAATAATCCCATGCAAATGATTTGGCATAATCGTCCATTCGTCTAAAATTATATCCTGACGGATAATTGGCGTTTGCGACCATTCTTCTTTGACGATTTTTCCAATTTCATTAAAAATCATTTTTCCATCAACAATTTCGCCAAAAAATTCTTCGCGATTTTTCGTGCAGATCGTGACGAAATACATTCCGTTTTGGGAATAATCATAATTTTGCAAACGTGATGTTTGGATGCGGAATTTGTTTTTGAATTTTTCGTACATGGTTTTTGTTTTGTGTGTATTGTAGAGACGCAAAATTTGTCGGGCATGGTAGAGACGCATTGCAATGCGTCTGAATTTTGTCGGGCATGGTAGAGACGCATTGCAATGCGTCTCTACGGGTTTGGTTTACCTCCGCATTTCAACCTTGCCAGTATTGTACAAATTGGAAATTCCTTGGGCGGAAAGGGCTTGGAACGTTAGCAGTTTCACTGCTGTACGTTCCGCGGTTGTACAAATGAGTTTCGTCAAGTTACCTTATCTCAACATCCAAACTGGAATCAAAATCTTATCACCAAGAATTCCGAAATCATTTTTTGTAACCACAATCAAGTCATTCCCGCTTTTGGCTGACAACTTTTTTGCAAATTTTAGATCATTAAAAGGCACAGTTTCTCTATATTTAATCTCAATATGTTGATATTTTTTTGAATCCAAGATATTATCAGTTGCCAAAAAGTCAACCTCATCTTTTCGCACCCGTTTGAATGAAACAAAATCAAATCTTTTTTTAAGCAACAATAAGCAATAATTTTCCACTAAAAACCCCATCTTATAATTCAATTGACCATCATTAGACCAAGCATTGAATGCTGAAAAAAAATTCGGACTGCCAAGATAAACCTTTTTGCCAAGGCGCCGAGATTTTCTTGCAGATTTGGTAAAATTATAAAGCAAATGAATCAAAAAACTTTCTTCGAAATAATTAAGATATTTTTTGACAGTTTTCTCATCAATTCCTATTTCGCGTGCAATATTACCAGTTTCAACAACTGAGCCTATCTCATTAACCAGGACCTGGAACAAAAATTTAAGCTCATCTACTTTTTCCACACCAAAAATCTTTGGGATGTCATATTCGATCGTCTTTTTATAAATTGCATCTGTCAGATGTTTCCTAACAATCGACAAATTTTCTTCTCCGACAATTTCTGGAAACTGTCCGTATTTAATATAATTCTCAAATTCTTTTTCCATCACACTTCCATGTTGCTGGAAAAATTTTTCCGCAAATTTAACATCTTCTATTTTTTTATCAAAAGAAATTCCAACTTTTAGATATTCCTCCAACATTTTTTGGTCAACATTTTTCAATTCCAAATATTCTTCGAAAGTAAGTACGGGCAAAGAAAACTCATAGATTCTGCCAGCCAAACTCTCAGTGGTTTTTTTACGCAAAAACAATGAAGAAGATCCGCTTACTACAAACTTTATTCGTGTGTCGGTGTCATAATATCTTTTAATGATGTGCTGCCATTTTTGATTGTATTGTATTTCATCCAAGAAAACATACAACTGACCTTTTTCGGGTGCGATTTTTTCCAAATATTCATTGAGGTAATTTGCCAAAGTGATATTTCCAGGAATAATCGCTTCATCAAAAGTCAAAAATAAAATTGCCTCAAGCTTTACTGTTGCGGATAGTTTTTCAATAAGCTGTTTAAGTAAAATTGTCTTGCCAGTGCGCCTCAGGCCAACGATGGACAAAACCTGCCTCGTATCAAGATATGGCGAAATTTCAGCGTATAATTTGCGCTTATATTTGATATCTTTAAGCTCAGCAAAAAACTCCCCTGGTGCATTCCAGTGCTTATTCTGTCGATAAATTTCCGCTAAAATAAAGGATTTTTTCATATTTTTACATTTATAGGTATTAAAACTACTATAAATGTAACATTTATAAGAAAACCCGTCAATTATAATGTTTTCGTCACACCCAGTAGAGACGCCCCGCCGGTCCAAATTTGTTTTGTGTGCATGGTAGAGACGCATTGCAATGCGTCTCTACGGGTTTTACCTCCGCATTTCAACCTTGCCGGTGTTGTACAAATTAGAAATTTCTGCGGCGGAAAGGGCGCGGTTGTAGATGCGGACTTCGTCAAGTTGTCCAGCAAACTTTATTCCATCGTTTGCAGAACGACCCATTCGCAATGGAGCACTTGAATTAAAAATCGGACCAACAGCATTAGAAATACTTGTTTCAAGATTTCCATCAATATATACTGACATTTGTGACGTGCCATCTGTGATATAGTGATAGGTTACAGAGAAATAATGCCAGGAACCATTATTGATATTTGAAACTGAATCTGGCTGGCTAAATGTACCTGTATCATATATTCCATTTTTGGAAACTATCATCCTAATTTTTCCACCACTGACTTCAAGCGCGAAAGCCCTGCCATTACTATCAGTATTGTATTGCCCGATAACTAAAGATTCGCCAGTAACTGTAGTTTTTACCCAACCAGAAATTGTCAAATTCTGCAAATATGAATCAAAACTTGAATTATCTGTTTTTTCAACATAACCATCCACCCCATCAAAAATCAACCCCTGCCCAACTTTCCCTGGTGTCACGGTGGCGCCGGAGATGGTGCCGTTGTTGCCGAGACCGGAGCGGTCGTAGGCGGTGGTGCCGAAAATGTCGGGGCCGTCGAAGGACCAGAGGCCGACGAGGCCGTTAGTGCTTTTTGAATTCTGTGAAGTCTGCATTGTTGTTTGCCCTTGATTGTATAGTTGTCCGATTTCGCTGGCGGAAAGGGCACGGTTGTATAATCTGAAATCATCAATGATGCCAACGTAACCAAAAACAGTGCTTCTTCTGCCAATTTGAAGTCCTGTCATTGCAGCAGGATTTGCCAGCGCATCTGTCGTATCCAAAACACCATCAATATATCCTCTGATATTCGTGCCATCTCCAGTATAAGAAACATAGTGCCAAGCACCATCCGAAACACGCTTTGATGTGTCCGTTGTCCAAGCAGTCCCGTTATAGAATTTCATAACACCTCCACCATATTCAGCAATCCAATACCACGCATTGTTTGTGGCAGTTGCTATATATGGGGAAGCACCACCAGAGCCTGCAGTTTTTATCCAAGCTGAAACAGTAAAGTTTCCACTGTTCGTGGTATTTGAGGAAACCACATTTGTGACACCTCCAAAACTCATCCCCTGTCCCAATTTTCCCGGAGTCACTGTTGCGCCGGAAATGGTGCCGTTGTTGCCATTGCCGGAAACATCTTTGGTTACAGTGCCACTGGTGTCGTCGCCGTCGAATGTCCAATGCCCAACTAGTCCAGCGTCTAAATTAGGCGATGATTGCTGGGTTTGCAACACTGTGTCAGAAAATTGATCAGCGCCGATGTCCCAAGGATTAACACGCACTTGACCATCAATATCTGTATCAAAGGCAAAAATACTGTCGTGCTGCAAATCCAATCCTGCACCTTTGGCAGCGGTATCAGTTGAGGCTAGATGGAAATTTTTATTGGTTGTATCGACAAAAGAAACGGTAGTAGAATTTTTTGAATTAGCACCAGGAGCATCAGTTGCAAGGTCGGAAATGTTGTAATTTGAAGCAGCATCAAAATTTCCTACGTAGCCATCTGGAACATTCTGAACAATATTATTTTTTGCAACCATCAACACACCCGAATCCATATTTCTAATTCCATTGGCTGTGGAACCATAAACAATGTTATTGTATACGTATATTTTTTTTCCGCCGCCGTCATAATACCTTGCAATACCATTAACACAGCCATAAATTATATTATTAAGAACGTAAACGTTGTCATTATTACTTGTGCCAGCCCCATCAACTCTGATTCCATAATTAGCTCCATATGAGGATTTGATAATATTGCTTGAAATTTTTATATTTTTAGCTCCACTTGAAATATACAAGCCATTGGGACCAATATTAAACTGGATTCCATCAATAATAGTATTGGAAATGTTTAGACTAAATCCAAAATTTCCATCAATTGCAAATTTAGAATCATCCCATTTTCCTTGATGACGCTGACTTTGATTAAGCTCTGTCGATGTGTTGCTCGGTGCATACATCTTGATGTAATTCGACGATGAAGTAACTAAATTTGTACTCATCGTCAATCCAACATTTATCGCTCCAGTATCATAATATCCAGGAAGATTGACTTGATAATTTCCAGTGACCAAATTGGCCGTATTCAAATGACTTGAGTCTGCAATTGCATTGGCCCCATTGCCAATAGCCTGCATAAACGAAACAAATGCATGCGCAATTGAAACAACTGTTGAACCTGTGCTATCCGCAGGGACTCCTCCTGTGGCTGTGATAAGTTTCCACTGCGAAGTTGAAATTTTTTCTGAAATATATGCAACGGTCGCTCCGTTGTATGTAACTTTATCTCCAACACCCATGTTTGTTGCTGTTTGCGCAACTGAAAAAGTTCCAACGCCGCTGGCGATTGTCACAGTCGGTGTGCCAGTTTTATGATCGTTTGTGTTTTGCCCGACGGAATAAAAGATTGCCGTAGCGGCTTCGTCAGCGCCGATATCAACAACGCCCACTCCAGTTGGTCGAGCTTGTCCGTCAATATCAGTCGTAATCGGCAAATTAGAATCCGCTGATAAGTCGCTGCCGGAATTCCTCGCTGATGTGTCGCTGATACTTAAATGGAAATCTTTATTGGTGGCGTCAGCGAAAGAAACGTTTTTACCTTGAAACGAAACATTGGGAGATGTTGCGTCAAAGGATATATTATTTCCACTTTGATCAACATTAGCTAATGAAAAATCTGTTCCATTTCCTGATGAAATATTGTTATATACAGCGATATATGGTACGGCGCCTCCACCAATAGCTAACCCTATTCCTGTATTATTTATTAACGTATTGTTGTAAAACAAATGGTTTACGGCTGTGCTGTTTTGATATCCGGTGGTCATCCCGGTGTACCAGCCATAAATAATATTGTTCCATACTTTATAACTCCTTCCCGCGTTAAACTGAATACCGTTAGTCATTGCCCCAGGAGTACCTGAACCCGTTGCCCTTATTATATTATTAGATATTTTAATATCAGTACTCGCACTAGCAGCCATGTTTTCTCTTATTCCCTTTGACTGGTTTACCTTACTGCCCGAGTTAGCGATTTGCAAACCGTCAATTGTTACATATTCTTCGGAGACTTCCAATATTTGACCATATTCAGCGCTCGACTCAATACGATATTTCCCATCATCCCACTTCCCCTGATGCCTTTGTGAATTATTCGCTTCAGTTGTTGTATTGTTTGGCGTATAAATTTTAATAAAATTTGAAACACCTGTTGTGTAGCCAGAAACCGTCACAGCAGTTGTATCTGCAGCACTGTCATAATAGCAAGGGAAATTTAATTGATAATTTCCTGTCACCAAGTCTGTGGTGTTAAGATGATTTGCATCAACCGAACCTGTAACTGCAGCAGACAAACTCGTGTATTCATGTTTGATTGAAACCACAGTTGAATCTGTGATGTCTGCAGGAATTGCTCCAGTTTTTGTCACAAGATTCCAAACTGAAGTTGATGTTTTTGATGCAATATATGCAATGTCAGTTGTGTTGTATGTCACACGATCCCCAACTCCGTGACGGTCGGCGTGCCAGTTTTTAAATCAGAAGCTGATTGTCCGACAGAATAATAGACAGGGGTCGCCCCATATGCCGAAGATGTAAAAGCAAATCCTCCAAGAAAAATAAAGATTGCAAACAAAAATCCACCAAGTCGCATACGACGACCGGCAACGGGGTAAATAGCTTGAGCGTGCACGGTGAAAAACCCAAATAACAACGGGGTTAATAAAGTGAGAATTGTGAGTCTTAGTCTGGATTTCATGCTTAAGTTTCTTAGGTAATTTAAGTATCTTAGTAAGACTCTTAAGTAACCTAAGTTTCTTATTAAGTATCTTAAGAATCTTAAGGTTCTTAAATTTTTTAATACCCTCTGTATTCCCGTCTTTTTCTGTGCAACTCCTCTGAAAGACCACCTTCTTTTTGATGCTTCAATTTCAACGCCTCAACTTGGCGATGGAGAAGCAATGTTCAGGCAACTCGATTGTTTTCAAAAGTTCTTCGGCTTCACGCTCCTTGCTTAAGACGCTTAAGTCGCTTAAGTTTCTTACGAGTTGCGCGCTTTTGGCGCGCAACAACAAAACTCGTGGATCGTTTTTATCCCATTTATCCAGTTTTCGTTGACGCAAAAAATCCTCCAAGTCGCCAGTCAATTCCTCCAATGATCCCTTGGCAATGCCAGTAAGATTAATGGCCACTTTCAATGAAACATCCATGTCATCCGAGCCTTCCACGATGTTTTGTTTTCCACTTCTAGCTGCACCATCCATTTGCTCTTTCAGTTTCCAACTTTTTATCCATTTTTCAGCAAACTCAACCTCTCGGTCATAGATGATGACCGAAAACCAATATGTATAAAGTTTTTTGTATGGTTGCATAAGTTTTTTAAGATTCTTGGATTACCTAAGTTTCTTCATGTCACAGTTTTTCCTCCATAATAACCCAATCAAATAAAACGTCTTCGGTGACAAGATTCTTCACGCTAACAGTAAATCCTTCTCCGAATTTTACTTCGGTGACAGCGATTCCTTGATCAAGCGCAACTTTTGGTGTGATGAAAACTTTTGATGAAACGCTTGCGGCTTTTGTTTTAACAAAGAAAGTTTTTCCATCACTCAATGTATCATCGTCTTTATCATCTTCGTCAATATCTTTTTTGATTGAAGTAATTGAGTCCTCACCTATCGTGCGAGCTTCTGGATCCAAGACAGACACGATTAATTTGCCCGCTTCCAAACTTTTGACAGTTAATTTTCCAGCAATTGCAATATCGCCAGCATCCTCACCCTCTCCAACGCCAAGCAGCATTTTTATAAGTGCAACGTCTTGAGTGTTCAAATCAATTTGCGCGATGTTTAATTCAGAATTTGCTTTGATCTGAAGCTCAGCCATTTGTGTCTGCAATGTTTCAATCAATTTTGCTTGTAGCGCAAGCTGACTGCCCAAATCAGAAACGATCGTGACTTGATTTTCAACAATTTGATTAAAATTACTTTCAGCAGCTGCAACCAATTGATTTACTTGATCCTCAATATTCATGCTGGCAATATTTAAGGTTACAGCTTCTTCAACTTTTTCAACAGTCAAACTTTGATTTCTGCGTGAAATCAAAACTTGAATTGTTCCTTTTTCGCCAGCAAATGATTGAATCGCAACACCAACAGTTGATTCGCCAGCATTGGCTTTGCGCAAATATCCAGCAGTTGCGGCTGCTGTCAGATTATCCCCAATTTGAATTGCACCATTTTCACTGGAAACTTTTCCAGGAACCTGACCGAGCATCGCTGTGATTGCATAATTTTTGTCATTTTCTCTTCCCTCAGGAGCATTTCCCAAAACTGAAGGACTTGTTGAAATTATTCCTATGATGTCACTGTCGCCAGAACGCTGGCAACGTTTTACTGCATTTTCATTTTCCGTGTCAACGCAAACAGCCTCGCCTGGTTTCAAATCTGTGTCTTTGGTATAGAAATATTCAGCATAGTCAGCACTTCCATTTGTCCATGCGTTCGTGCTGTTAACATATGCACTATTTGTTCCATCGCCATTCCAATCAACCATGAATTTATACGTCGGTGCGACCACGCCAACACCAACATTACCGTTATCCAAAATGGTAAAGTTGGCTGTGCCGGCAGAATTTGATGCTTGCAAAGTTATTCCCGTTCCTGTGCCTAATCCATGAATATCAAACATTCCCCCAGGTGTTGTTGTATTCACTCCAAGACCAAACGTGCTCATTCCACCTGCGCCATCTGATGTTCCATACATTGTCAGCATGGCATTTCCATCCAAACTTGCAGTATAACTGTTAACCACACCGACAGCAGAATCGGTTGTTACTGCCATATCAATCCAATTTATTATTCCAGAATCTGCAGCAAATTCTTGTGTTCCCATGCTCAAGCTTGCAATTGAAGTTACTCCACTGGTATCAATTGAAAATGCGCTAGTTCCTGCAATGCCATCGCCATTGAAAATCTTAAATTTGTTTGAATCAGTCACATCAACTCCCATTGAAAATTGTTGAGCTCCAGCGCCAAGTCGGAAATAGTTATTCGTGTTGTCCCAATAAAGGTTAGCGTTATTTTGATCATAAATTCCACTTGCGCCTGCAAAAACTAACGAACCTTGAGTGAATTGAGTGGTTGAACCTGTGCCACCGTGAGTCACATCAATGGCAGTTCCATTCCAAACACCGCTCGTGATTGTTCCGAGCGTTGTTATTGAACTTGCGCCAGTCCATGTTCCACCAGCGATTGCAGCCAAATCTGCATTATATCCTTGCACATCAGTTCCAATTGCAAGTCCCAAATTTGTTCTGGCTGTTGCTGCATCAACCGCGCCAGTTCCACCATTTGCAACAGCTATTGCAGTTCCATTCCACGCTCCAGCGACAACTTGGCCGGAAGCGTTGATTTGAAAAGCATCACTCGTGCCAACTGTGAAAAGTGAAGCAGGAGTGGTGTCGCCGATACCGACGTTGCCACCGGAAATTGCAGTAAGTGCCGCAGTCCCACCTGGTCTTATATAAACAGTTTGCCCTCCAGCAGAATCAATATACATAGCGTTCTGAGAATGAATCACTCCACTATTTCCAATATTTATTGAACCATTTATATCAAGGGCATATACTGGCGTTGCCATACCTATTCCAACATTGCCGTTATCCAAAATAGTAAACTTGGCTGCGCCAGTTGAATCAGATGTTTGCAGCGCTACACCAGTTGTCGTGCCACTGCTATGCACATCCAACATTGCACTCGGCACACTGGTGTTGATTCCAATTCCACGATTAGCAATGCCGCCAGCGCCGTCAGAAGTTCCATACACGGTTAGCATTGCATTTCCATCTAACATCGCTCCATAACTTTCAACCGTTCCGTTTGTTGCAGTCGAGGTCACTGGCATATCGGTCCATGAAATTGCTCCTGAATTTTCAGCAAACGATTGCGCTCCAAGTTGCAGACTTGCGATGTTCGTCACTCCATTTGTATCTATCGTAAACTGACCAGTTCCCGCAATTCCACTTCCAGTTGCAATCTTAAATTTGCTTGAATCAGTCGCATCAACTCCCATTGAAAATTGTTGAGCGCCCGCGCCAAGTCGGAAATAGTTATTTGTGTTATCCCAATAAAGATTGCCATTACTATTTTGAGAATAAATTCCTGATGCTCCCGCAAAAACTAACGAGCCTTGAGTAAATTGAGTCAATGTTCCCGTTCCACCACTAGTAACCGGTAAAATTCCAGTCACATTTGTGGATGCAAGATTAATCGCATTAGCAGTAATTTGTTGACCACTTAAAGATAAATAATTTTCTCCTGCTATGGTTGCAGCGCTGTGAATTGCCGTGCCACTCCAAGTCGGAACTCCAGCGACCAAGGTTAAAACTTGTCCATCTGAACCACGAGTAATTTTTCCAAGTGTTGAGGTAGTATCCGCATACAGCATATCGCCAATAGAATATGAAGCATAACCAGTTCCACCATATTGTGCACCTAAGGCAGTAGAAAGTGTCAATGAATTGAATGCCACATCTGATGTTGTGTTGATTGTTTGTGGAAGAGAAATCGTAACTGCACCATTTGCAGCTGAAACAGCAACTTGATTAGCAGTTCCAGCCAAACTTGTCACTCCAGAGTTAGCAATTGAAATTGAACCAGCGCCATTAGTGATAGAAATTCCAGTGCTAGCAGTTAATGTTGCTAAGGAATATCCTGCACCATTTCCAATTAACAATGTTCCACTAGCTGCACTTGCACCATTAACTCCCGTTCCGCCATATTGAGCACCAATCGCACTTCCTTGCCAAGCCCCAGCCACGACTTGACCGGAGGAGTTGATTTGGAATTGTGAAGTTGCACCGACTGAGAAAAGTGAAGTTGGGGTTAAAGTTCCAATTCCAACATTAATTTGATTTGAACCACCGATACTTATATTTGACCAAGAACTTGAGTTTCCATAGATCAAAGTAGCTCCAGAATTAGAAATGGCTGGATAACTACTCATATAGTAACTTCCGCTTGAAACAGCCAAATCTCCTGCAAAGTTTGAAATTCCATTAACATTTAATTTATAGCCCCCTGGCACAGTTCCAATTCCCAACCTCTTGTTTGTATTGTCCCAAAACAGATTTGTGTTGTCTTGAGAATAAACTCCACTAGCTCCCGCGAAAACTAAGGAGCCAGGCGTGAATGCTCCTGCTCCTGTGCCTCCATTAGCAACTGGTAAAATTCCGGTCACATTTGTTCCGAGATTAACAGTATTTAATGATGCCAATGTTCCCAACCCAACAATATTTCCATTTAATTTGTTGATTGCCTGCAAGATTGTATCAGTTGCAGTAATAGTGCCTGCACCTGAAACAAAACCGGTTAGAAGTTTTCCAGTTACTGCAGTGTCAGTGAATGATGCTGATGGAAGTGCGTTGGTTGCCAGTGTTCCTTGAGCCGATGTTGCATATGCAGATGAAGCGGTGAATGCTGCAGTTCCCAGTAGTCCTGTTACTGAATTTAAGTTTGTAACTGTAGCTGTCATGCCTGTCAGGTTTGTGGCATTGGCTGCTGTTCCTGTTGTGTCTTGATTTAGAATTGGAATATCAGCCACTGCAATTGCTCTCATGGTTGGCATTCCTGCTGATCCGTTTGGTGCAGCCCAGAAGAAGTTTGCTGTGCTTGATGAAAATGCTGGAGCATATGATGAAGATGCGGATGTTTAAAGTGTTTGTGCCGTTGGCTGTGATGGTAAGGCCGTTAACTGTTGTGAATGAGGGAGTGGCTGAAGTTGCAATTGAAATACTTCCAACTCCATTTGTAATTGCAATATTATTTCCCTGAGTAAGGGTTGCAAGCGCATATCCATCACCCTTTCCAATTAAAAGTGTTCCATTTGCTGCAGTAGCACCACTAATGCCAGTTCCACCACGTGAAACATTCAAATATTGTTCATTGCCAAGTGTATTTGTGCCTGTCCAATATGTCACATACCCATTAACTCCTGTACCTGTGATTCCACCAACACCAGAAACTGTTGAGCATGCCCAAACCTTGGTCGTATTATTCCAAGCCAAAACTTCATTATTTGCACAACCTTGAAGCAACGCCAATTGATTGTTCAATGCTCCAGAAAATTGCATACCAGAAAATGAGGAAGTTGCTGGCGAAGTGCCACCATTCGCAGAAAGAAGTGCAACTGAAAGTGTTCCTGTTTCTGTTATTGGACCACCAGTAAGACCATCACCAGAGCCAACACTTGTTACTGTTCCAATTCCACCAGTTCCCCCTGTTACCGTTCCCCAATAAAGATTACTACTTGCATCAATTTTTAAAACTTGTCCAGATGCTCCAGTTGCTGTTGGAAGTGTATATGCAATATCGGCAGCTTGTGAACCGCTATTTTGAAAAGCAGTTTGATATGTTCCTGATTTTATATTCAAAGCACCATCAAGAGTTGCACCCGCAAAGGTTGGTGAATTTGTTGTTTGCAAGTTTTGATTAATAGAAACATTTGCACCAGTAATTGTAAGTGTTTTTGATGCTGTTCCTCCAGCAACTGTGAATCCATCAGCCAATGACGAAAGAGTTAATCCGTTAACTTTAGTTGGAGTAATATCGCCAAGTGTTAGTGTAATTGCTGGAGTTGTTGTTGCTGTTGCAACTGAACCAGAAATTCCGTTGGCAGTTGTGACTGAAACTGTTGTGACTGTTCCGCCAGCTCCAATATTTCCATTTAATTTTTGTATTGCTTGTAGTATTGTATCGGTAGCAGTAATCGTTCCAGCACCAGAAACATAGTTTGTTAGAAGTTTTCCAGTTACTGCAGTGTCAGTGAATGATGCTGATGGAAGTGCGTTGGTTGCTAGTGTTCCTTGAGCAGCTGTTGCATATGCAGATGAAGCCGTGAATGCTGCAGTTCCTAGAAGTCCCGTTACTGAATTTAGATTTGTAACTGTAGCTGTCATTCCTGTTAGGTTTGTGGCATTAGCAGCTGTTCCTGTTGTGTCTTGATTTAGAATTGGAATATCAGCCACTGCTATTGCTCTCATGGTTGGCATTCCTGCTGATCCGTTTGGTGCAGCCCAGAAGAAGTTTGCTGTGCTTGATGAAAATGCTGGAGCATATGATGAAGATGCGCGGCGATGTTTAAAGTGTTTGTGCCGTTGGCTGTGATGGTAAGGCCGTTATATGTTTTTCCGGTAAGCGCTGAGGCAATTTTATTGTCCGCTATCGCAGTTGCATTCCAAGTTCCAGTTGCAATTGTTCCAAGCGTTGTGATGTTTGTTGAACCTGTCCAAGTTGAAAGCGCAGTGTCTTCAACACTACCAAGTCCGATATCATTTTTTGTTAATGTTATCCAAGCAAGATCTGCTCCGACACCATTTGATTTCAAAAGTTGTCCAGAAGTTCCGGGTCCGAGTAATGACCAAGTTGGAGTAGCTCCTTGACCAGCAATTATAGCTCCTTGAACCACTGTATTTGCAGTCGTATCTGAATGTGAAGTTGAAAGAAATGGATGAGCGCTTCCTGAAACAGAACCCCAGGTTGGAACTCCACCAACAATTGTCAACGCTTGACCATCAGATCCAATTGAGCGACGTGAAAAAGTATTTCCACTGGAATAATATAACATGTCACCAGCACTGTATGTTGAAAGTCCGGTGCCACCATTGGCAATTGTCAATGGCGAAGAAAGAGTAAGTGAGGCAAAAGTAGCATCAGCTGTAGTTGAAATATTTTGAGGCAAAGAAATTGTGACGACACCAGTATTTGCTGAAACTGTTATTTGATTTGCTGTTCCATTAAGTTGCGTTACTCCAGCATTTGCAATGCTAACTGTTCCTGGTCCATTAGTAACGGAAATTCCAGTGCTGCCACTCAATGTTGCCAGAGAATAATCTGTTCCATTTCCGATTAATAATTGTCCACTGGCAGGCGCAGCAGAAAGTCCAGTTCCACCTTTTGCAATTCCCAAAACAGCAAGTTCTGTCAAAGTGTTTCCTGCTCCCCAGATTGCCAAATTATTTTGCGTTCCACTTCCTGTCACTCCTCCTGCACCCAAAACTGAAACCCAACTTGGCAAATGTGTGATCGGATCAATCATCAAAACTTTACTGTCAGCACCAACATTAGAAAGTTTGCTAAGCGTGTTTGCTGCACTTGAATAAAGCAAATCTCCAGCAGCATAAGTATTTATCCCTGTTCCACCGCGCACAGCACTTATTGTTCCGCCATTCCAAACGCTGGCAGCATTTGAAAAATTCCAAGCTCCTGTAATAATTTCATTTTGATTTTTTCTTGCAATACCAGAAGTCGCATAATCAATCCCTATTGTTGCAATATTGCTGGCCAAACTAAAAGAAAAATCACTATTAAAATTAATTTCACTAATTGAATCTTCGCCATTAACTGTAATAACAGCCATTGATGCTCCAACAAAATTTGAACATTTCCAAACTTTAGCGCCAGAATCCCAGCTCAAAACCTGACTATTGGCACAACCTTGAAGCAACGACAACTGATTACTATTAACTCCCGCAAATTCAAGTCCTGAATATGACTGAGTATTTCCAGTAGTTCCATCCAATGCATCCAAGAGATTTATTCCCAAAGTCAAATCCAGACCTTCGCCACCAGCATTTCCACCCAAAATTCCATTACCACCAGAAATTGAAGCAACGTAATCCCCTGTCGTGTTCGATCCCAAAGCAATCAAATTTGAAAGTGATGTTTTTCCTGTTCCGCCATATTTAACATCAAGAATTCCTGAATTTATTTCTGAAGCATCTGATTTTTTCAAGCGAGAATCATTTCCCAAAACCAGTTGCTTTGACCCTGTTCCTGTTGGAAGCATGTCTATGTCAATTTTTCCTTTCACATCAAGCTGTGGAATGTTTCCATTTCCAGTTCCTAGTGTTGCGCCTTCAAGCATGGCTGAATCCAAAGCAAATGGGGCAGCTCCAAGTTTTTTGCGAGGAACAAATTCACTGTCAGTATTTATTCTTATTCCAAGATAATATTCTGTGCTTGAAAAATTAAGATCGGTCGGAACTGGCGTTGATGCTCCAAGATAGGCGCTCAAAACTCCATCGCGAATGTACACTTTTTGAGTTTCCTGCCAAACACGCTGCGATGCGTCACTGTTGGATGGATACGCATCAACATTTTTTCGATCATTTCGATACAAAGCAAAACGAATTTCATATTCGCCATTTGGCAAGGCTTCATTCTTGCTGTTTGCAACAAATGCTGAGACATTGATTTGCGGCAAAACTTGAGCATGCGAAAACTCAACACCAAGAATCAACAACATTGAAGCAATGAAGGTAGTTGAGGCTATTAAAATTTTATTTTTGTTACTTATCATTGTCGCAAAAATGAAACACCCCTTTTATTTTAAATCTTTTTCCAAACCAATTTCACAAACTTTATAACTTTCAACTTTTTTACTTTTTCATTGCCCATCCAAAAATATCTCCGAACTGTGCAGCAATCAATTCAAAAACAGAAACCGGTTTGGCTCCAGTAAACACAGCAAGCACATTAGAGCTAGAAATATTTCCTGAACGATCAACCACCTTAACAGAAAAAAGATATCTTGCTGACTGCTCAAGACTATTGAGGATGAGCGCATGTGAAAATCCATATCCATCTTCTTTGATGCTTCTCTCTGATCCATTTCCATCTTTGGAATATTTAACTTCGGATTTTGCCAACTTGTTTGTTTTCCAAGAAAGCAACAGCTGAGTTTTTTTCCCATCTTTGCTCATCAACATTTCACTGTGCACATCAGAAACTTCCAATGGCAAATTTTCACTGACAGCTTCCAAGACAATATTCCCAGTTCCAATTGCAATTTCTCGTATTTGATAATTTTCACTTTTTCCATCCAATCCTTTTTCCTCGCCACTAATATTAATATTTTCAGAAATAGCAGGAGAATTTTGACTTTCCTTTTCAATTGCTGGAGTGGTTACTTTTGGATCATTCAAAAAAGCATGATCTTGATTTTCAGGAATCTCAATTTGCGCTTGTTCTGCTTGCATGTTTTTCTCTTGAGAATTTTTATTTTTAAAAAATACTATTATCAAAGCTCCGAATGTCGCCAACAAAACAAGCATTATTCCGGCTATTTTCAAACCTTTTCGACGAAAATCTTTCTTTTTTTGCAACTTCTGAAATTCCAACTCAACCCGATTTTCCTCAGCCCGAAAACGATTACTTCTGTCTCCTGAAGCAACCTCAAAATTCTCAGTTTTTTCTGATTGATTTTCCACCTTTTCCTTTTCCAATTTTTTGTTTTATTAAAGGAAAAAATCCCACAAATTACCTGTACAAATTATACCTTTTTTTTCACTTTTAGACAACAAAATATCAAGTCAAATTTTGGCTTAAATCAAGCAAAACTATTCCAAACAAAAAAGTTATCCACAGCTTATTTTGCATAATAAAAAATCCCGACAAAATGCCGAGATTTTTTGAGATTTTTCAGATACTATTTTTGTTTTTTATCTGACCCTCTCAACCTCTCTGTCCTACGGACATCTCTCCTCATCTGAGGAGAGAAAAATATTAAAGAAATCCACACCCTCTCTGTTCTGACTACAGGACATCTCTCCCAAAGGGAGAGAACGATATTGAAGAAAGTTTTTAGACGTCCAAATTCTTCACACTTTTGGCATGAGTTTGAATAAAGCGACGACGAGGTTCAACATCGGATCCCATCAATATGTCAAAAACTCTATCAGCTTCTTCAGCATCTTCAATTTCAACTTTCATCATTTTTCTGTGTTCAGGATCCATTGTTGTGTCCCACAATTGTTGCGGATTCATTTCTCCAAGACCTTTGTAACGCTGGATCGTGACGCCTGCAATTTTTTCAATCTCTCCATCGCCAGCTTCCAAATCTTCATCTGTTATCTCATTTTCTGTTGATATTTCTGACCCGTCTGCCGCCGAGGCAGAAGTATCCATTTTTGCTGCCTTTGCTGCCTTTTTATCAGCTGCTTTTTCAGCACCCTTTTCAACAGCTTTCAGTCTAAATTCTTCCACGATCGCATCTTTTTCTTCATCATTATAAACCCAACGAACATCTTTTCCTTTTTGAATACGATAGAGTGGCGGTTGTGCAATATAGATGTGTCCATTCGTAATCAATTCTTCAAAATATCGATAGAAAAATGTCAAAAGCAAAACGCGAATATGTGAACCATCAACGTCGGCATCGGCCATGATTATTATTTTTCCATACCTAAGACGACTAACATCAAAAGTCTCTCCGATACCTGTTCCAAGCGCAATAATAATCGGCTTCAGGGTGTCAGATTTCACAACCTTGTCCAAACTGGTTTTTTCCACATTAACCAATTTTCCTCGAAGTGGCAAGATGGCCTGAAACATACGGTTTCTCCCCTGCTTGGCAGAGCCACCAGCAGAATCTCCCTCCACAATATATAGCTCTGAAAGTTCAGCATTACGTGTTGTGCAGTCAGCAAGTTTTCCCGGTAAAGTCATTCCCTCCAAAGCACCTTTTCGCAAAACTGCATCCTTGGCTGCTCTGGCAGCAATTCTAGCTCTAACAGTCAACAAACATTTTTCAATCATGGCCTTGGCATTGGTTGGATGTTTTTCCAAAAATTCCACCAAACCTTCCGCGGTAATACTCGAAACAATTCCTCGAACTTCCGCATTTCCAAGTTTTGATTTTGTCTGACCTTCGAATTGAGGATTGCGAAGTTTCACACTAACAACCGCGGTCAATCCTTCTTTCAAATCCTCATTTGTCATTCCCCCATCTTTTTCTTTGATCAAATTATTCTTTTTTGCATAATCATTCAGCACACGCGTAAGTGCCATTTTAAACCCAGTTACATGCATTCCACCTTCTGGAGTAAAAATATTGTTTGCAAAAGAATACAAATGCTCCTTGTATCCATCAGTGTATTGAAGCGAAACTTCAACCGACACATCATCAACATTTTTTTCAACATACACTGGCATTTCATTTTTAATCTGCTTTCCACGATTCAAAAATTTCACAAAAGAAACTATTCCTCCATCAAAATAAAATCCATGTCTGCGAATCTTGTAGGATTCTTCAGGTGTTTTTGCTTCTCGACGATCTTCAACAATAATCTTCACACCCTTCGTCAAATATGCTTGTTGGCGAACATAATCCAAAATTTTTGTCCAGGAATATTTAATCTCTGGAAATATTTCACTATCAGCCTTGAAAGTTATGGTTGTTCCTGTGATGTCAGATTTTCCAACAGGCTTAACTGGTCCAAGTGGAATACCGCGCTTATATTCTTGTTTCCAAATCTTTCCTTCTCTTTGAACCTCCACAATTGTTGTTTCCGAAAGTGCATTAACCACAGAAACACCCACGCCATGCAAACCTCCAGAAATTTTATAGCCTTCTCCACCAAATTTTCCACCAGCATGCAAAACTGTCAACACTGTTTCCAATGTTGATTTTTTTGTCTGTGGATGAATTTCTACTGGAATTCCACGTCCATAATCCCTAACTGAAATGACATTGTCAGGCAAAAGCTGCACCAAAATATCATTTCCGTGCCCAGCCATTGCTTCATCAATAGAGTTGTTCACCACTTCCCAAATCAAATGATGCAGACCTTCCGTAGAAGTTCCACCGATATACATTCCGGGACGTTTTCGAACTGGATCAAGTCCTTCCAACACTTGAATTTCTTTCGCACCATATTCTGATTTTGCAACTTTTTCTTTAGCCATATTATTCTTTTCTATAAATCTAATTAATCACTTAGCGTTTTTATAAATTTTTAATTTCCAATTTTTAATTTTTAAATAAATCTTAATGTCTTAATTTTTTAAACATTAAAAATTCAAACATTATTTATAAAATTAAAAATTACAAAATTATTTTATTATCTTCTCGTCAAAAAATACAATTCAACAAGAAATATTCCAGCCACTGCTAATGCTCCGTCCCACCAAGTCAACAAGCGATTTTGCTGCAAAAAAAGCAACGCCACCACGAGCACCGACATCAAAACACCTTGACGGAAACTCATTCCAATATATGCAAGTGCTGTTTTTTCATCCCCGCCAATTGATCTTCTGAGCCAAGTAAAAAAAAGAACAAACACTCCAGCCAACAATAAAAATGTTGCTACAAAAAAAATAGCCTGCCCAATGGCCCCGGTTTTTTCAGGATCAACTTGTTTTATAACAAGAATCCATGCTGCCAACATGGCAATAACTCCAGTTCTAATTATCCAAAGATAAGATCTGAGTGTCATATTTTTTGTTTGTTTTTTCAATTTTCCTACTAACAAAGTATACATCATTCAAAACCTTTCCGCAAGGCTTTGTCAGTTATCTTTTGCTTCAAACAAGGCTTTGAAAATACAAATACAGCACCCGAATGGATGCTGTATTTGTTTTAATGCGGGGCCGATGGGACTCGAACCCACGACCTATTGCGTGACAGGCAATCGCTCTAACCAGCTGAGCTACGACCCCATTATTTAGAAAAAATTTCTAATTTCTAATTTCTAATTTCTAAACAAATTCCAATGACTCAATTTCTAAATTGAAAAATTGAAAATTAAATGAAAATTGTGAATTGAAAATTGAAAATTAATCTTTGTAGCAGGGGTGGGACTCGGACCCACGACCCCAGCCTTATGAAGGCTGTGCTCTAACCAGCTGAGCTACCCTGCCAATCAAACAAACAACTTACAACTAACCACAAACAACTGTGAGTTTTTGT
>LBRX01000006.1 GCA_000991645.1 Candidatus Moranbacteria bacterium GW2011_GWE2_36_40
GGGAAAAAGATATTAAACAACTCAAGTTATTCGAAATCTAACATGCATTTAATTAGACGCCCTGTGGTGTCCCCAAAGACCCACAGGGTATTCACAAAATATTTTTTGCTTGAGTAAGCCTTTGTTTTTTCTAAAATTTTCCTGTGATTGCCCGCCTCGCGTCGACGAGCAATCGTCTTCGCGAGTCGAGGCGGGTGTCGAGTGAGGGAAAATTTTAGATAAAAAACAAAGAGCGTCGAGGATATTTTTTCAAAAAATTTAGATTACGAATTCGTTTAAACATAACAAATAAATGAAATACGAAATAAAATCACTCTCTGATAATATAAAAGAATTCAAAACAGACAAAATGTCAGTTCCAGCATTATTTTTCATGAGTCAAAATCTTCTTCCTGAGGAAGAAACATTTTCTCAAGTAGAAGACATAGCTTCAAACAAAGATGTCTTTTTTCGCAACACTGTAGCTATGCCAGATGTCTGTTCCAAGCCAGGCAGAAAAAATGCCGCCGGAACAACCATCGCCAGCGAAAAATATATTCTCCCGCAAGTTAATGATTCTGATCCAAATTGTGGAATGCGACTTGTCAAAACAAACTTAAACGAAGATAACATCTCGCCAGAAGAAATTCATAAATTATTTCAAGAATTGGTTGAGGTTGTTCCTACCAAAAAATTTGTTGGCACAAAAGTGCCTTTCAATGTTGTGGTTGATATCTGTCGCCAAGGCACAAAAGCAATCATTAAACATTTAGGAATCCAAACCAAAAATGAACTCGAAAACACTCAATGCGGAGGAAGCTTTTTTGAAAAAGAAATGACCCGTCAGGATATTTTTGATGTCATCCCAAAACTTTATTTAAACTTTGCCAAATATCGCCTTGGAGTTCTTGGTGCCGCTGGCAATCATTTTCTTGATTTGATGAAAGTTGGAGATATTGCCGATCCACAGATGGCAGAAAAATTAGGAATCAAAAAAGGTCAATATCTTTTCATGATTCACACTGGAAGCGGAATATTGGGGCAATACACGATGTATACTCACACAGCCAAAAAAGCTGAACATCTTTCACAAGCTCTCATGGTTGCACTTGGGCGAATGACATTCAATTCCAGCAAAAAAGATGTTTACAAAAAGATGCAGGAAAAAATAAAATTGCACATGACCAAAGATGATTCACTTTTGAAATATGATGCTGCTGGCGACGATGGCGAACTATACATGAATGCACGTGCCGCCGCTTCAAATTTTGGCACTGCTAACAGAGCTGTTATTACTCACAACATTTCACAGACAATCAAAAAATTGTTTGGCCGTGATCCTGAAATGGATTTGATTTATGATCTGCCACACATTTCCATTACCAAGGAACAACATTTTGGAAAGGATGTAATGGTTCATCGTTCCAACACTTCGCGTGCCTTTGGTCCAAGCAAGATGTCCCATCATCCAATTTACAAGGAAACAGGAGAACCAGCATTTATCCCATCTTCCATGAGCACTGATGCCTACATTTGCGTTGGCACAGACAGAAATGATCAAAGTTTTTATTCTGCTCCGCACGGAACAGGTAAAGGCAAAAACAACAATGAAAAAAGCATTTCAAATAAAGAAGAATTATTTGCAAAAATGAAAGAAAAAGGTGTCCGACTTTATAACGCAAAGTCTTCAATTGTTATTAATCAAGATTCTGCCAGATATAAAAATATCGACGAAGTAATAAAGGGTGTTGAGGCAAACGGCGTCGCTCATGTCGTCGCAAAAATGCAACCAGTGGCAGTTATTATGTACTAAATAGTAAAAAGTTATAAAGTTATAAAGTTATAAAGTAAATACAAAAATACTTTACGAACTTTAAGAACTTTATGAACCTTATAAACTTTTGTGAAAATTATAAGCATCTCCGGTCTTGATGGGTCTGGAAAATCCACTCAAATAGAACTGTTAAAAAATTATCTTGAATCGCAAGGCAAGAAAGTTTTCTATTTTCATGCTGTTCAATTTTCTATCGCCAATGTTCTTAACAATCAACAATCAACGGTCAATGGTCAACAGGAAACAAAAAGTGTAACAAAGGCCGGTTGGTTTAAAATTCAACTTCGCAAAATAGCTCTTATCATAGATTTAATGAGATTCAGTTTGCTACGTAACAAATTACGCAACTCCGGCTTTGATTACATTCTTTCCGATCGCTATTTCTACGACAACATAATTAATATAAACTATCTGTCTCATCAGTCCTATATGTCTTCTGTTAATTTTGTTCCCCGCCCCAATTTTGCTTTTTATCTGCAAACTGATCCAAATGAAATAATCAAACGCGACCGCGTGCCAGATCAAGGAATTGAATATTTAAACAAGAAAAAAGAATTACTCGACCAAGCCGCTGCAAACTGGAACTTAAAAATAATCGACGGAAACAGAAATAAAGAAGAAATATTTGAAGAAATAAAAAAAGAGGCTGGCCTTTGACCAACCCCTTGTGAAACCAACCTCTTGCAAAAAACTACCGTTCTTCTTCTTTGCAAACAACTCTTTTGCAGAAATTATTCATGATAAATTTTGGAATATCGCCAATTTCTACAATCTTGAAAGCATTAAACCTTCCAGCTTTCAAGTAGAGCTCCTCACCTTTTTCATCCATCAATAAATAGTATTCCACGTTTGACTTAGCAAGCCCATTTTCCCTGGGAAGCGTGCACTTAACAGATGGATTTGCGCTTGTTCTTCCTGCGATAAAATACACCTTAAAATTATCAGGGGGTATCCAATAAAATTCATGACACAGTCCCTTCCTGATCTCGCCACCAATCCCCCTGAGCAATTCAAAATTTTTAGCCTTTGTTTTCTTAGAAAGATTAAAAATCTCTATTCTTTTTATGGGTCGCCCCATATTTCTCAGAAAATTCTGTTCAACAACTGCAAGAATCTGACAACAAAGTGTTGCTTTCGGACTTTTTTTCATGATATTTCCCCTTTCTTATTGAGTTTTTAAAGTATCTCTAGTACAATACACTTATGCAAATAGAACAATAAAATATAGCATATAAACAACCTTATGTCAAGCAACAATCTCGCAAAATCAACAATGTGGTTAATTGCCAGTGAAATAATCTTCAATCTTTCTGGATATATCATTCACTCTTTTGTCGGTCGCATTTTGGGACCGGCAGATTATGGTCGTTATGGTTTGGTTGTGACAATGACCACAATGATAATCATCCTCATTGGCAATGGAATTCCGACCGCCATGGCCAAATATATCAGCGAGATTTTTGAAACAAATCCGCGTCTTGTGCTTGTCATCAAAAGAAAAGCATTAATATTGCAATCAATTCTTATCGGCTCAATCACTGTTGTTTTCTATATTTGCGCACCGCTTATCGCCATGGCACTGGGCGACCCAACACTCACACCACTTTTTCGCATCTCAACCCTCATAATTCCCTCTTTTGCTGCGGCATCATTCTATTTTTCCTTCTATACAGCCCTACACAAGTTCAATGTCCAATCTGTTCTTAAAACTTTGCGCTCTATATTGAAGGTGGTGGCAATCGTGGGGCTTGCATACGCTTTTGGAGTCCCAGGATCGATTGTGGGATATGCCGTAGCCGCATTGAGCGTCTTTTTGATCGCTTTTTCTCTTGATCAGCTCAAATATACCAAAGAAATTAAAAAGGCTGCCAAGGCTCAAAATTTGAGCCTACAGAACGAATTTGAGACAAAAAAACTGCTCACATACGCCTGGCAGGTTATTCTCTTTTTCTTGGCCTATGAACTTCTCATTAGCATCGATTTATACCTCGTGAAAGGCATCCTGCATAATGACCATTTAACTGGAATTTATAACGCAGCCCTAACAGTCGGGCGTATTCCATATTATATTTTTTACGCTTTTACCATCATGCTTTTGCCAGTAGTTTCAAAATCAACTGCTGAAAAAAACATTGAGCATGCAAGCACAGTAATAAAACAATCACTCAGGCTCATATTAATCACGCTTGTTCCTGCAGTTGTCTGTCTTTCAATTTATTCAGAACAAATTTTATTCATATTCTTTGGACACGGATATCAAGAAGCTGCACTGCCAATGTCAATTTTGTCATATGGAGTGGGTTTTTTGACTATTTTCTATGTGCTAAGTTTTGTCATGAACGGAGCTGGAAAAACAAAAACAACCATGACTATTGCAATTGCGGGATTTCTCTTGAACACCATCCTGAATTACATCCTTATAAAACAATATGGTCTTGTTGGAAGTGCTGTTGCAACATCCTTAGTTTCGGTTTTTGTTGCAGTCATGATATACAACATCACTTCAAAGTATTTTGGAAATTTGCTGACAAAAAAGACTCTTGGAAAAATAATGCTTGCAGCATTTCACATTTTCATATTTCAAAGATTTTTATCAACAGGACAATATTCCTTTCTTCTTTCAATAGTAATTCTTTTTGCAATCTATTTTTCATTTTTGATAATTCTCAAGGAAATATCAAAAAAAGATCTTACCTATCTTGCTGAAATATTAAGCAAGAAGAAAAAACAAAAAGAAGTGGAGGAAGAATTGTCAGGCAATGAGCCAAGCGCCTGATCCATGAAACTTAAACCAAGAGCGTGCCGAAAAAGATAACAAGCAAATCAAAATACCATTCAAAATAACCATGTGTTGCGTGTGACCCTGTATCACTTTACCCTCAAAGAAAATATTGAAAACTGTCCATGAGAAACACATTTTTCAATTTCATATTTCTTCAATGTTTTTGCTGGCAGATCGCATCCTGTATCAGCACTTTTTATGTAAAAAATATTGTCTCCACTTTCCAATTTGACTTCTTCGCGCAATTCAATCAAATTCAATGCGTATTTTTCTGACAAAAACTGCAATGGCCTAAGCATTTTGAAAAGATATCCAGCTTGCGCATCAAGAACAAGTGTTTTTTGATCCTGAGAATTATTTTGGAGAAATTCAACAATAAAATTTTCCTCTCCTAATGTCGCATAATCAAAATCGCCATTTATTTCCCTTCCACCATTTTTCAAATCCTTGAATGTGCCATATATTTTTTGAAAATTGAAAAAGGAAAGTACAAGCACCGCAATCAAAATGACAAGAATTTCCTTTCTGAACTTTTTGGATAAAAATGAAACCCAAAAACCAGCGAGAAAAAAAGGGATGAAACTTAGCCCAAGAAAGAAACGAACTGACAGTTCAGTTGCCCAAGCAACAAAGAAAAGAAATGAAATTCCAACATAAACTGACAAAATTATGAGCATATCTTTTTTCTTTTGTTCCTTTTCTTTTTTTGCGCTGCGTCCCAAAAGAAAATAACCGCCAAAGGAAAAAATTGCAAAAAATATCCAGACAGCAACAAAAGAAACTTTTTCAAAAATGGTCATTCTTTTTCCATCCAACTTATTTACAGTCTTTATGTCTCCCCTGTATCCACATTCCTCTTCATCGCCCAGTGCAGAAATGATGTGTCCATTTGATTTGATGTGACAAGAAATATTTAATAATAAATTCTCGCCGAAACTTGCGTTTCTTTGATTTTTTTCTGTTGCCCCTAAAATTAATTGCAAGGAATTTACTCCTCCAGTTTTAATCTCACTGATAATTTGAGCAGTATTAACAAAAAGTGCCGCAGCCAAAATGATCGCCATTATTGAGAAACCAATCTGTTTTTTCTTGAAAAGAATCGTTGCTGCAACAATACTTACAACAGGAAGAATTATGAGCAGCGATGTGTGCAACTGCATGCTTATTCCCAAAGCTATTCCACACAAAATCGCCCACAAAATTTTCTTGCTTTTTTCACTGCCCATCAAGCCATGCAATGAATACAAATACAGCATCACGAAAAACGGTGTCGAGTTTGGATTCCATGCAAAACGAGAATATTTGACTGCAAAATATGAAATGACATACAGCCACACAACCATCAGAGAAATTCTTGAATTAAAAAATATTTTGGCAAACAAAAAAAGTAACGGGATTGAAAGAATTGCAAAAAGCAAATCTGGATATGCCGCAACCTGAGGATGACTTCCAAAAATTTTCACGGAAGCTATTTGAAAATAATAAAAAACCCCACCAAGCTTGAAAGATGTTCCACCAGCCCATGGCCCAAGAAGCGGAATCGGTTCCCTGCCTTCTGAAACATTAATCGCCAATCTGGCATCTCTTGCTTGATCTGCATTAAATCTTAGCCACTCAGAAAAATTGTAGCTACGCAGAAAAAAACCCACCGCAACAAACAAGATTATAGCAATAAATACATTCTTTTTGTTCATCTGTTTTTAATTAAATCATGACTTACGCATTTTGTTTTTAGAATTTCATGCAAATAACTCACATGGATAAATCCTTCCAAAAAACTCTTTCTTCCCTGCCAGCATTTCCAATGCTTTCCAAGCTCTGAATAATTCCAAAACCTGATCCACTGTCAGAACCAGAATTTTCAGTTTTTGCAACATCTTCATCTGTTTCATCATTTTCTCTCTCTTCTTGGGCTTTTTCTTCTTTGGCGGATTTTTTCTTTTTGAATGGATTGTCTATTTTCTTCTTCCCGGAAAGTTCATTCTCATTTATCGCAAAACGAACAACTGTCATATCTCCAAAATTTCCTTGATTTATTTTTTCTATATGCTTTCCATAATATCTGTCAAAATAGTTGTTTTTCGTGAAATACACAAAATAGTAGCATTCTTTGTCAGAAACATCTATCGTTCCCCATTTTATGCTGTCCTCTCTTTTTTCTCCAATGCTTTCCAATGCATACGTGAAAAGACTTCTATATACTTCTTTTGGCGGTATGATGGTAAATGTTTCTTTTTCACAATCATTACTAATAAATCTGGCCACTTTTTCCAAGTGCCACCAAGATTCTCCCTGTACTGATTTCAAAATTGCAGATTTTCTCGGTTTTGTCACTTTTTGCTGAGAATCCCCCATTTCAGAAAACCATGCCCCAACGCTATATGCATTGGCAAAAACTGGAAGAGCAAAGATTATTATCGGTATAATTATTTTGTGCTTAAAATCAAAAGTTTTTTCAAGTAATAAAGCAATGAATCCCAAAAAGATAAACGGCAACGGCAAGATAACTAAAAAATGTCTTGGTTGAAGTTGCGAAGCTAGGCTTGTGTACATTACAAAATATGAAAAAAACCAAACAAGCACAAGAAAAATAAGAAATTTCTTTTGCGAATCTTTTTCCCTGATAAAACAAACAACCCCAGAAAAAGCGCCTGCGACGACCAACAAGCCAGACCAATTGATGACATACTTTGGCAAATTTACAAGTCCGCCTAAAATGGTCAGAAAATATTTGGAAAAATTAAAATAATTTTTTTGCAAAAGTGTCAAAATTCCAGAATCAGAACTCTTTTTACCAATTGAGGCAAGAAAATTCATGGCATTATTCCCCTGAGTTGCAACATCACTCAAAATAACCGGCACATAAAAGAGAAAAAATATCAAAAAAATTATTCCCAAATATCCTGCATGTTGTCTGATTGATTTTTTGAAATAAATCCTTCTGGCAACAAAAACAGCAAATATTATGAACGGAAAAATCAAAAATGAAACATAGTGTAGTTGGCTTGCAACTGAATATGCGATTCCAATGGCAACCGACCAAACAATTTTCCATTTTCTTTGCTCAGCATTGAAAAATTTGAACAGGGCATAGAAAAAAAGCAAATTGAAAAATGGTAACGAATTTGGATTCCAAGCAAAACGAGAATATTGAATAGCAAAATAACAAACAGAATACCCAAGAGTCAAAGCCAGCGCCCAATTTTTTGAAAAAAGTTCTTTCAAAAAAAGATACATCAACCCCAGAGTTAAAATTGAAAAAAATAAATCCGGATATGCAAAAACAGCTGGAGTGCTTGTTCCAAAAATTGATGCTGAGAGATATTCAAAATAATAAAATATCGGACCCAATCTCAAAAAAGTTCCACCAGCTTTTGGTCCAAGCAGTGGCAAATATCCAGGCCCATTTTCAACAGCCTTGCTCACCAAAAAAGCATCTCTTGCCTGATCTCCTTGAAAAAAAAGCCAGTCTTCGAGATTATATGTACGCAAGAAAATTCCAACCACAAAAACAAGTGCGAGCGCTGCAGCAAAAACATATTTTTTATGAGCAATATTCATCTTATTGTCTTAATCATATCAATAAATTAAATTTACAATTCCGATTCATCGGATTGTTCTGCTTCTTCATCTTCCATATCTATACCGCGTATACCAAAAACATCTTTCCAAAACAAGCGATCATTTGGTCCATTTGAAGATTTTTTATTTTTAAAGTCTGGATCTATTTTTCTTGCAGGAAAAAACATTTCATAAATAGAAATCTGTCCCAATATCCTTGAATCCAAAAATTCAACTTCTTCTCCAAATCTCTTTTGAAGAAATTCAAGCTCGGTTTGTGAAGGAATAACTGCAAAAAATTGAGCATTTGGATCTTCATTAATTGTCTTGCTAAAAGTTGCAAATTTTAAACTCGAATCCTTTTTTTGCTCAAAAATATATCTCAATGGTTGAGCATGTTCTTGTTTAACATAAAAGTATAAGGTTATATCCTTGTTTTGCCTATTTGCATACATAAAATCCACCGCTTCTTGCAACTGACCAAGTGTCACACCATCCTTGGCTTTCAAAATAAGCGTGCGATCCACTTCAACATTGCTTATTTGCGAATCTCGCTGTTCTCTGAACCAAACTGAAGTTCCAAGCATATTCAATCCAAGAACAATTGCAAACAATCCAGCTATTGGATATTTTGAATTTTTTGAAAATTTTTCTTCAAAAAAATTAAAAACAATTCCGATCAAAATAAATGGCACTGCAAAAACAAGAATAAAAAATCTTGGCCTCAAATCAAAAGAAACTGGTGTTGTCAAAACAAAGAACACCCCAATCCAGATGAAAAATAACAACAAAAAATCTTTTCTTGTGCCAGCTTTTTCTTTTCTAAATGCTCGCACTGCCAAAATCATCGCCGAAACAAGAAGAATTATCGTAAAGGTTGCCAACAAAGCATTGTTCTCCAATCTTCCAACATTGCAAGACGATGTTGTAATCAAACAATAATATTTTGTGTTCTCCTGGAAGTTTTTTCCAATTTTTTCAATAAAGGGCTTATTACTAGGTTTTGAACTGAGTGCCTGCACAAAGTTTCCAACATTTTCACCTTTTTTCATGACATCACTGACGATAACTGGTGTATAAAAAAACGCAAAGACTGCCAAGAATGTGATGGCATAGAGTGACATTTTTTTCCAAAAAATCGTTGAAGAAAATTCTTGAAGCCTTTCTTTTCTCCAAAATTTGAAACGAAGCAAAATGAAAAGACCAGATGCTCCAAGCAAAACAAAAAAACCAAAAAAATGAAGCTGTGAACCGATTGCTAATGCCAACGACCAAAGCGCAATCCAGGTCAGTTTCTTTTTCATTTTTTCCTCATTCAACATTTTCAACAAAGCAAAGAATGTCAACAAAACAAAAAATTGCAGCGAGTTTGGATTCCACGCAAAACGAGAATATTCAATAATTATAAAAGAAAAAGCATACATGGT
The DNA here is from genome assembly GCA_000991645.1 of Candidatus Moranbacteria bacterium GW2011_GWE2_36_40. Classification (GTDB taxonomy): domain Bacteria; phylum Patescibacteriota; class Minisyncoccia; order Moranbacterales; family GWC2-37-73; genus UBA12068. The sequence continues at coordinate 9,584 of LBRX01000006.1, forward strand.
TGTGATTGCAAGCGAAATTCTCTTTGAAAAATATAGGCGCGAGAAAAAATACAGCAAAATAATGGCCAAGATGGAAAAGAACAAATCTGGATATGCAAAAATTTGCGGCTCAGTTGAATTAAAAATCTTTCCTGAAATATATTGGAAATAATAATAAGCAGGTCCAAGTCTCAAAAATCCATTGTCCACCTGTGTAGCACCAGCTCTTGGCCCCAAAAGAGGAAGCATCATTGGCCCATTTTCAATTGCATTGCCAATCAAATTAGCATCGCGACCCTGATCCATCTTAAAATAAAGCCAGTCATCAAAATTATAAACTCGCACAAAGAAAGCTGCCACCACAATCAGAAACAATGCTATTGCAACCTTATTTTTCTTGACCAAAGCCGTGATATTTTGCATATTTTTTATTTAGAAAATTTATAGTCAATAGAAAAATCATTCAAATTAATTATAGCATAGGCACCCTCCGAACCTTGATAGCTCAGAGCTCCTTCGCCATAGTAATTAATTCCGTTGTATTTTTTTTGCCATGGAATGTGAAAATGTCCGGATAACACCATTTTAACATTTTTATTGTCATGTAAAATGTTTTCCATTTTAGCATATTCGTCCAAAACAACATCCTCCAAGTTTAATGGAAAAATAGGGATATGCATTGCAATGATAATCCTCTTGTCTGTTTTTAACACACTACTCAGCCATTCAAGCTGAGTATCATCAACACCGCCAAAATATTTATTTCCATCCTTAAATGGCTCAACATTATTAATAGCAATTATTCTGACATTACCTTGATCGGTAAAATAATATTGCAAATTTCCAAAAACACCTAGTTCATTCATAACTGCTGAATTATCGTGATTTCCCTTGACCCAAATGACGTTCATACATTTTTCTTGAGCAATCATTTCAATATTTCTAGCATAATCCGAACCACTAGTATTAGTATTGTCGCCAGTGCTGATCACAGTATAAATACCCTCGTCACTCAAATCATCAAACACCTTGTTCAAGTATTCCCCATATCTTTTTGGATATATGGTTCCACTATCAACAGTTCTTCTCTTGAATTTATCAGCATGAATATCACTAATCCACCCAATTTTAGTATCATCGAAATTTTGAACGTATTTCGCCAAGCAAGCTAATCTTTGACCTTCATAATGGAAAAAATTTGGCACCAGCATGGGATCAATCTGATCCACTTTCTTTATTGATTTGAGATTTTCAAAGGAATACCTATTAAAATATTGCCATTTTTTAAAATCATAAAGATGAAGCCACAAAGAAATTGCAACTAAAATTGTGCAAAAAACAGCGATTAATAACAGTATTGTCCTTTTTTTAAAATATTTCATTTTTTGAATTTAAATATCTTGAATTTTTATTTCAATTCATCATCATGATAGTAATCTCATTAAATTTTGTGCATTTTTTTATTGTTCCATAGCTTTTATAAGATTCTCCTTGTTCACATTTTTTCGACATTTCATCAACAGCCACAAACAAAGGGATTTTTGGATCAAAAATTTCATCATTAAGAGGAACCACCTCAATTCCTGATTCTTTTGTGAAATACGAAACACGATTAGCAAAACGACCCAATAAAACTTTTTGCCCTCCAATTTGAATTGTTTTCGAATCCCCCGCCTGAACTACCAAATATTCCGCTATATATCTAACCTGATTCACTGTTCCATCAATCATGCTGCCAGGACGTCCGCTTGAATATTCATTAAAAGTTTTTATGCAAAAAAATAAATTATACATTATCAACAAATATACAAATACGGAAGATAAATATTTGATTGATGGATTATTTTTTGTTTGTAAAAACTCAATAATAAGTCCAAGCAAAAAGAAAGGAACAAAGGTCATCAAAACAAAATATCGCAAACTTATTTCCGCTCCAAATGGGACAAACAACAAAACAAGTGCGCTATTAAAAATGGCTACGACTACCAAATCTTTCTTTCTTTTTTCATCTTTCTCATTTTTTATCGCTCGATATAACAAGAAATATCCCACCATTGAAAAACCAACAGCTATGACAATTTTTCCTGCAAACACAGACCAATCAGAAAAATTATCATTTCTTCTATCAAGTTTCTTGAAATATCTGTCGGACAATGGAGATTCACAGGTTTCTTGTTCAACATATGGCACCAATATTTTTGCATTGGATTGAATTTGACAAGAAATCACGTGTGCGGCATTTTTCCAAAGTGAGCTTTGATTCCCAGATTTATCAACAAGCGCTTTCCTAAATTCAAGATAATTTCCACCGCCTGTCTTAATCTCACTTACCACTTGAGTAATATTGAGAACAAAAACAATAAACAAGATGGCGATCATATGCGTCACTCTGATACTTTTCTTTCTGCCAAAATAAATCATCATTAGAAAAAAGGCAAACGGCATCCCAAACAGAAGAAGTGTGTGCAATTGCACACCGATTCCCAGAGAAATTCCAACTGCAACAATCCAAGGAATTTTATTGCTTTTCGCATCCGAGAGCATAAGAATCGAATAAACGAAAAGCATACTGAAAAATTGGGCTGAATTTGGATTCCAAGCAAAACGAGAATATTGGACCGCAAAAAAAGAGGTGGCATAAAGTGCTGCAAGCATCAGCGAAGTATTTTTTTTGAAATACCTCAAAAAAAGAAAAAACGCCAACGGAACAGACAATATTCCAAACAACAAATCACCATACGCCATTTTGTCAGGCATCACGCCAAATAACTTCGCCCCAACAAATTGAAAATAATAAAAAGCTGGACCCAATTGAAACAATGTTCCACCAGCAATTGGACCAAGCAGCGGAACGTTATTATTTTCAATCATATCCCTAACAATACCAGCATCCCTGGCCTGATCAGAATTAAAACGCAACCAATCTGAAAAATGATACACTCTAAGAAAAATCGTAAAAAAACAAATTAACCCAAAAACAATAACTGTTTTGGCTGTCTTGTCTTTCAGGGCAAACTTAACCATATTCATAATACTATAGTTTAAATTTAAATCTATTTTCTACTATTCATATCATATACATACATATTATCTACTTTAAAATAATTGTAGGTATTTGTCTTTTTTGACCTGCAGCTTATTAGAAATGCTGGCTTATCGCTATTTTGCAATATTACACTATTTTCATCTTTTACCACAACAGGATTGAAATTATTTTTTTTTAACAAATAAGCCAGCGGATCAACCGCAACCAATGTTTCATGATTACCGCTTATATAAAGATTTTTTTGTCCCTTTAAATTACTCATGATGTATTCGGCAACAGATTCAATTTCTCCCAATGTTGCAACGCGAGATGAGCATATCTTATCCTTTCTAATTAACGCCTTTATATCAGATTTAAAGTCTGACACATTGGAAAGCAAAAGTGTGAAGAAAATTGTAATAATAAGAGAAAATGCCACTTTTGGATATTTTTTCAATATGATATCCACAATCAAGCCAAGTAAAACAAATGGCACAAAAAATACCGGCATAAAATACCTCAGATCACTAAATCTCTCAATACTCAAAGGAATCATGATCAAGAAAAAAACCACAGCATAAAACAATATCAGCCGAAGAAAAAGTTTTCGTTCATCCATTTTTTCCTTTATTGTATGAAAAATCAACAAGAAATATCCAATGATTGAAAAAATAACACCAAGCAACAATGCAAGCCAATAACAAATATTTTCAAAAATTTTCGCAAAACCATCTTTTTTGATTAGTGAAAAGAAATTAAGAATCCCATAAGAACAATCGCTGTTACCATATGAAGACAAGAAAAAATAATTCGCTTCAATACTACAGCTAATATCATTTTTCAATAAGCCCGCATAACCAATAATTTCTTTTTTTTCCTGCTCATTTTCAAATTGCCTTTCACTTTGTGAAGAAAAATTGAACAGTCTTTTTGTGTTACTAAAGTTAGTGTTAATTTCATTAATAATCTGCCCTCCATTTAAAACAACAAAGATGACAACGACCATGATCCATTTTTTCCAAACACTCGCATTTATTCTTATCGACATAAAAAACGTACAAAGCACAATAACTGAAAAAAGTATCATTAATATTGCATGCAACTGAAACCCAACACCCCAAGAAAATCCCAAAAACACAGCCCAAAGCCAACAATTTTTTCTATCGTCATTCAAAATTTTATATACTGAGAAAAGAAAAAGGAGAACAAAAAACGGTATCAGATTTGAATTCCAAGCAAAGCGAGAATAATGAACAAAATAAGCAGAAACAGAATATAGTGCCGCCAAACTTAGCGATAGATTCTTATTAAAGTAAAGCCTAAGAAAAAGAAAAAATAATGGAATAGAAAGAATTGAAAAAAACACATCTGGATAGGCAAATTTATCAGGAAAAGAGCCAAAAAGTTTTCCAGAAATTATTTGAAAATAATAATAAATTGGCCCCAAATGATAAAATAACTCCTTACTACTTCCCGAACTATACATATACGGACCCAAAAGAGGCCAGGACGATTCGTTGGAGATTACTTTTTCAACCAAATAAGAATCTCGCACCTGATCAGTCCTAAATTCCAACCATTCATGCAAATTATATGTTCGCAAGAAAGCTCCAACACAAATAATAATCAACAAAATCCAAAGATGCCGCGGAACTAATTTAATCCTATTAATAAGCAATATTTTTATATTTTTCACTAATATAACTATTTAATTTTTTATTGATTTTTTAGTTTAACCTATGTATAATTTAACTACAATTTTAATATGAAGTCAATTTGATTCATTTAGAATCAAAGTGAGAGAAACTGACTCGTTCACAAATAAAACAACTTGTACTATATCCGTTATGACAAAAAAAACTTGGCTATTCATTTTTTTTCTAAGTATAGCTTTCTCAGCATGGCTATCCATAATATTCTTCAGTATTAACAGGGCTGATGTTGATGAGAAAGTACATTATCGACAAATAAGCCGCTTTGTTAAGGGCAACTACGAGATTCTCCCGAATCTAACAACAATTCCCGGATATCATGTTGTTATTGCCTTATTTTCAAAAATAGGAGGGTATCACTCACTTGAAAAAACTCGAATCATAAGTCTTGCATTATCCTTGATTACAATTTGGGTATTTTTTATTATTTCAAAAAGATTAAAGGTTAATGACCCTCACATAAAAACCTTGCAATTCATGTTTCTTCCAATTAGCTTCCTTTATTTCCCATTATTATACACAGATATTCCTTCCCTTCTCTTCGTGCTAATTGCTTTTTATTTTTCAATCAAGAAACAATACTATCTATCTGCACTATTTTCCCTTGTAGCTATTCTGACAAGACAAAACAATATCATATGGATTATATTTATTTGGACATATAACTATGTTTCAATTTATGGATTTTCTATTTCTATGGCTAAAATTATTGCATATTTGCGTCTAACAATTGCGCATATTGGGATATTTGCAGCATTTGCTCTTTTTCTTTTTTTTAATCACGGTGTCGCAATTGGAGACAAAACAAACCACGTAGCTGGCTTGTATTTAGGGAATATTTATCTCTTCCTGGCGATAACTGGATTATTATTTTTACCAATTATAATAACATCAACATTTCACAAAATTAATCTCTGCAAAACAAAAAAATTCTTGGCTTTTGGACTTGGTGCAGGATTTTTGCTTGCGAGTTCCTTTGTTCTATTCCCTCCCCAACTTCACAACGGTAATTTGAAGTTAACATTCCTCATGAATATTGTCCTGAAATATGCATACGGCGAATATGCATATTTATATGCAATTGCAATTTTTCTTGGCTGTATTTTCATTTTCATTGCAAAAATTGAAAAAACCAACCTATTATTTCTTCCTTTTGCGGCATTATATTTAGCGCCATCATTTCTTGTCGCTCAAAGATATTCAATTATCCCCTTAGTTTTTTTATTGCTGTTCAAAAAAGAAACTGACAAAAAATCAGAACTTGTCCTATTAGTATATTTTCTCATTCTTTCTTTAGCATTAATATACATTGTGTTTAACACAGCAATTGATTTCTAGATAAGCATACTTTAATATTATATAGTAAACACAATATACAATCCTATGAATAAAAAACTGATACACACGATTATAATTCTTTCCGTTATTATTGTTAATGTCTTTTTTGGTCTACCGCGAGTTTCCCAATACACCGCTGTTGATGAAACTCTTTGGTCGTATGACAGGGTTCCAAAATTTTGGCGTAGTATTGCCAAGGGAAATTGGCGCGGAACAAATCTTTGCGACAAGCCAGGCATAACATTAGCCTTCATTTCTGGCGCAGGACTTCCCTTCATTCCAGACCCAAGCGACTATGAAAAACTGACACGACAAGCAAAAACACCCGAGCAACTTGAAGCAATAGAAAGCATATATTTTCATCTCAGACTCCCTGTTTATCTTTTTACTTTAATATCATTATTTATTTTCTATTTTTTATTAAAAAGACTTCTTTCTGCCAAAATTGCCCTGCTTTCAATCATATTCATAGGGCTATCCCCCATTATTCTTGGAATTTCACTAATCGTAAATACCGATGCAATATTATGGATCCTTTTGCCTATTACACTGCTAAGCTTTTTGATTTATCAAAAAGAGAATAACAAAAAATTTCTATACCTCACTGGTTTTCTTTTTGGATTGGCACTTCTTGATAAATTTGTCGCCAACTTTTTGTTTCCATTCTTTTTAGTTTTGATTTATACCGCATATATCACAAGCAATTACAACACAAATGCAGAAAAAATTGAGTATTTCAAAAAATCGATGCGCGATTATTTAATCATGATTGCAATAGCATTATTAACCATTCTTATTCTCTACCCATCTGCCTGGATCAAACCAAAAGAATTATTAAACACCACAATTTACAGCCTGGCACTTGAAAAAATATGGCCATTAGTTGTTGGAGTCATTGCTATTGTTTGTGCTGATGTTTTCATGATAAAGAGCTTTTTTTCCAGAAAGATTTGTTCTTTCATATCAAGTCATAAAAAAGCTTTTCTGTCGGCAACAATCATTGCTATCCTGATGACAATTGCGTTTACAATCATAAACACATATGCTGGAATGAGATTTATTGATTTCGAAAAGATTCTTGCCAATCCAAAAACAGGAAACTTTCTTGAAAACTTTTCCTCAGCTTTTTTTCCGCTACTTTTTGGACTAACACCAATAGTATCCTTTCTTTTTCTGTTTGCAATAGTATCCTTAGTAAAAATTAAGAACACTGAAATAACAAAAAACAACAAATTAATGCGCGCTTTTCCATTTGTTTTATTTGTTTTCATGTATTACATAGCCAATTCTATTTCCAGCACAAGTTCAACCGTTAGATATCAAATAGTCAATTACCCCATCGCATCAATTATTGCAGCGATTGGGTTGTATGAGATCATAAAAATAAATGCTTTCAAAAAATACTTCACTGGGATAAAATTTTATTTCCTTATACTTTTCCTTATCATTATTTCCACGGTTTCCCTCCTGAAAACAAGGCCTTTCTTTCTAGCTTATTCCTCCAGTTTATTGCCAAGCAAATTCATGACAAATCTTAAGGATATGGGAGATGGGAGTTGGGAAACCTCTCAATATTTAAATAGCCTTCCGAATGCCAACAGTCTCTACATATGGTCTGACAAAAAACAAGTTTGCGAAAAATTTGTCGGAAAATGCAATTCCAGCTCTAATCGAGAGCGAATTGGCACTTCCAAGTTTGACTATTTTGTTTCATCAACTGGCGGAGCGAGAGGAACAACACCACTGAAATTAACATCTTCCTTGAGACTTGGTGCTGATATTATTGATTCACGAAAACTTTATATGCCCAATGATTATTATGATTTTAAAATAAATATCGACAACAGGGAAAATGATTTTATCAAAGTTGTTGATCCAAATTCCATATTATCATCAAACAAAAAAGAATTATGATTTTTTGGGATCATACTCAACACATGGTTTCAAAAAGTAAGAGCTTGCCTTTTGCTTTGACTGTTTTCTTTTAAGGCAACAGAGAGCGACAGCGAACTCTTAGCAAGCAATCATAGTTCTTCGATTGCGAAGCGTGCCGAAAAAGGAAACAGACAAAGCAAAAATTTCAAAAAGAACCATGTGCTGCGTGTGACCCGTTTTTGACATTAACCACTATTACATATAAAATTAAATCACTTAATTATAAAAAAAATAATATGAATATCGAAGATATCAAAAAAATCGACAAGAAGTACAAGATTGCAGGAGCGATAGCAATAATTCTCATCATAATAATTGCAGGATATGTATTCAAACAAAAATCAACGCCTAGTTCAACAAATCTGACAAAACTTACCGGTGAAATTTCATCAATTTCAGACAACAAATCATCAATAACAATAAAGACTGACTCAGTTTCCTATACTGCCGATATGTCAAAAATAAAAACCATCAAAAACAAGGAGGGAGTAAAAATTTCAATTAACGAAATCAAGACTGGAGACAGAATCGAATTGCGAACACGAACGAATACAAAGGGAGGAAAAAACACAACCATTGAGGCATACTCCTTAAAAGATCTTTCCATCTCAACTCCAAAAACTGAACCAGCGCCTGAAAACAACAATAAAAAATAACAAATCAACAAATCAAACAGCAAGAAAAGTCGAGGGTTCGACTTTTTTTCTTGTCAAGATGATAGGGCTGGCATTTTTTTTTATTTCCTGTAGAATTATATTAAAATTATATTCAGTGTTTTTAAGATAATCATGATTTACACAGCTTGTTCTTCAATATTTGCATGAAATTCAGCCAAGCGCGTAAGCCATAATAATAATTTACAAAAATTATACCAAAATGAAAGAAAAAATTATCACTATCCTCATCTTTATAGCCATCATAAGCTCCAGTTTCTATTTTGGCCTTCCTCGTCTGGGAACTTTTTCTGGCGTGGATGAGCCATATTGGTCATATGAAAGAGTTCCTGATTTTTGGAATGCGATCTCAAAAGGAAATTGGCGAGCAACCAACATTTGTGACAAGCCTGGCATCACAATTGCCTCTGTTTCCGGAGCAGGCCTTCTTTTGATGGATGAAAAACCAAAAGATTTCAAAAAATTCAGATTCCAGCCAAAAACACCAGAGGTTCTTGAGAAAATACAAAACATCTATTTCAATCTTAGGCTTCCCGTTTTTCTCTTCACTTTGGCAATCCTGCCACTGTTCTATTTCCTCATCAAGAAACTTTTGGGGCAAACCACCGCGCGCTTTGCAACAATATTTATAGGCCTATCCCCTATTCTACTTGGAATTTCCCTTATCATAAATTCTGATGCGATGCTTTGGATTATTACGGCACTCTCAACATTAAGCCTCTTTGTTTTTCTAAAAAACAAAGAGAGGAAATATCTCATTGCTTCAGGTTTTCTCCTTGGTCTTTCTGTTATAACAAAATACGTTGCCAATATTCTTTTTGTCTATTTCTTTGCAATCTTTTTCTTGGAATATATTTTTCACGCACACAAGGAAATGGAAGTTGGAAAATACATGAAAAAAGCACTGGCAAACTATGCTTTACTGTTTTTGACAGCAATGATAACAGCTTTCGCTTTTTTCCCGGCAACCTGGGTAAAGTTTTCAGTGCTTATTAATGCCACAGTTGGTAATGCTGTTTTTTCTTCGACTTGGCCACTTTTTGTTGGAGTGATTGGTTTGATTGCTTTGGACATAATTGCATTCAAAACAAAAGTTTCAACCAAAATTTTTGACTTTTTCATAAAGCACAAAAATATTTTGGCGCGAACAATTGTCGGCATATTCCTGTTTCTTGTTGTATTTGTTTTGCTCCACATATATGCCAAACTTAATATCTATGATATTCAGGCCATCATCGCTTCCCCAAAAGGTATTGGCGAAGGCAACGCCCTCTATAGATATGTTGGCGCCATTTCATCAGATCTTTATAGTCTCCTCTTCAGCATTTCGCCATTGGTTTTTATTTTTCTTCTTTTTTCTGTTTTTGGAATTTTTCGCAAAAAAGAACTTGGGCGCGATTCAATAACAGCAATCTACATCATAATATTTATCCTGGTCTTCTATCTTGGCAGCGCCGTAAACGATGTGGTAACAACAGTAAGATATCAAATAATGACATATCCACTTGCTTTTGTTCTGGCCGCTATTGGAATTTCCGAGGCATTGAAAAATGGAAAGATCAAAAAAATGATTCATCCAATCGTTGCTGTTGTTGCAACAATAGTCATCCTAATTGCCAGTCTTTTTTTCATCCGTCCACACTTTTTGGCCTATGCTTCTGAAATGTTGCCAAATAAATTTATTGTGAACTTTAAGGGTATGGGTGAAGGCAGCTATGAAGCAGCAAAATATCTCAACAGTCTTCCGGGTGCGCATGAAATGACAATATGGGCAGACAAAGGCGCTGTGTGTGAAAGATTTGTCGGCAGATGTTTCATTGATTTCAAAAAAAGAACTTTTGCAAACAACAAGTTTGACTATTTTGTGGTTTCAACAGACAGAAAATCCAGAAGTTTGAAAATGTCCGGATCACTTGATTACGCTGATTTCAAAGAAATTTATGCCAGCAAAAATCCCGTTTTCAACACAATCATTGCCAACAACCCGAACAATTTCGTCAAAGTTTTGAAGGCTGAAGAATTCTTAGTAAAATAAACGTGGGACTTATGCATCTTGCTTTTTATAATTTCATGCAAATATTGTTTTTTGTGAGCTGCCGGTCGACCAGAGAGACAGAGGCCGAGCAAAAAATACATATTTGCATGAAATTCAACCAAGTGCGTAACGCATACAATATATGAAATTTGTACAATTTGTCGACAATATCTTTGATTTCTTTTTGCCAAAAAAAACTTCCGCAGGACTTCGTCAATTTCTCAAATATCTCGTTTGCGGAGGATCAGCAACTGTTTCTGACATGAGCGTTCTGTTTGTTTTAAACTATTTATTTGGCATCAATCATCTTATCGCTGCTGGATTTGGATTTGCTGCTGGCGTTGCAACAAATTATTCACTCAACAAAGTTCTTGTCTTCAAGAGTAGCGGCAAAATAAAAAAAGAGTTTCCTCTTTTTGTTTTAATCGGTATCGGTGGACTTGGATGGACAGAGCTCATTCTCTGGATTATGGTTGACAAGTTTGACTTCAATGTGATGGTGGCAAAACTTTTTGCAGTTGTGCTGGTTTTAAACTGGAACTTTTTTATGCGAAAAAAATTCGTCTTTTCCGCGGAACCAAAACTTGAAACTCTCGAAAAGGGTCTCGAGTAATGTTTCCATAACTTGCATATCTTTTTTTAAAACTTCATGTAAATATTATTTTTTACGAGCTGCCGGTCGACCCGAGAGACAGAGGCCGAGTAAAAAATACATATTTACATGAAGTTTAGCCAAGCGCATAACTCATGATTTTACTAATCCTGAATACGTGAAATATTTCTTGTTTTCACATAAACATCAAGATATTGAGCTGAAATACTCTTCCAAGTAAAATCATTCGCCCTTGCAAGATTATTTTTTGCAATTTCTTCAAGTAAAGATTTGTTCAAAATCAACTTCTCAATTTTTTCTGCCAAATCATCAGCATCATCTTTCTTTGCAAACAATGCGTTAGCATTCTCCTTGAGCAACTCTCTTGCCCACAACGTGTCTGGAATAACAACAGGAAGCCCGCAAGCGACAGATTCCAACACAACCTTGCTTATTCCCTCCCCAGCAAATGGCAACACGAACAGGTTGGATTTTTGATAATATTCAAAAACTTTTTTATGATCAACTTCCCCAATAAATTTGGCTCTTTCTTCCAACCCAAGTCCCCGAGCCAGATCTTTGAGTGATTGAATCTCGCTGCCATCGCCCACAATCGTCAATCTGATCTGTTCATAGCGACCAGAAAGTATTTTAAAGGCTTGAATCAAAAATCGAACACCTTTTTGAGGTATTATCTTGGAAACACACAGAATCTCAAATTTTCCTTCCACGCGCTTACGAATGTCTGGAAAAAAAACATCGGCATCAAACCCATTATAAATAACTTCAATTTCTTTCCCTGGGTTTGTTGAAAGCGCAAAATTTTTGAGCCAAAGACTGTTCGCAATCAAAAATGAAGATTTGGCAAATATTTTTTTGGCTGCGAATGAATTCATTTGTTTTGAAAAATCATTTTTTCTGATCAATCCGTCAGAATCAGAACCTTGCAAGGAAACAACATACGGAAGCTTAAATTCCGCCTTGAGCATCAATGCGACAACGCCAAAAATTTTTGAAGAAAAGACGTGTGACAAATCATATTTGTTTTGCTTGACCAATTTTCGAGAAAATTTATAGGCTTTCCAGCTCAGAGAAATTGATTCTTTCTTGAATAATTTCATATTTTTTTCTGCGTCATTGCCAACAGGAATTTGATGAACAACGATATTGTTCCCAATTTTTGACGTGTGATATTTTTCATCGGTTGAAAATGTCACAAAATCAATTTCCAGTTCAGGATTTTTTGAATATTCCAAAAGCAAAGACGTCAAAGCCTCCCCTGCTTCGCCACCGAAAGGCGGAAATTCATGACCAAAAAAAATAATTTTCATGCTATGATTCTTAAAATTTATAAGTTCCTCATTATCTTCCTATTGATTCATATGAGATTCCCAGCGCTTTCATCTTCTTGGGCTCATACAAAAGCCTCCCATCAAAAATCACTGGCGACTTCAAAAGTTTTTTTATTTCTTCAAAATCAGGAGTTCTGAATTCCTTCCATTCCGTAATAATAAGCATAGCATCAGCATCTTTCAATGCTTCATATTTGTTTTCAAAATATGATATTGATGAATTGTTTCCAAAATATTCTTCACGCTTTGCCATCTCCATTGATTCCGGATCATGCGCCTGAATTTTTGCGCCTCTTTTGATGAGTTCATTCAAAATAGTGATCGAAGATGATTCGCGCATGTCGTCAGTGCCTGCCTTGAAAGCCAATCCCCAAACACCAAAAATTTTTCCACTCAAATCTTCTCCGAGTTTATTGATGACCATTTGCGACAAAACAAATTTCTGCTTGTCATTGGTTTTCAATGTTTGCTTAAGCATTTCAGCATCATATCCAAAATCATTGGCTGTTTTGACCAAGGCTTTCACATCCTTTGGAAAACATGACCCACCAAATCCAGGTCCGGCATACATGAAAGGTTCTCCAATGCGCGGATCTGCTCCCATCGCTTTTCTCACATGATCAAAATCAGCTCCTGCTTTTGAGCAAATGTTTGCCAATTCGTTGTTAACGGAAATTTTTGCAGCCAAAAAACAATTCGATGCATATTTCACAATCTCAGCAGTCTTGGGATCCATCGCAAAAAAACGACCTTCTCTTCTCATAAAGGGCTCATACAATTCTTGCATAATTTCAATAACTTTTTTGTCATCAGCCCCAACAACAATTCTGCTTGGTTCCATGAAATCTTTCACAGCAGTTCCTTGCGCCAAAAATTCTGGATTACTAACCACATGAAAAGTAATTTCAACTCCTCTCTTTTTCAATTCTTCAGAAATATTTTTTGAAACTTTTTCAGCTGTTCCAACCGGCACAGTTGATTTGTCAACAACAATAAGCTCATGATCCATCATCTGCCCAATTGAAGTTGCCACACCAAGCACATGCGAAAGATCAGCACTACCATCTTCATTAGGAGGTGTTCCCACAGCAATAAAAATAATGTCAGATTTTTTGAGTGTTTCTTCCAAGTTTGTTGTGAAAGAAAGGGTTTTGTTTTTCAAATTGCGAGCCACCATTTCATCCAATCCTTTCTCATGAAGTGGCACTTTTCCTGAGGAAAATTGTTCAACCTTTTCTTGATCTTTGTCCACACAAATAACAGTGTTCCCCATTTCTGCGAAACAAGCACCCGTCACACTTCCAACATATCCTGTTCCAATAACTCCAATTTTCATATTTTTGAAAAATTAGAAATTTGCATAAAAACATGCGCATGCAAATTACAAATTTTTATATTTAACACTTACTAATTTAAATTAGCAATGTGAAACTATTTTCCTTTTTGGCCCATATGCAACGAGAGTGAATCGGAGCTTTTGGAAATTGAGTATTTTTTCCAAAAGCGTGCCAAAAAGGAAAATAGTTGAGCAATTGCGTAAGTCCTTAATATTAATAAAAAAAATTAAATTTTAGTCCAGTGAATAATAAGATAAATATATCATAACATTTTTCCAGACCTCAGCCAATAAAAAGCAAGAAACTCCAGCCCTTGACAAAAACTCCAAATGGGAGCATAATAACAAGAACATCAAAAAGTGCCTACAGCACTTTAACAACCAAACCAGGAGGCAAAAGGAGTTTGTGATGAAGAAAAAGAAACAGGAAATAAGAATGAAGGTTGTATCTGGCAGCGAAGCCGAGGATCGCGCGATAAGAAGCGGCTCTTGCCACTTCGCCATAACAGAGGAGAATGGTTCATCTCTGTATGTTTCTACCACCCAGGAAATACCAGCAAATCTCCCTTTCTGGGGTACTTTAGTGGATTGCGGAAGAGACAGGATGAAACGCTTTGCGGTAGGACTCTCAAGAGACGACCTCTATGAACAACTCATCCGACTTTTCCCTGACCATGAGGTGGTCTGGGTAAAGTAAATACAAGCGAACCTCAAAACAAAAGGCTTGACGCACAACTGCGCCAAGCCTTTTTCATATCTTTTTTGATCATGACCTACGCATCTTTTTTCAGAATTTCATGCAGATATTGTTTTTTGCGAGCTACTGGTCGATCCGAAAGACAGAGGCCGAGCAAAAAATATATATTTGCATGAAATTTAGTCAAACACGTAACTCATATTTGAAAAGTCCATGCTCCACTCTCTATGATTCAATGATTTCTCGTATATTGTAATTCATTTTTCCTTGATTCTTGTAGTAGTTTTTCAAAATTATGTCAGCCAACAAGCCAGAAATGAAAAGTTGAATTCCAACCAAAACAAAGAACACTCCCAACAGTGGCCAGTTTCTCGTTGCAATAGGATAACCAAAAAATATTTTTTCAATTCCCATCCACAAAAGAATAACAAATCCCAGCATCATGAAAATCATGCCAGTTCCACCAAAAAGATGGAGTGGTCTGTTGGAATATTTTCTCCAAAACCAAACTGAGATCATGTCCACAATTCCCTTGAGTCCCCTCTTCCAATTGTATTTTGTCACTCCATGCACACGAGCATGATGAGTCACTTTCACTTCTCCGATTTTATATCCTTGCAATTCCAAAATTGCTGGAATGAAACGATGCATCTCGCCAAAAAGATCCACATCATGAAAACATTCTTTTTTGTATGCTTTCAAGCTGCAACCACTGTCATGAATTGTGTCATTGATCAAAATCTTGCGCAAAAGATTTGCTGCTCGTGAAGCCAAGTGCTTGCTCAAAGTATCTTTTCGTTGAAAACGCCAACCAGAAACAACATCATAACCTTTGTCCATCTCAGCCAAAAGAAGCGGAATGTCAGCCGGGTCATTTTGAAGATCGCTATCCATGGTAATTATTATTTCTCCTTTGGCTTGCTTGAAACCTGCATCCATGGCTGCGGTTTGACCAAAATTTTTGCGAAATTTGATCAAAATAAGCGGACTCAATCCCGCACACTCTTTCGCTGTTTCATCTTTTGAGCCATCATCCACAAAAATAATTTCGTATGGCTTTCCGAGGGACTGACATGCTGCAACTATTTTTTTGTGAAGTTCTTTGACATTCCCTTCTTCATTGTACACAGGCGCCACAATCGAGATAAACGGATTTTGATTTTCCACTTGCCCTATAAAACAAGATTTGGCTCTGTCTTTGTGTCAGAGACAACTTATTTTTGATAATAATTAAAATCGTCAATATTATTCAATGATTTACCTGTATATTATAATCCATCATACGTTTTTAGACAACACTTCTGTGCACAACTAACTTGTTGCCTTTTCATTAAAGAGTATAATAGGAAGGTCAGGATTTCCTGATTTGTTAATATTTTAAAAAATAAAAAAATGAACAAAAAACTCATCCTGTTTTCTGCTGTTGCAGTTTTAACATTGCCAGCATCATTGGTTTTTGCCGAAGAACAAACAAGCACAGCGACTGGAAGTCGACAACAAGTGCGAACAGAATTGAAAGAGCAAAGAGAAGCAAATCAAAGTGAAAGAGCTGAGTTTAAGGAGCAGTCAGAAATAAAACGCGCGGAGATGGCGCAAAAACGCTTGGAGTTTCAAGACAGAAAAGAAAAAATGGTTGAAGAAAAATGCAAAAACATCGAAAACAAAATTTCCACTCGAACAAACAGATATCAAAACAATGCTCAGATGATGGAGAAAGTATATTCCAACATGCAAGCAAGAGTAGAACGTTTGCTTGCCAGATTGAAATCAGCTGGAGCTGACACAACTCAACTTGAAAAAGATTTTGGCATTTTGAAAACAAAAGTTGAAAAACTAAAAACTGATCAAGCAACTTTCATGTTGACATTGAAAGACTCTCAAACTTTTGCCTGTGGAAAATCTGAAGGAGAATTCAAAACAAAGATCACAGAAGCTCGCAAAGTCCCTGAGCTCATCAAACAAGATCGTGAGGACATCAAAAAATTCTTCCAAACAACAATAAAGGCAGATCTCGAGGCAATCAAAACAAAACTTGCTGCTGAAAAAGCAACAACTGCAACTGCGCCAACTGAATAAATTCAATAAAAATTTCACAAAAAAATATAATTCGATATAAAAACCAAACAAAGCGATGAATAAAATGAAAAAATTGTCATTTCTTGCAATGATTCCAGTTGCAGCCCTGCTTCTTTCAGGTTGTGGCAAACAAACAGTGCCAACAACAACCACTCCTCCGGTTGAAAAAGGTTTTAACATGCCAAACCCAGCACTGCAAGATTCAAACATTCCCAAAGCAGGAGAAACAGAATCATTGAGTCCACTTCCAACTGACAACAAGCAAGCAATTGAAACTGAAGTTCAGAGCATAGATAAAGAACTTCAACAAATTGACACCACACTTTCTTCAGATGCCATGGACGCAGAACTTGGACTCTAAAAGAACAAACAACGGTTTGAAAAAAAACAAAAAAACTGCTATCATATTGGTAGCAGTTTTTTCTGTTTAATTTAATGTCATTAATTCCAAAATAAAAATGTTTTCAAAACACAAAAGAAATATTTTCGCTTTTTTCATTCTATTTTTTTTCATTTTGCCAATCATCCCTGTCCAAGGTTCAGTTTCTGATGATGCGAATTATTATGAAAAATATCCGCTTTATGAAAAATATGAAAAAAAGAAAAAATACGACAAGTATCAAAGAGCAAAAGAAAAATATGGCTTCAAGAATTCAGCCCAAAGAGAAAAGTATCGAAAAGCCTATGAAAAATTTCGTCTTTTCAAAAAAAGTCCAACAAAATATCCTCAATATGCAGGATTTTTAAAAGAATATCGAAAATACAAAAAATACAAAGAAGAAGTTTCTCCACTCAAAAAATATGCTCGCTATGAAAGATACGACAAAAAGGAGTATGAAAGATACAAGGGCTATGGAAGTTCCACATACAAAGACGGATACAACCGATACAAAGCTTTCATTTCTGACATCAACAACGTCACAACAAATCGTGGTCCCGAAATAAAGGTTGGGCTTTGGAGTTATAGTAAAGATGATTTAATTGCAAGTCCGTTCAAAATAACCGCAAGCAAGCCATTTGACATTACTGATTGCAATTCGACAAAAATCAATATTGATCCTATTGCCATTGGCGAAAATGCTCGTGTGACATATTTGGGGCCAGATGGAATTCTTCAAGCATACAACAGCAACATTCCAGCACTCTTCCCAACCACAAGTAATCAAGACAAGTTTTGTTTTGTGGCATCTGATGGAAACAATGATGACATGCTTTTTGATGTGAACAAACCAGATTCAACCTATGATCAATACAGAGGAAAAATAACAATTCAACACAGCTACACTGACGACAACCAAGATCAAGAAGGAGACTTGAGACGCATCTGGGTAATAAACAGTCTTCCACTTGAACACTATGTTTGGGGATTTGGCGAAATTGGCGGAGGCGTTGAACAACATTCGAAAGCGATGATTGTGGCAGCCAGAACATATGCCAGATGGTATCTTCAGCCAACTGTCACAAAATGGAATGAGGAAGGTTTCAACGTTCTTTCAACATCAGGCTCGCAAATTTATCGCGGATATGATTATGAAAAAGATCACGCGACAATTCCAGATCTTGCCAAAAAAACAAATGGTATCATCATGAAAAATCAAGACAACGACATCGTGCTGGCAGCCTATAGCAGTTGGACAGATGGTCGCACCCGAAAATATGAAGATGGGCTTTTTGGTGGATCATGCGCTTCTGCAACTGCAGGAGACACGTCTTCCCTATATCCTGAACTTAGTGCAGTTGCTGATCCATATGGAAAAAATTCCAGTCTTGATACCTGCGCTCTTGGAGCAGCCGGCAACCACATGGTTGGCATGAGTGCCAACGGGTCACTCAATCTTGCTGCAAACTATGGTTGGTCATGGACCAAAATTCTTTCCTACTATTATTCAAGAATAAGCATCGTCAAAGAATACTAATTTCACATACCATAGAGCATGCAACATAGAACAGACATTTTTATGATCCATGATTTATGATCCATGTTACATGAATATTATGTCAAAATTTTCAAAAATATCAATTTCCCTGTTTATTGTTTTGTTTTTTGGTTTGAGTTTTTTTGGCTTTAATCTTTTTCGCGAAAGAAATGCTGCCACTCAAACTGAAAACGAAGAGATTCCGAATGACGAACAAACAATGGAAGAAGAATTGGATGCTATTGCTGATGATTCGACTTCTTTGGCAGATGAAGATTTTGTTGACAATTCAGCCGTTGATTCTTCGGACGATCCAGAAAAAGAATCTGTTGAAATAGAAAAGAACAATTTTCTCGATGTTTCAAAAAATGATTGCGAAAACAAATGCAAAGACTTCACAGATCCTGATGACCTCAAGTATTGCCAGCAAATTTGCGGGCTGGCAGCAACAAAAAAAGATGTGCAAGAGAAAAGTGGCTGCGATTTGATGCAAGATCTGGAAAAAGATTATTGCCTCAAGGATTTGGCAATCACAAAAAAAGATGCTTCTATTTGTGCTCAAATCAACGACACAAACATACTCAAAACTTGCAAGAACCGCATCGCCCAGGACATGTTGGAATCACAAAAGCTTTAAGCCCTAGCAAAATTCCTTAAATAAGCAGGGTCACACGCGACAAATGGTTCTTTTTGAAATTTTTGCTTTGCCTGTTTCCTTTTTCGGCACGCTTCGCAATCGAAGAACTATGATTGCTCGCTAAGAGTTCGCTGTCGCTCTCTGTTGCCTTTTTTGAAACCATATATTGCGTGTGATCCCAATTTTGCCAAAGAAAAAGGGTTCTTGAATTTTCTCAAGAACCCTTTCTACGCTTCAAGGTTTTTTACAAAAAAACTTCGGGCATGTCACACAAGCCCTCTCTTATCATAATAAGAGATTTTTTATGGATATCTTGAACTTTTTGCAAGGGAAATCCAAAAAAAATTGCGGCTTTTCTCATTGTCCTGTCATCAACATCAACAGCAGGATCATTCTCCATTGGATAGAGAAAACTCATTACGGCCCTTTCCTTTTCTGGCAACTTCGATAACACCTCCTTCAGATTTTCACCCAAAAGATCCGAGTGTTGTCGTCTTGCAAAAATTTCTTCCTGACTTAGGCCAAGATCAGGAACGACCAATTCCCTTTCGTCTTCTGATTCATTGGAATAATATCCCTCCAATGAAACAAATATTATTTTGTTTTTTCGACCACTTCGATAAGCTTTGGATATCATTCGCATTATCGCACCAAAAATTGAATGCTGCGCATATGTTGCGAGTTTAACTCCTCTGCTTGGGTCAAATAACTTGATTGCTTTCATCAGCCCAATTTGAGCCTCCTGACACAAATCATCTCTAGTAATATTCACACCAGACAAATTATTGCCACTCATAATTTTGTTAACGGTATAATTTATCTGTCTTTCAAATCTTTTTGCAAGCTCATTCTCGGCCTTGGAAAACAATGGTTTTAATGATCTGGTCTGATATGAAACCTTGGACTTGAAACATATAATCCGAACGAGATCCTCGTTGCTCAATGGCAATTTATCCCCAAGATTTAATCTTCTTTCAAGCTCACTCACAATACATTTATGACGCATGTGCCCAATCCTATTTGCAGGAGCATCCAAAAATAATTCCAGAATCTCTTCAATTGGTTTAATATCAAGACAGTTTTGCTTGAGCAAAATAAGTTCCTGCAATTGAGCTTTGCATCTCCAAGTTATTTTCCAGATCTTTTCAACAGGAATAAAAACATCTTTCTCAATTTCAACAGCCATATCTTTCTTTAAAAGATATCTTCTGAAAATTTCACTTTCAATTTTTGGCAAATTATTCAAGAATGATTGGACAAAATAGAAAAGATCATCATATTGCATCATTTCATCTGGAGATGGAAATTTATTCACACAATAAGGATTTCCAAAAATATACTCTTGTCTGAAATCATCATCCATTCCATTTTTAAAATCCAATTCATGCATATTTGCCACGACACAATCAGACTTCGAAATAACACTTTCCTCTGCATATCTCTTAATGGCCAATTGCCAAAAAGCATGTCCCACAGTCCACTTCAAATTTGCCAAAATTATTTTTTGATACTTTTCCAAGGGAAAAGCATTGTGTCTTTCGTGATATCTCGCGATGCTTTCATTATAAAAATCCTTAACCACCATCTCCATTGATGGCTCGTTTTCACTCCCCCATCTAACTTTTGGAAATTTCTTCTTGAGATTTGACATTGTTTTACAGATGATAGCAGGCAAACGATATGAATCAAAACCTGCATTGTACATCTCATTTATCATCGCTCGCTTGATAAATGTTTTGGCAAAAGTAGAAAAGCTGTATTCGAATTGAATGATATTTACAGATTCCTCGATAGCCTCCAACAGCCCAAGATTTCCACTCCCAATCAAATCTTCCACATCACTCTTGTGATTTTTACTAGAAAATTTCCAAGCCATTCTAACAACCATCAGAAGATGGGCTTCTACAAGAAGTCTTTTTGCTTCAGGATCCCTAAACTCCCTGTAACGACTCAATAAATCCAATTCTTCCTCAATAGAAGTTAGTGATTTCACGTGATTCAAGTCCTTATGATAATAACCCAGTGCAGTAATTGGTTCTCCATTTTTGTTAAACATTCCCTTGTCCACAACAAAACATCCCATGACATCACCACCCCCTTTTTTTAAAATGAGTTCAGATCTATTTTAACAGGTATTATATTTTTAAATTACTGTTCATATCATAAAGGCGCTGTTGCCAAACTTAAAAAATTTTACATTTTGGTAAAAACACAATAAATTTCAATCGAATACATTGAGCTCTATTGTATTTTTATCAACTCTC
>LBRX01000007.1 GCA_000991645.1 Candidatus Moranbacteria bacterium GW2011_GWE2_36_40
GAGAAAGTATGAATGCTGTGAGCACAAAAACAACATGGAATTAACAATGCTTGCAAAAGCCTTGGCAATCGGCCTTGGTGCAATCGGACCTGGTATTGGTATTGGCATGATCGGAGCAAAAGCAATGGAATCAATCGGACGCAATCCTGAATCTGCAGGAAAGTTGTTCGTGCCGATGCTTTTGATGGCTGCCTTTGCTGAAGCTATCTCAATTTACGCTTTGGTTATCGCATTCTCAATCAAATAGTCACTAGTATTTTCATTCGGCTTCTTAGAAATAGGAAGTCGGAATGAGAATATTGAAAAACATAAGAAACATTAGTCATTAGCAGTAGGATAAGTTATTGGAAATTAGTCATTAGGTTTTGCAAAAGACCAACAACTAAAGACCAGACTTACGGCCAATGACTATTGTTACTAACAGCTAAACTATGAACGAACTAATCTCAACATTTCACATCGACATTAAACTGATCATTGCGCAGTTGGTAAACTTCGCCATCGTTTTATTTGTGCTTAAGCGTTATGCTTATGGTCCAATGATGAAATTGATGAATGAGCGCAGTGAAAAAATTGAAAAGGGAATTGAAAATGCTGAAAATGCTGGCAAGAAACTGCAAGAAATTGAAGAAAAAGAAAAGGCGGTTTTGGTTGAGGCTCGGAAAACTGCACAAGAAATTGTGGCTAAGGCAGAAGCTGTGGCTGTAAAAAACAAAGAAGAAATTGTTGTTGAGGCAAAAGCGCAAGCTGAAAAAATTCTTGCTGATTCTGCTAAAAAGATTGAACTGGAAAAAAATCAAATGATGCAGGAAGTGAAAGGACAAATCGCTGAGCTAGTTATTTCTGCGACGAGTAAGATTATTGATACAAAGATAGATGGGGAGAAAGATAAGGATTTGATAAATAAGGCAATTCAGTAAAAATCAGAACCACTGATTTTCACATGAACTCACATGATTTCACTGGTAAATAATTCATGTGCAATCAGGATAATCAAGTGTTAATCAGTGGTTCTGAATATTAAGTATGAAAATTTCGACAACACAATACGCAAAAA
This sequence comes from Candidatus Moranbacteria bacterium GW2011_GWE2_36_40, assembly GCA_000991645.1. Taxonomy (GTDB): domain Bacteria; phylum Patescibacteriota; class Minisyncoccia; order Moranbacterales; family GWC2-37-73; genus UBA12068. The sequence continues at coordinate 1,058 of LBRX01000007.1, forward strand.
CATTACTAGAACTTACTGAAAATAAATCTCAGGAAGATGTTTTGGTTATTGTAAAAAAGTTTGCTGAGCAATTGAAAGCTGATGGGCAATTGAAAAATGCTGGAAAAATAATGGAAAAATTTGGTGAATTATATAATACTGCAAATGGAATAATTGTTGCCGAAGTTGTGACAAAAGAAAAAATTGAACACGAAATGAAAGAGAAAATTAAAAAATTTGTGAAAGAAAAATACTCAGCTAAGATTGTTGAAATTGAAAATAGTATTGATGAAAAGATTCAAGGAGGAATAATAATCAAGGTTAACGATGATGTCATAGATGGCAGTGTGAAAAAACAATTAACTAATTTAAAAAAAGTTTTATCAAGCTAATAAATTTTGAATTTAAATATATTAATCGTATCGGCTAAGAAGCTAAAAAGCTAATGCCTAAAAAGCTAAACTTATGAATAAAGATTTCATTATCGAACAATTGAAAAAGCAAATCGAAGGATTCAAAACTGAGACTTCAACTGAAAAAGTTGGAAGCGTCATTGAAATGGGTGACGGTGTTGCCCGTGTTTCTGGACTTTCAGAGCTTATGGCATCAGAAATGGTTGAATTCGTGCCCGCCGAAGCTTCAGCGAAGGAGGGTCCTACTCCTTCTGTATTTGGGGTGGCACTCAATCTTGAAGAAGATCGCGTCGGCGTGATCGTGCTTGGAAACTACATCGGAATCAAGGAGGGCGACATTGTGAAAGCGACTGGTAAGGTGCTTTCAATTCCTGTGGCTGATGCGATGATCGGACGCGTGATCAATCCGCTTGGAATTCCAGTGGACGGCAAAGGCGATATCAAAGCTGACAAATTTTATCCAGTGGAAAAAATTGCTCCTGGTGTGATCACCCGCAAAAGCGTGAACCAACCAGTGCAAACCGGTATCAAAGCTATTGATGCGATGATTCCAATTGGACGCGGACAACGTGAACTCATTATTGGTGATCGTCAGACTGGAAAAACCGCAATTGCAATCGATACCATCATCAATCAGAAAGGCCAGAATATGAAATGCATCTATGTGGCTATTGGTCAGAAGGAATCAAAAATCGCACGTATCTTAGGAGAATTGGAAAAGCGTGGAGCAATGGAATATACTACCATTATCGTGGCTGGAGCTTCTGAGTCTTCTGCTCTGTCGTATATTTCTCCTTATTCAGGTTGCGCGCTGGGAGAATATTTTATGGATAAGGGAGAGGATGTGCTCATCGTGTTTGATGATCTTTCTCGTCACGCTTGGGCATATCGTCAGATTTCTTTGATTTTAAAACGTCCACCGGGACGTGAGGCATATCCGGGAGATGTTTTTTATTTGCATTCACGACTCTTGGAAAGAAGTGCGAAACTTAATGAAGACTTCGGTGGTGGTTCAATGACCGCACTTCCGATTATTGAATTTCTATCACTGATGGTCAAATTTTCTTGGAATCAGATTTGTTTTACAAGGGTATTCGTCCAGCTGTAAACGTGGGACTTTCAGTTTCTCGTGTGGGAGGATCAGCGCAAATTAAAGCTATGAAAAAAGTGGCTGGAAAGATTCGTTTGGAATTAGCACAATTCCGCGAGCTTGAGGCATTTGCGCAATTTGGCTCTGATCTTGATGAAAAAACTCGCGCTCAGATTGAACGTGGAAGACGATCAGTTGAAATTCTTAAACAAGGACAATATGAACCAATGGTTGTTGAACATCAAGTTGCAATCTTGTATGCACTGACGAATGGATTTTTGGATGATGTGGCTGTAGAAGAAATCAAAAATTGGGAAAAAGATTTTCATAAATATTTGGATTCTAATGCAAAAGAGTTGATCGCACTAATTTCAGAAAAGAAAGAACTTAGTGATGATGTTATTGCTGCATTGGAGAAGGCGATTAAGGAATTTAAGGAAGTATACCAGACCGCATAGTTGCGGAATTTCGAATTTCTAATTTTGAATTTCGAATGAAATCTGAATTCCTCAATGATTTAATTTTGAAACATTAAAAATTCTAACATTAAAAATTGATTCAAAATTCAGAATTCAAAATTTAAAATTTAGCGTGTAAATAAAATCAGAAAATATTAAATATATGGCCAGTTCGCTAGACATCAAGAGACGTATTAGATCCATTAACTCCACTCGCAAAATAACGAAGGCGATGGAGATGGTTAGTGCTGCAAAAATGAGGCGCGCGGTGGCTAGTGTGCTGGGGATTAGACCATACGCTCATGCAGCATGGAGTGTGCTGACAAACTTGGCGCGAGCTTTTGAATCTTCACAGGGATATGGTTTCTTGGAAGTGCGCGAAGTGAAAAGTGTTTTGATTATTGCTGTGACTTCTAATCGCGGACTTTGCGGATCATTTAACACGCAAGTTGCCAAAAAAATCAAAGAAGAAATTTTGCATCCTGAAAAACTTTTGATTAATAGAATAGGTTTAAAAAAAGTTGGTAAAAAGTCCGCCCAAGGCGGATCCGCCTTGGGCGGAAAAATTGAATCAAAAATCAAAGACGAGGATCTTAAAATTGATTTTATTACGATTGGAAAAAAAGGCGAGGGTATGGTTAAAAAAATGCAGCGACCTGCCTCATCGGCAGGCATGGAAATTATTGCTGCTTTTGAGGATGGTGGAAAATTTGCGACTGTCGCTGATATCAAGCCACTTTCAAAAATTGTGATGGAAGATTATTTGGCGAAGAAATATGACAAAGTTGTTGTTGTGTATACTGATTATGTCAGCGCTGTGAATCAGCAAACCAGGATTCGTCAGGTTTTGCCGATTTCTAAAATTGATATTGAAAAACAAATTGCTGAAATGGATATTATTGCTAAAGAATATGGATTGGAAGAGCCGATGGTTGAATATAAGATTGAGCCTAGTCCCGAAGAAGTTTTGGAGTTCATCATTCCACGCTTGATTGAAATGCAACTTTTCCATGCAATTTTGGAATCGCAAGCATCAGAACAAAGCGCTCGAATGTTGGCAATGAGAAACGCGACAGATGCGGCCGGAGAGATGAGTGAAGATTTGACGTTGGCATACAATCAGATAAGACAGGGAAAGATTACACAGGAGATTGCAGAGATAAGTGCGGGAAGAGCGGCATTAGAATAATGTCAGAACCACTGATTTTCACATGATTTTCCTGATTACACATGAATTTTTTCATCAGTGAAATCATGTGAGTTCATGTGATAATCAGTGGTTCAGATATTTGTTTTTTGAAAAAATTGGGAAAAAGAAAACGCCCACTCCAGATATTCTTGGAATGGGACGTTGTTGGGAGGAAATTCATGACATTAGTGGAGGACAAGATACCTTGCAAGGAATAATTACTCCCTCGTTTATCGTCTCTCCAAGGTCAAAAATATTCCATTCTCCTGCGCTGAAGGAGAGTATGGGTAGTCCTCTTGCGTTATTTCGGAATGATTGCAGAGACTTAGTGATTATACTCATCCTTACCTCATCATTTTCAATTTCAAATTGTAAGCCGTCAATTGTTCCTATTACAACTGCTTGACTGTCGCAATTTGGCCTTTGAAAAATGACACTGAATGTGTTTCCGATGCCAAAGTTTGCGGGAAATAGTCCGGCATTCTGAATGCTTCTGAAGATGATGTCTCTCATGTCAACGGTATCTTTTCTCATTATGCACCTCTCTAAAAGTGAAATGAACTGCGTTGAATATATCAACCTAATAGTATACACCCAAATCATCAAAAAGTCAAGCATTGAATTCCTGATGATAAATATTGCCTTATTTGAGCCAGTATTTAACAATTAGAATTTAAACAAATTAACAAACAGACCACAACAAACAACCAACAACAGAATTGCATTTTTGTTGATAGTTGTAAGTTGATAGTTGTAAGTAAGAATATGAATGTAGGAAAAATTATCCAAATCATCGGTCCTGTTGTTGACGTGCAGTTTGATGACAAATTGCCGGAGATTTATAATGCGTTGAATATTAAAACAAGCGAAACAGAACAGATCGTCTTGGAAGCTCATCAGCATATGGGGAGTGGAAAAGTTCGCGCAGTGGCGATGGGTCAAACTGACGGACTTCGTCGTGGAATGGAAGTTATTGACACTGGAGCCGCTATTCAAGTTCCAGTTGGACAAGAAACATTGGGAAGAATGTTTAATCTTTTGGGAGAGGCGATTGATGGAAAACCAAACTTGGAAAATCCAAAAAAACTTCCAATTCATCGTGACGCTCCAAAATTTGCCGAGCAGGCAACTGAAGCTGAAATTTTTGAAACTGGAATTAAGGTTATTGATCTTATCTGTCCTTTCGTGAAAGGTGGAAAGGTTGGACTTTTTGGTGGTGCAGGAGTAGGAAAGACGGTTGTTATTCAGGAGCTTATTCGAAATATCGCACAAGAACATGGTGGCTTCTCTGTTTTTGCTGGAGTGGGAGAGCGAACTCGTGAAGGAAATGATCTTTTCCATGAAATGAAAGAATCAGGTGTGTTGGACAAAACAACTTTGGTGTTTGGACAAATGAATGAACCGCCAGGAGCTCGTCAGCGTGTGGCTTTGTCAGCACTTACGATGGCTGAATATTTCCGTGATCAAGAAAACAAGGACGTACTTTTGTTTGTGGATAATATTTTTCGTTTCACTCAAGCTGGATCTGAGGTGTCAGCGCTTTTGGGACGAATTCCATCAGCGGTGGGATATCAACCAACACTTGCTGAAGAAATGGGCAAATTGCAGGAACGAATTACTTCAACAAAAAATGGTTCAATCACATCTGTGCAGGCTGTGTACGTGCCGGCGGACGATTTGACTGATCCAGCGCCTGCCACAACTTTCGGACATTTGGATTCAACTGTGGTGCTTTCTCGCGGACTTTCAGAATTGGGAATTTATCCTGCTGTGGATCCTCTTGATTCAAGTTCAACAATTTTGGATCCAAACATTGTGGGTCAAGAGCATTACGATGTTGCTCGTGGAGTTCAGCGTGTGTTGCAACGATACAAAGATTTGCAAGATATTATCGCAATTTTGGGAATGGAAGAACTTTCTGATGAAGATAAAGTCTTAGTAACACGTGCTCGCAAGATTCAAAAATATCTTTCGCAACCATTTTTCGTGGCTGAACAATTCACAGGAGCTCCCGGAAAATATGTTAAACTTTCCGACACTGTCCGCGGATTCAAAATGCTGCTTGATGGAGAAATGGATGAATATTCAGAGCAAGACTTTTATATGCGTGGCAGTATTGATGATGTTATGAAAAAATAAATTCGCAGGGAACATTGGTCATTAGCTGTAAGACTAGTCATTGGTTATTGGTCACGAGTTTTAATTTCTAATGACTTGTGACTAAAGACCAGACCTACTGCCAATGACATTTGTTACTAAAGACTTATAAAATTTATGTCCACAATTAAGATTAAACTAAAAATTGTTACTCCCGAACGAACGCTTTTCGAGCAGGAGGTTGATCAGATAACGCTTCCGGTTACTGATGGGGAAGTGACGATTATGCCCGATCATCGTTCGTATATCGCATCACTGAAAGCTGGCGAGGTCATGTTTAAGATGGATGGGAAAGAAACACTGCTTGTTGTTTCAAGTGGCTTTGTTGAATTTAATAACAATACATTGGTGGTTTTGGCTGACACAGCTGAAGCTGCTGGCGAAATTGATTTGAAACGTGCAGAGGAAGCCAGAAAGAGAGCAGAAGAAATTAAAAATGAAAAAGTAACCATGAGCGAAATGGAATATGCACGAGTGGCAGCTGCTATCGAAAAAGAATCAGCCCGCGTTCGAGTCGCCAGAAAACACCATAGCAGAGGAGGGATAAAAATAGATTAGATAAAAACACGCGAAACGTTCTGTGGTTTTGTGTGTTTGTTTTTGGTATAAATTTTGAATTTCGAAATTCGAAATTTATACCAAGGTCTTGCCAAAAATTAAAATAGCGAGCAGAATAGATGTTATTGCTGGTAAACTGGCAAATATGAATATTAACTTTTTTTTATGAAATTTTTCCAATTACTCAAAATCTTGTTGTTTGGGCCAAAAGTTACAATTGATGCCGATGAAATCAGAAACATCCCCGAAGACATTTCCTTGGAAGAAGTGGGTGAGGAGCTAAAAAAAACAATTAAAAATCTTTATGGTGGTCGCTCTTTGCGCATTCGCGCTGTTGATGCTGGCTCAAGTAATGCTGAAGAAATTGAATTTACAGCACTTAATAATGCTTATTATGACATTGATCGTTTTGGTTTGACCTTTGTGGCATCTCCAAGACATGCGGATATGCTTTTTGTTTCAGGTCCAGTTACGCGAAATCTCGAAACAGCACTCAAAACAACCTATGAAGCCGCTCCGAATCCTTGTATTGTTGTGGCTATTGGTGATGGAGCAATAGATGGGGGAATTTGGAAAGATTCATATGCTGTGGTTGGTGGAGTTGAAAAGGTTATTCCTGTTCATGTTAAAATCGCAGGTGATCCACCGAGTCCGATTCAAATTTTGCGTGGAGTTTTGCAAGCGCTTAATCAGAAAAATTTTTAATATAATTGTATGATAACGATAGATTTAATAGCTTTCGGTTTTTTTGTTTATTTTATAGGACTATTTTCCGCTGGAATATTTGCAATTATTGGTGGTCAGTGGAGAAAATCTGCTCAGCTTTTTGTCCTGGTTAATGTCTTGGGTTTTTTGACTGGTGTGACATATTTGTACGGATTTGCCCCAAAGGAAATTATTTTGGCCGAGTGGAATAGTTTTTTTCATTTTTCACCGACAATTAATTTACTTAGTGCTATTTTCTTTACAATTATTAGTGGTGTTTCATCATTGGTTGGCGTGTATGGAATCAGATATTTTGAACTGTATGAAGAAATTTATAACAATTCTCTGGCTCAATTTTTGATTGTATTTTTTGTGGTCGGAATGCAAGGTGTTCTTTTGGCTAACAACTCTTTTATCTTCTTGTTTTTTTGGGAAGTTATGAGTATAACATCTTTCTTTTTGGTAATGACGGAACGTTCTGAAAGTTCAATGAAGGCAGCTTTTTTGTATTTTATAATGACACACCTTGGAGCTGCTGCAATTTTGGCAGGATTTTTGATTCTTGGTGGTGGTTCTTTGTTTTTTGATTTTTCACAAATAGCAATTGCCTCACAAGGATTATCTTCAACTTTGTTAGCACTTTCCTTTCTCTTGTTTTTGTTTGGTTTTGGTTCCAAAGCTGGACTAGTGCCTTTTCATGTTTGGTTGCCAGAAGCTCATCCTGAGGCTCCAAGCAATGTGTCTGCACTGATGAGTGGTCTTATGTTGAAAATTGCAGTATATGGTTTTATTAAGATTGTCTTTAGTTTTGTTGGCTTACCTGCCTGGGCTGGGCTTGTTGTTTTGATTATGGGACTTTTTTCTGGAATGCTCGGAGTTTTACATGCAGTTCTTGAGCGTGATATAAAAAGAGCTTTTGCATATAGTAGTATTGAGAATATGGGAATAATTTTTACCATGCTTGGTTTGTCACTATATCTTTTTGCTCAAAATGCTTCCATGGAATTTAATGGAATTGCAAATCTTATAATTGTGTTTGCAATTTTTCATGCAGCAAATCATGCATTGTTTAAGACTGCTCTCTTTTTGAGTAGTGGTGTTGCGCTAAATCGTTTTCATTCAAAACGCTTGGAGGATATGGGGGGACTGGCTAAGATAATGCCGATTTTTTCTTTTGCATTTTTGATTGCAGCACTTTCTTCAATGCCTATCGCCCCATTCGGAACATTTTTTGGAGAATGGGGATTTGTTCAGAATGTCATAACTCTTTTGCATGGAACAAGTTTAGACGTTGCAGTTTTGATTGTTATGGTTGTAACTTTGGCAGTAATTGGCCTTGTTAGTGCGTTAGCTGTTTTCGCAATGGTAAGAATATTTGGAATTTCCATGTTGGGGCTTCCACGCTCTGGGCATGTGGAATTGCGGGATGAGAAAAAGGATTATCTTCTTACTTTTCCAATCCTAGCTCTAGCGTTGTTGGTTGTAGCTTTCGGAATTTTTGCCAAACCTCTTATTTCATGGTTGGCTTCAAATATAAATTCACTAAATTCTTTTGCGCAACCTCAATATATAGTAACAAGCAAGCTTTCTTCGGCAGCAGTTTTCTTGGTTCTTGCTTTTATTGGATTATTTGTATATGCCATAAAGACATTTTTTGCAAAAAGATGTGTGCAACGATCTTATCAGACCTGGGATTGTGGGCAGCCCATCAATGAAACAATGCAATATTCAGCTACTGCTTTTTCTGCTCCCATACGATTTTTCTTTTTGAATTTACTTAAGAGGGAAAAGATTTTAAAATCAGAACCAATTGTTTTGACAAATCCCTGGATCAGAAAATATGTCTTTTCCTTGTCTTACAAATCTCTCTGGAAAAACAAGGTGTATCAGCCATTGTTTGACATCGTCAATTTTTTTGCTGATCGCATCAAAGCTATGCAAGGAGGAAGAATTCAATATTATTTATTGTTTGTTTTGGGCACATTAATCGTTACATTAATTATAGTTTTATGAATTCAATTTTAGCTACAATTTTTCAAGTCCTATTTATTTTATTGATCGCACCCTTTGCTCAAGGTTTTGTGAGATTTTGCAAGGCGCGTTTGCAGGGGCGCAAGGGTGCTTCACCATTTTTACCTTATTACACTTTTGCAACCTTGATTAAAAAAGAGATGGTTATTCCCAAGGCATCATCTTGGATTTTTCATGTGGTTCCGTATGTTGTTTTGGCAACTGCTGTTGCGCTTGCAGCTATTTTGCCACTTTTGTTTTTGGGTGGAAAACTGGCAAGCATGAGTGATTTTTTGATTGTTGGTGGAGTTTTAATTTTGGGATCAATATTTTTGGTGCTTGGAGGGCTTGACCCGGGAAGTGCTTTTGGCGGAATGGGATCTAGTCGTGAAATGACAATTGCTGTTTTGGTTGAACCAATCATGATTATGGTTTTTGGTGCCATAAGTTTTGTGACTGGAACTTTTGCGATAGATGGAATGGTTGGTCAATCACTGATCTGGGCTCATCCATATTTATTGCTTTCTGTTTTTGCATTCGCCTTGGTCGCATTGGCTGAAAATGCTCGTTATCCGGTGGACAATCCAGCAACTCATCTTGAACTTACAATGGTGCACGAGGCTATGATTTTGGAATATTCAGGAGTTTATTTGGCTATTTTGGAATTTGCAAGCGCAATAAAAATAGCAGTATTTGCGATACTGCTTTCAAATCTTGTTTTTCCGACAACGCTCTTTGTTTTGAGTGGGTCAGTTTCAGTGATAGTTGCTATTATCTTTGGAATTATAAAAGTAACTCTTGCAATGGGTCTCCTGGCTCTTCTTGAAACAACAATTGTTAAAATGCGTTTCTATAGGGTGCAAGAGTTTATGTCCATTGCTTTTTTTACTGCTATGTTTGGTTTTGTTATCGCTCTTTTGTCATCGATTATGGAAGTTAGTTTTGAATATCACACAATGTTTGCGGTCTTGTCTATTCTTTTTGTGATTCTTTTGTTTGGAAGAGCTCGTTCTCAAGTTATGCTTCGTTATTATGCCCTTTCATCTCTTTCTATTGCTGGAATTGCCTATGGATTGGCACTTGTTTTCGAAGAAGAAAGACAACATTTGTTAATATTTGCAATTGTGACAATTATTATAAAAACATTCATTGTTCCTTTTGTAATTAGGTATGTGCAAAGAAAGCACAAAGACCTTGTTAGCTTGCCATCATTTTTGCGCCCAGCTTCAAGTTATTTTATTGCAGTTGTTATTTTGATTGTGACTTTTTTCATTCTCAAGCGCACGCCTATCGTTGGCTTGGTTGAATTTGATACACTTTTGTATGCCTCAATTGCCATGATTGGTCTGGGATTAGCAACGATGATTGTGCATAGAAATATTTTTTCCCAAATTACGGGGCTCTTGATTATGGAAAATGGTGTTACTATTTTTACATTGGTTACAGTAAGGTCGTTGCCGCTGCTGATAGAACTGGGAGTATTTGCGATTATCGTTGTTAGTTCTTTCATTTTGTCTGTTTTAAGTTCTCGTATTCGTGAATTTCATGGTTCTGCAGATACTGAGGAATTGCGAAGTTTGACTGAATAACACAGAAGTTACGCATTTCGAAACATTTCTTTTTTGGCCAATAGTTGGCGACAGCAACTCTTTGAGCTTTTGGATATTGAGTATTTATCCAAAAGCGTGCCAAAAAGGAAATAGTTGAGAAAATGCGTAAGTCCTATAAAAATTGAATTTTAGATATTATAAAATAACCTTATGACTCCAATAATTACAATTATCATTATTTTAGCTGCAGCTGCATTGACCATTCTTTTGAAAAATGAAAAACAAATTCGTCTAAGCAGCTTGTTTTTGGCAGTTCTTGGTGGAGCCACGGTTTTTGCAATGGTCTTACCAATTTTATTTGGTTTTAGCATGTCTTGGTCTGATAGTGTTTGGCTTTTTGATAATTTTTCAGCACTAATGGCTTCTTTGGTTGCGTTTGTATATGCTAGTGCTGCAGTTGTCAGTTTTCGATATATTGGTCATGAGCATGAAGAGGGAATATTGTCTTTGAATGACTTGAAATTATATTTTGGTTTGTTTCATATTTTTGCTCTCTGCATGATTATTACTGTTCTGGCTAATAATACCTTATTGCTTTGGATGGCATTGGAGGGAACAACTTTATCTTCAACTTTTTTGGTTGGGCTTTATCGTAAAAAAACTTCTGCGGAAGCTGCTTGGAAATATATTATTATTTGTTCAACCGGAATAAGTCTGGGGTTACTTGGTGTTTTATTGTTTGGATATGCATCTTCATTGACCGGAGTTTCTGGAAGTGAAATTTTTACCTTGACTTCGCTTTTTCAAAATGCTCATCTTATTTCTGTTGATATAGTTAAGTGGGCTTTTGTTTTTCTATTTGTTGGTTTTGGTGCAAAGCTTGGCTTGGTTCCGATGCACATTTGGCTTCCTGATGCTCATAGTAATGCGCCTTCTCCAATCTCAGGAATGTTTTCTGGAATTTTATTGAACATTGCATTGTATGGAATTATTCGTTTTCGTTTTGTTTCAGATTTAGCGCTTGGATCTGATCAATGGACTGGACAATTATTTTTATTTTTCGGAGTAATTTCTATTTTGGTTCCAGCTTTTATGATGTTAGTTCAGAGTAATTACAAACGAATGTTGGCATATTCCAGTGTGGAACATATGGGGATAATAACTTTCGCACTTTCTTTGCCTGGAATTGGTGCTATTGCTGCTGTTATTCATATGATTGGTCACACACTGACAAAATCAATGCTTTTTTTTGGAGCAGGGGAGATATTATTAAATTATAAAACAACCAAAACTGCCAACATAAAAGCTTTAGCAAAAAGAGCGCCATTTACTGCAGTAATGTTTTTGCTTGGAATTTTGGCTATCATAGCCTTGCCGCCATCAGTATTATTTGTCAGTGAATACACGATGTTTGTTACAGCCTTTGCTGTGCATCCAATTATTTCGTTGCTGATACTTTCTTCTTTAAGTGTTATTGCATATGCAATGTTGCGTTCAACAATGGGGATGCTTTTTTCTGAAGAAGACAGTAGCACTAATCATCAGTCAATTAGAGAAAAATGGAATATTACTCATTCAGTTATGGTTTTGCAATTGCTTTTGGTTGTAGGATTGACCTTCTTTTTTTCATCTGACAATGGACTTGAATTTATTGATTCTGTAGCAAAAGACACAATTTATATATCAAAGTAGATAATTCAAAATTTATTTTTACAAAAAAATGAGCATTCAAGATATTCTCAAAAACTTTTCCGGTGTAAAAATTGTCGAGCAAAAAAACGATACTATTTTTGCTATTGTTGATCGTGGATATTTGTCAGAACTTTCCACAAAGCTTGTCGACGAACATGGTCTTTTTTTGTCACTTTTATACGGCACAGATAACCGCGCTGAAAAACAAACTTTTGGAGTGCATGCAATTTTCGGAAACGACAAAGAGCATGAATGGTTGAAGCTTTCAACTGAATTGCCGCAAGAAGATCCACAATATCCGTCATTGACAGCAACAATAATGGCTGCTCATTGGTATGAACGTTATATGCAAGATATGTTCGGGATCACAGCTATTGGGCATCCTGATCCTCGCAGACTTGTTAATCATGAAAATATTCCAGTTGGAACATATCCACTTAGAAAAGATTTTGCTTGGAATACTAAATTGGAAAAAGACAATGTTCCATATCCCATGCATCATGTTTCCGGAGAGGGAATTTATGAAATTCCAGTTGGACCAATTCATGCTGGAATAATAGAGCCTGGTCATTTTCGTTTCAATGTGGCCGGAGAAAGAATTTTGACGCTGGAAGGAAAATTATTTTTTACCCACAAAGGTGTGGAAAAATTAATGGAAGGAAAAATAGTAAATCAAGCCCTTCCATTTATTGAAAGATTATCAGGCGACATGGCGGCTTCACATGCATTGGCATTTTCTCAAGCTGTTGAGAAAATTTCTGATTGTCAAATTTCACAAAGAGCTTCAGTTTGCAGAACTCTCTTGGTTGAACTGGAAAGACTTACCATGCATATTCATGATTTGGCAAATATTGGGGGAATGGGAACTGGATACAGCTTTGTTGCTGCTAATGGTTTTCGCATTAAGGAAAGAATGATGAGACTCTCGGCTGATATAACCGGAAATAGATTTTGGCGTGGGATGATAGTTCCTGGAGGGATGTTGAAAGATATTGACAATGAAAAAATGGAAAAGATTCTATCTGTTTCTAAAGACGCACACAGAGAGATGCTTGAAATTGTTACATTGGCTTTGGCTTCCGATGGATTCATGGATCGCTTGCAAACCACTGGAGTCCTTCCTCTTGAAGCAGCAAAAGCATTTGGTGCTCTTGGGATTGCGGCTCGTGGATCGGGTTTAAATCGTGACACAAGAAGGGACCATCCGTATGATGCATATAAAAAATACGATGTAAGAGTATCCATTAAGAATAGTGGAGATGTGCACGCAAGATATCTTGTGCGTATTGAGGAAATGAAAAACACCTTAGATTTAATTGAAAAATTAATCGTGGATATGCCTAGTGGTGAAGTATTGGTAAATATTGATACAAAAGATGGCTTTGCAATTGGGGCAGTTGAAAGTTGGCGGGGAGAGATTTTGTGCGCCTTGGAGATTAAAAACGGAGTGGTTGAAAGATGTTTTCCTCGTGACCCCTCATTTTGCAATTGGGCACTATTTGGAATCATGGGACCAGGAAATATTGTGCCAGATTTTCCATTGATCAATAAAAGCTTGAATCTTTCATATTCGGGGACTGACTTATAAAGTTTTCTTCCAGATCATTCTCTCCTCAGATGAGGAGAGACCCGCCTCGACTCGCAAGACGATTTGCTCGTCGACGCGAGGCGGGTGTCATGTACTCATGACAGAGAGGTTTGAGTGAAGCCCGACTTATCCACTTTTATCTTTAAAAAGATCTGCCTCGAGCAGGTCTTTTTTGTCGAAAAATGCCTAAAAAGAGCCAGAAACAGGCATTTTGGAAACTATTTCAGCATTTTTTGGAAAATATTGACGAAAGTGAAAAGTGAGAGTAAAGTTTATAGTTGTGCATGAAAACATGAGCAATGAGTTTTTTAAAAAATATGGAAATTAAACCACAAAAACAGGGGAGGTAGTGCAGATGCAACCAAAAAAAGGTGTTGTTTTCTACGACGATGAGTTTTTTGGCAATCCACAGTATGATGATGAGAATTGTTATGTTAGTCGCACGGCTCGCATAACTGGCAAGGTTCAACTTGAAGACAATGTTATAGTTTGTCCACATGTATCCATTAGGGCTGATGAGGGTTCTCCATTTAAAATTTGCAAAGGTACAAATATCCAGGATTCAGTAATTATACATGGTTTGTATGGTGAATATGTAGAAGATGAACATGGTGAAAAATACTCAGTTCTTATTGGCTCACACTGTACAATCGCACACAGGGCAACCGTCCATGGTCCTACAAAAATTGGCAAGAAAACGTTTGTTGGATTTCATACAATAATACATAATTCGATTGTTGGACGAAATTGCTATATTGGGCATGGTGCGATCGTTGAAAATGTTACAATTAAGGATGAGAGATTTGTGCGATCTGGCATGGTTGTTGATTGTCAAACTATTGCAGATAGTCTTCCGATGGTTAATGAGCATCAGAAAGGCTTCAATAAAGCAGTTGTTGATAAGAATAAGCATTTGGTAAAGATATATCAAGAAAGAAGAAGGCATCATAATATTGAGAGATAGGCTTGGATTCTAATGAGACGTGGACACTGAAAAGTGTTTACGTCTTTTTTTAAAATATGGTATAATTGTAAATGAAAGAAAATAGGGTTTTTTAATTACCAAACAAAAATAAAATGAAAACAGAAGAAACGGTGGAGTCTTTTGCGCAATGTTTTAAATTGAATTCGAGACGCAGAAAAATTGTTGCGGCGTTTCTGATTCTTGTAATTGGCGTTGCTATTGTGGCTCTTACTACTGGCTTGAGATTGAAGTTGCATGAAAAACAATTCGGAGGACGAATGATTGATGGGTATGATGGAAAAATTGGATATTCTTCAATGATGAGGAGTCAATCTGGATTTTATGGAGATTCTAATGCAAATAATTTTTTTGCAATCCCTCAAGATGCTGCAAAAAGCGGGGAGGTTGCTTTGGTTGTTGAAGATTTGGATGTTGCCAGGAAAGCAATTTCGTCGATAGCTTTGAAAAATGGTGGAATTATATATTTTGAAAATATTTCATATGCTTCTGAGAATTTGAAAAATGGCTCTGTTGTTGTGCAAATTCCCTTGGAAAAATTTGATGCAACATTTGCAAATTTTAAAAATGTTGGAAGCAGAATCATTAAAGAATCAACAGAGCAAATTCCATTAATAAATTATTATCCAATGGCTGCTCAGGAAAAAAATGTTGCTAATCAAGATGTCTCATCTTCTGATTCTGCAACATCAACATCTTCGATTGAACCAATGATTTATCCTGCACCACAACAAGTTTCACAAAACAAGGGTTACATAAGAGTCGTGTTTGTTGATTATGGGAAAAAGGAATATCAAAATAGAGCGTTTGGAATTTTTGGTTCATCACAAAACATTAATGGTCTTTGGATTGCACTTGGTCTGAAATTTATAGTTCTAATTATTTTGTTTGTAGTTTTGCTTTTGGTTTTTCAAAAAATAATTCGTGATATCCGCGCGGCTCGCGCTGCCAAAAAAGCCAAAACTCATCATGTGCATATTGCCAGCCTCGCGTCGACAAGTGATCATCTTCGCGAGTCGAGGCGGGTTCGTCAAATGCCGAAATCTAGCCAGCGTGTCGTGAGGATTGCAAGAAAAAAATAGTTTTACTTTACAATATGTACCCTTCGGGTATATATTGTCTGGACAAAATTGAAAATTTTGAAAGACAATTTAAAAAGTCCGTGCATTAGCGCGGGCTTTTTTTTTATTTTAAATTGGTTGCATTATCTGAAGAGAAGCGTTCTTGCAATTCGTGCGTTATTGCTTGAAATTTCTGTTTTGCTTCTGTTTAATGCGATATTTTGCTTGAGTGGTTCATTTGTCGGAAATTTCTTTCCGGTTTCAATCTCAAAATATTTGATACGGGAATCTTTTCTTTCACTATCTTCCATATTCCTTATTTCTTTAGCTCTGGATTTTTCATCCTCACTATAGGAAAATCCATTTAAAATGTATGGTTCATTTTTATTTTTCGATACCATAATAACCTCCTTAACTTTTTTTGTATCGTAAATAACTGAAAAAGGGAATAGTTGTAATGTTTGGAGCTTTTGCGAGATCATTCAAATACCGAGTTGTTTTTGGTTTTGGTGCTAAAATTTGCTCTTTTATTTCTTCGATTCTTTTTGCGGTAAGTGCTTTTGAGACTTCATGAACAAATTTCTTTGTCATGCTTTCCTCCTATCCACGATATCGTTTTTCTCTGAGATGTACATCTCTGTCTGGAGCATTGTGTAGACGTTTGAGATATTGAGCAGTCAACATTTGTGATTCAGAAATTTGACCACGCTTCGCATCCATCTTTTCCTGCGTAATAGCTTTCGAAGCCTCTAAAAAATCTTCGGTTTTCATGTGATCCTCCTCTCAAGTTGTTAAAGGTCTATGGGCAGATTAACTCTTGTCTATTTTTACTAATTTTATGAATTCTTCAGTATTTTTTGATATCCTAATTGTATGCTTAGTTTTTCCATTTAATTCTTTTCGTAACTGCATGTTTGGTTTGAATCCAAGACTTCTGATAATTTCCATCACATCATTTGCAAGTGTTGGAATTATGGTCACAAAATTTGCCATCAGGTATTTTCTGTCTGTATAAATTGAGCCATCCGTTTCAAATAATCCCTTCAGGCACAATAGCGAGTATTGTTTATTATTTTTTATCCAATCAGGAATTGAAATTTTTTGTGATTCTTTTGACCCATCCTTTGCCTTCCAATTAAGAAGACTTTCCCATTTATTTGAATAACAACTAATGTCTGCGCAATTATCCCTTCTTTTCACTATCGCTACTTTATTTTTTGGTAAAAGTTTTTGAATGGATAAAATAATATTATCCATCAGATTTTTGTATTTCGTGTCGCAAGAAATTCTTAGACGCACTGCGCGTCCATTTGGATTTGATAAATTACCATCACCCATAGCGATACCAATGAGGTATGCAAGGTTATTTTTATCCATTACGTTTTTATTTTGGTGCCCGGGGGGAGACTCGAACTCCCACGACATTACTGCCACACGATTTTGAGTCGCGCATGAATACCAATTCCATCACCCGGGCATTTTGCCTAAAATAAAGCCTAATTTCATCAAAAGTACTTTCTAATAATAAATGATTGAAATTGAATTGTCAATGTGATACAATAGCCTAAGAGCAATAACCAATAATCAAGAAACAAGATACAAACAAATTCCAAATAACAATCCTCAAAACACTTGTGAATTGAAACATTGAGTTTTGTTTGGTTATTGTTTCTTGTAATTTGGTGATTACGAAGTCTATGGCTAAAATTATTTCACTAATAAATCAAAAAGGGGGTGTTGGAAAAACAACTACTGCTATTAATATTGCAACTTATTTAGCTTCCATGGGGAAGTTGGTACTTCTTGTTGATCTTGACCCCCAGGGAAATGCTTCCTCTGGCTTGGGTATTGATATTAGGAATTTGGAAAAGGGTTTGTATAGTACATTGGTAGGTGGTGAACATCCAAGGAATGTTATCATTAGAGCTGAGGAGGCTGGACATGATCTTTTGCCAAGTTCGCAAGAATTGGCAGGTGCTGGTGTTGAAATGGTGCATTTTGATAATCGTGAATTTAAGCTGTATGACGTCTTAAGACAGATTCGCACAGATTATGACTATATTATTATTGATAGCCCTCCTAGCCTTGGTTTATTGACAATAAATGGGCTTGTGGCGAGTGATGAGGTGCTTATCCCAGTACAAACAGAATATTATGCTCTTGAAGGCTTGAGTCAACTTCTATCAACAATTGAGCTTGTGCAGAAGCATTTGCAACCAAACTTGAAAATCATGGGTGCAGTGCTCACAATGTATGATCGACGAAACAGATTGGCTCGCCAGGTTGTTAAGGAGATGAAGAATCATTTCCCAGGACACGTTTTTGAAAGCGTTATTCCTAGAAGTGTTCGTTTGGCTGAGGCACCAAGTTATGGAAAATCAATTCTCAGTTTCGACAGTCTTTCCAAGGGAGCAAGATCATATAAAAATCTTGTTAAAGAAATAATAGCAAGGGATGAGGAAGAAAAGCGCAATAAAATACAATAAGTTTATAAAGTTATAAAGTTCTTAAAGTTTATAAAGTATTTTTCTTTACGAACCTTATGAACGTTATGAACTTTCGACTTTAATTTATGTCTCAACAATTCGGACTTGGCAGGGGACTGTCATCTCTTATCCCAAACAAACAACCAGCAGCAGCGACACCTCAAACATTTCAAAATGCTGAGGAGTTTTCCAAGAGAACAGTTAGCGCAACAGATGAATCAATTCGTGGTGATAATTTTGTGATGGAGGTTGATGTGAATCTTATTGTGGCAAATCCGCATCAGCCAAGAAATCTTTTCGATGACGAAAAATTGCAAAATTTGGCTGATTCAATCAAATTGCATGGAATTATTCAACCATTGATTGTCACACGTAGTGGAAACAAATATGAATTAATTGCAGGGGAAAGACGTCTTCAAGCTTCTCAATTGGTTGGTCTAAAAAAGGTTCCGGTTATTATTCGAGAAGCTAGTGAATTGCAAAAATTGGAATTAGCCATCATTGAAAATGTACAGCGTCATGATTTAAATGCAATTGAAGAGGGCAAGGCCTATCAAAAACTGGCAGATGAATATCAAATGAGTCAAGAAGAGATTGCTTCCAAGATGGGGAAGTCAAGAAGTTTGGTCGCCAACAAGATGCGTTTGTTGACTTTGCCTGTTGAAATTCAAAAAGGACTGATTGATGGAAAGATTACTGAAGGACATGCCAAGGCTATTTTGTCACTTTCTAATCCTGAAAAACAAAGAGCATTGTATGAAATTATTCTTAAGGGCAATTTGACAGTAAGGCAGGTGGAAGAAAAAACCAAGGAGGTTTCTGTACGTTCATATGAGCGTCACAAAACTGCTGATCCGCAAATGAAGGAATTGGAAAACAAATTAGTGGAAGTGCTCGGCACGAAAGTCAAAATTTCTAAAGCTGGCGATGGTGGCAAGATCGTGATCGAATATTATTCTCAGGAAGATTTAGATTCATTACTTGGTAAAATCGCTCATGAGTAGTTATAAAAATGCAATTTAAAAAACAAACCCATTATTCCTTTCTTAACTCTCTTCGAATGTGTGATTTTGCTGCGGAAGTTTTGACGAATTTTAGCCAGTCATGATTAGGTGTTTTGCGGTCTTTGCTGGTAAGTATTTCCAAAACTTGTCCATTTTTTATTGGATAATCAAGTGAAACCATTTTCCCATCAGCCTTCGCACCTGTAACATGGTTTCCAACTTCGCTGTGAATTGCATAGGCAAAATCAATTGGTGTTGAATCTTCAGGCAAGTCTATGATGTCTCCTCTTGGTGTGAAGGCAAAAATATGATTTTTGAAAAAATCAATTTTGAGTCCTTGAATAAATTCTTCATCATCTCGTCCAATTTCATTTTGCCATTCACGAAGTTGCTTTACCCATTCCAATTCTTTTTCCGGTTCAGGTTTTTTCTTTTTGAAGATCAAATCTCGCCAATTTTTTTTCTTTTTTCTTTCGCTATAAATCCAATGAGCAGCTATTCCGAATTCAGCTTCATTATCCATTTTGACAGTCCTTATTTGAACTTCTAATATTTTTCCATCTGGACCAAATACTGTTGTGTGAAGTGATTGGTATCCATTGGGTTTTGGTAGAGAAATATAATCTTTAATTCGTCCAATCATTGGGCGATATTTTTTGTGCACAATTCCAAGTGTTTCATAGCAATCAGCAACTTCAGGCAAAATTATTCGCACAGCGGACAAATCATAAATTCTATTTATGTCCATGTCGTGCTTTTG
Organism: Candidatus Moranbacteria bacterium GW2011_GWE2_36_40; assembly: GCA_000991645.1. Classification (GTDB taxonomy): domain Bacteria; phylum Patescibacteriota; class Minisyncoccia; order Moranbacterales; family GWC2-37-73; genus UBA12068. Next base: position 20,740 of record LBRX01000007.1, read on the forward strand.
GAGTTTAAGATAGAGGCTATAAATGCTTTTGGCACGTCCATCTGTTCTAATGAATTGAATTCCTTCTCTTTTCATTTCATCTTCCAATTCTTTGATAGCTCTTTGAACATGCTTATCTCTTTCTTCTTGGTCCTTTTCCTCTAACTCCTTGATGCGTTGAAAATTTTCAGGATCAAGATATTTAAATGAGAGATCCTGAAGTTGAGTTTTTATTTCTCCCATTCCAAGTCTATTGGCAATCGGAGCAAAAATTTCCATGGTTTCACGTGCAATTCGAATTTGTTTTTCTGGAGGATTAAACTCCAGTGTTTGCATGTTGTGCAATCTGTCAGCAAGCTTGATGATGATCACGCGAATATCGCTTGCCATTGCCAGAAGCATTTTGCGAAGATTTTCCAAAAAATATTCTTCATGTGAACCGCGTAATTTTATTTTTCCCAATTTTGTCACACCATCAACAAGCGAAGATATTTCGCTACCAAATTTTTTTTCAATATCTTCAAGGGTTATAGCTGTGTCTTCTGGGATGTCATGCATGAGACCAGCTGCTATAGTTTTCCCTCCCATACCAATCTCGGCCAAAATTTTTGCCACCGCAATTGGATGTTGAACATAATCTTCACCAGAACGTCTTGTTTGGCCCTTGTGTGCTTCCATAGCCAAATCATAAGCCTTGGTTATGACTTTTTTCCTCGCATCTGACGGGGGATTTCGCAGTGCACCTATGATATCTTCAAGTGTGAGTTGTTTTACCATAGTGTGTATTACTTCTGAAATATTTTTATATTGCTTTTATTATAGCACATTGTGCAATATTTTTTTGCTATTCGGATTCTTTTGTGAATTTGCATTCTTTGTTTGAACAAGTTATTTTTCCTTTGGCTGCAAAAGCAAGTGGTTGAGAACATTTCGGACACATTTCGCCAGTTGGCTTGTTCCACATGACAAAATCACAATCTGGATATTTGTTGCAACCATAAAACATCTTGCCTTTCTTGGATTTTCTGGCAATCACATCGCCAACTTGGCATTTCGGACATTTGACTCCGGTTTTTTGTTCGATTTTCATGATTCCCTTGCATTCTGGATAACCAGAACACCCCAAGAAAGCTCCAAAGCGTCCACGTTTTACGACCATAGGTTTTCCGCATTTATCACAAACAATTCCAGAATTTTCTTCATCCTCCTTTTTTTCGGATTCTGTTTTCTCTGTGTATTTGCAAGTTGGATAGTTTGAGCAAGCAATAAATTTTCCAAAGCGTCCAAATTTCATGATCAATTCTCCGTCACAGCTTGGACATGGTCGATTCAATTTTTCCACCAAATCCTCTTTTTTTACGCTGTCATTTTTTTCTTCCAAAAGTGCATGAAAAGGTTCATAAAAATTCCTAATAACCGGCACCCATTTCTTGTGACCTTCAGCGATTTCATCAAAATCCTTTTCAATGTTGGCAGTAAAATCTATTCCAACAATTGTTGGAAAATGTTCCACCAGCAAATCGTTCACGGGAAAACCTATTTCCAATGGGAACAAGCGCTTGTCTTCATTTTTGTCGACGTATTTTCTCTCAATGATTGTTGAAATTGTTGGGGCATAGGTTGAAGGTCGTCCAATTCCATGTTCTTCAAGAACCTTTACTAATGTTGCTTCATTGTATCTTGGTGGAGCGGAGGTAAATTTTTGCAGTGGCAAAATTTCTAGTGCAGAAAGTGCATCTCCCTTTTTAAGTTCTGGCAAAAATGATTCAGCTTGCGCGGCTCTACTTTCGTATACTTTTAAAAATCCATCAAAAATAACGGTTGAGCCAGTAGCGCGTAATAGAAACTTGTTTTTATTATTAGCAGCTTCAATATCGGCTTTAACAGAATTTAGTCGCGCGTTTTGCATTTGGCAAGCAATCATGCGATTCCAAATCAAGCGATATAGTTTGTATTGATTTGTTTCCAAAAGCGGCATCAATTCGTCAGGTGTTTTTTCAGGATCAGTCGGTCGAATGGCCTCATGAGCCTCTTGCGCGCTCTTTGATTTTGTTTTGAAATAGCGAGGACTTTCCAATGAATAGTTTTTTCCAAATTCCTTTTCAATTATTTTTCGTGCGCTCATCAATGATTCCAAAGACAGATTCATGCTATCAGTTCGCATATATGTTATGTATCCTTCCTCATATAACTTCTGTGCTGTCATCATGGTTTGTTTGGCTGAAAAACCAAAGCTACTAATTGCAGCTTGTTGCAAAGTTGAGGTGGTAAAAGGTGCAGATGGACTTCGCATCGTTTCTTTTTTCTCAACTGACAAAACTTGATATTTTGCATCTTTGAGTTCACTGGTAATTTGCTCGGCTGTTTTTTTGTTAGGAATGATGCTTTTTTTGGTTTTGTAATCTCCAGTGAAAAGTTTTAGTGTGATTGTTTGTTCAATTTTTTCTCCATTTTGTTCTAGCAAATTAGCTTCAAAAATATCCTCGCCTGCATCAGCTATGCTTGAAGCATTGCGGCCAGGTTCGGCAGACTTTTTTTGTAATTTGGCAGAAATTGTCCAAAATTCTTCGGCTTCAAATTTCTGAATTTCTCGTTCGCGTTCAACAATAAATCGCAGTGCCACTGATTGCACACGTCCAGCGGAAAGACCGCGACGAATTTTTTTCCATAAAAATGGAGAGAGTTCATATCCAACCAATCGATCAAGAACTCGTCTGGCTTGCTGTGCATCAACCAAGTTTAAGTCAATTTCACGTGGATGCTCCAAGGCTTTTTCGATTGCGCTCTTGGTAATTTCATGAAAAACAATACGAGAGTATGGTTTTTTATTTTTCTTGTCTAAGCCTAATGCTTCAACCAAATGCCAGGCAATTGCTTCTCCTTCGCGGTCTTCATCGGATGCCAGAATAACTTCATCTGCTTTTTTGGAAAACTTCAAAAGCTCAGTTACTTTGATGCGGGCTTTGTCTGGAATTTCATAGCTTGGTGCAAAATCTTTTTCAATATCAACGCCCATGCCACTTTTTGGCAAATCTCGCACATGACCAAAAGAAGATTTCACTGTGAAACCCTTGCCCAAGAATTTAGTGATGGTTTTAGCCTTAGTAGGGGACTCGACGATAATAAGTTTCATTTTAATAAGTTCTTAAAGTTTATAAGGTTTCTAAAGTTTATAAAGTAGAATGCATTTTTTACTTTACGAACTTGATGAACTTTACGAACCTTATGATTATAGTGATGAAATATTTTCGATTCTTGCTTTATAACTTTATAACTTTATGAACTTTATAACTTTATATAGTTCTGTCCTCCCACATTCTTAATTGCCCCTTTTATCTCTAAAATAGCCAAAATTGAAGAAATGGTCGATGTATCTAGTGTAGTTAGTTTTGCAATTGTGTCAATGTGGAGACTTTCATGTGTCAAAAAGTTGTAAATTTTTTCTTCCTGGGGATTTAGATTGAGATTGCAGGATTTTTGTTGAATTTGCTCATTTGCAATTGGTAAATCCAGTCGTAATTCTTCCAAGATATCTTTGACTGAGGTTGTCAATTTGGCTCCAGCCTTGATGAGTTTGTGTGTTGCCACTGATTGAGGTGAGAATATTGAACCTGGAATAGCAAAAACTTCACGATTATAATCCAGGGCGAGATTGGCTGTAATAAGACTGCCGCTTTTTTCAGCAGCTTCAACAACTAGTGTTCCCAAGCTCATTCCGGCCATGATGCGATTTCTGGCCGGAAATGTCCAAACGTCAGCAGTAGTTTTGACAGGGAATTCACTTATGAGAAGTCCTCCATTGGAAATTATTTCTTCGGAAAGTTGGAAATTTGAGCGTGGAGAAATGCTTTCATTGTCCAAGCTGTTTCCGAGCACTGCAATTGTTCGACCTTTGGCATCCAATGCTCCTCGATGAGCCATGGCATCAATGCCAAAAGCCAAGCCGCTAACAACGCAAATATTATTGGAAGCCAATTCTTTGGCAAATCCTCTTGTCACTCGATTGCCATAGTCTGTCAATTTGCGCGAGCCAACAATTGCAATCAATGGCAAATCAAGGCAAGACAAATCTCCCTTCATATATATGACGTATGGATTGTCTGGAATTTGTTTTAAAAGGGTGGGATATCTTGGGTCAGTGAGGGAAATGGCCAAAATGTTTTCTTCTTCTAATTTTTCCCATTCTGCTTGAGGATCAATAGAAGGCCTTGCCTCAACAATTTTGTTTGCAATTTTTTCTCCAACACCTGATTTTACCAATTCAGCAAGCGGCGCTTGCCAAATTTTTTCAGAAGTTTCAAAAAAATTCATGAGCAATTTCATTTTTTTTCCACCCAATCCATAAATTGTATTGAGAGCATTGAGATGTTTCATAATGTCTCAAGAATAGCGCAAATGATTATGTTTGACAATTCTCAAAAATTACAGTGTAATTTCAAGGCTCTGTTGAAGCAAGAAATCAATACTCATTGACTTTTCGCCAAAAAGGGAGTATAATAGAGATATAGTAGTTGCTAATGTTTAGGGGATAACATTGGTAGCAAAGATACCATCATAGTAAGGTGACGCAAGTGCCTTAACAATAAAAGACAGTTCTTTTGGAGGATTGTCTTTTGTTGTTTTAAGGGGAGTAGTAATGGTTCTTTCAAACTAAATCAGTTTGGTTGAAATATTATCAAACTGGAAAGGGGTGGGTTATGTTTGCGAATTTATTGGGATTAATTTCCCCATTTAAGCTGCGAGTGGATACTATTGGAAAAACTCTCGCAACTGAAAAACCAAGCCAAATGGGAATTGAAACATCTTTCGATAAAAGGCGTGATTCACACGGCATGCCATACATCGGGAGAAGGCAAACAGATCCACGGCATAGGGATTATAAGGATCTTAGTGATCTTTACGCCTAATGAAAAAGTTAAAGCGCTGTCTTTTAATTTATCCTAATGGGTAAAACAAAAGACAGTGCTTTTTATTTTTGTGTCATTTCGAGTGAAGCGTAGCGGAATCGAGAAATCTGGGCTCAGATCTTTCGACTTCTCCGTCTACTGACGGATTCGCTCAAGATGACATTGAGTATTGCTTATATATTTTTTACAATTTCTTTCGAAAGTTTTTGAACTGTTTCCAATTCTTCATTGGAAAAATTTTGCAAAACAAAATCGCTGCCTGGGATTAGGCGTTCAAGTTTTTTTTCAGCGCCTTCAATGCCAATGCGAATGCGTTTGATTTTTTGCGTGCCAAGTGTTTCAAAAATCGAAGTCACTCCATTGTGTCCGGCAGCTGAAGAGTCTGTTGAAATCTTGAAAGTTCCAAGTTCAATATCAAGGTCATCATGAAGCACAATCAAATCGCTAGCAGGAATTTTATAAAAAGCCATGATAGCCCCAATGCTTTTTCCCGAAAGATTCATGAAAGTTTGTGGTTTGACCAAAATTATTTTTTCCTCCTCTTTTCCATCAATCATTTTTCCCGCATTTTCCCCATTAATCCCTTTTATCCCATTTCTCCCTTTTATTATTCCCTCGGAAATTTCTGCTTCAAATTTTTTGCTTGATTTAAATTCTGGAAAAGAAAATTCTTTTCGAATTTCATCCAGCACAATAAACCCAGCGTTATGCCGAGTGTTCTCGTATTCTTTTGTTGGGTTTCCAAGACCTACTAATAATTTCATAATATTTTTTCGATATTTATTAATATCAATTTTTAATTTTTAATTTTTATAATTTTTAAAAATTAAACATTGTGATTTATTTAAAAATTAAAAATTAAGCTGGTTTTCCTGTGCTTTGTTAAAATCTTCAATAGTATCTTCTTCGTATTTATAAATACTAATCAAATCATTTCCAAGTGTGATTGTGATGTCACTTTCCGATGTGGTTTCAGATGTTGTGGATTTTTCTGTTAGTGAAGCAGGAAGTTTTTTGATAAGTTCATCAAGGGTGAAAATTTTCTTTGCTCCAACTTCATTGGTTGAAATTGTGGAATTTGCAGTGAGCATGTCGTTTGTGTCAGAAATAATTTTTACATTTTTAAATTCCAATTTTTCATTTAGCAGTTTTTTTATTTTTGTTGCAAGATCCTTGTTGCCACTTTGATTGACAATTGAAATGGTTGCTTCTTCTTCGACAATCGAATCATGACGCTTTTTTAGTTCTGCTTGATCAAAAATGTTGCGAGCCAGGTCCTCAATTTCACTATAATTTCCAACTCTTGGAATCAAGATAAATGCACGGTCATTTCCTGTCATAACATGCGAAACTTTCAGCAAGCTTTTTTGTTTCCAGGCATCCACAACCACATTGTTAATGTTTTGAGTATCGAGAGTTCGGCTTAATTTTATGAATTGTTCGATATCATTAAATGAAATGTCTGTTTTGACATTGTTTCCAAGTGTGTCAAGGATTTTGCTGAGAGCTGTGGCATTGAAAAGTGTTTGCAATGAAAAAAGCTTTGTTTTTACTGCTTGGATGACTTGCTGTTGGCGTTTTGCTCTGCCAAAATCTCCTTCAGGATCATTATGGCGTTCGCGGACATATTTCAAAGCTGTTTGCCCATCTAAAAGATGAGAACCCTTGGTTAGTGAAAATGTTTGGTAGCTGTAATTTGGTCCAGGGTATTTTGGATCATAGATATCTCTTTGAACCATAACATTAACTCCACCAATGTTGTCGATTATTTTTTCAAAGGCTGCAAAATCAACCACAACATGATAGTGAATCTGAACACCCGTAATGTTTTCCACAGCCTTTTGAATTAACTCTGTGCCTGCTTGTTGATTTGTTCCAATTTTATATAGACTGTTTATTTTTGCAAAAGATTGGCCAGTGGTTTGTTGGGAATTTTGTGACAGTTGTTCACTTGGAATTGGGACATAGAAATCGCGAGGCAAAGAAAGCAGTGCGAGTTTTTTGTTTTTGGTATCGATGCTCATGATCATGACGGTGTCTGTCAGATTTCCACCTGGTTGATTTTCTCCAGCAGCCCCAAGTAGCAAAATGTTGATGCGACCAGTTTCTTGTCCTCGCAATGCATAAAGATCGTCATTTGAAATTATTGGTGCAATCATTGAGCGCATATTTTGAATGAAGGTTGTTTGTTGCTGCTTGTCTGTCCCGTTCATTTTTTTTGTTGCTAAATATGTTTTCCAAACAAAAAAGCAAGCATAAGAAAATGTTGATATCAAGATTATTAAAAGAATGACAAGAAATATTTTTTGTGGAAGTTTTTTTTTCTGCCCGACTAGTTTTTTGTTGTTATTTTCCCACATCGTTTCTTCACGCGGAATGTAGAGTTCTTCTTTTTTTGAATAAGGGAGGGGGAGTGGTTCTTTGGGGGTGTTAATGATGGTTTCTTCAGCTTGTTTGGATTTCGAAAAAATCAAAGCCGGCGTTGAATCGGAATTTTGATTGTCAGGAAGTTTTGAAAATGTTCTTTTTTTGATGCCATCCATGCTTTCATGTTACGCAATTTGAGCTTAAATGTCAAAAAATCGCACTGCTAAGCTAAAAAAGTTCTCAGTATATTCCAATACAGAAATGGGCCCCCAAATGTAATCTACAATATTGGGCATTTTTGAAAAATTAGCTAACTTTGATTTTAGAAAATACCTTCATT
>LBRX01000008.1 GCA_000991645.1 Candidatus Moranbacteria bacterium GW2011_GWE2_36_40
GTTGATAAAAATACAATAGAGCTCAATGTATTCGATTGAAATTTATTGTGTTTTTACCAAAATGTAAAATTTTTTAAGTTTGGCAACAGCGCCCTTATGAGGTAAATGGTGTTACTGTCGCTTTTGCAGCTAACTGGTACACTGCTTTTCCACTCCAGCTTACCATCGCACTCAATCCGCAAGTAGGCGGAACGGTGGCAAGTGATCCGAATTGTCTTACATGTTCGAATGGCACTTGCACAGGATCGTTCACTCTAGGGAGCGTGTCTCTCACGCCAACAGCGTCAAGTGGTTATACTTTCGCTTTCTGGAATGATGGAACTATCAATTCCACTGATAACCCACTAACAATAAACATGAGCGGTGACAAGGAATTAACAGCTCAATTCTTGCCCGTATTGAAATTTCCACTTTCTGGAACACTTGCGGCAAGAAAATTATCACATTTCTATTTCAATGACACTTGGACTCCTGGTCAATGTCCATCTGGAACATATGAAAAACACGTTGGCGTTGATTTGCAAGCTACCACAACGGATGAGGTGCATGCTGCTCACACAGGAATAGTTAGGGAAATATTCACTGGTCAACATAGTGAATGGGCCGATGCAATTGTTATTGAAGATGATAATAATCAATTCACAACAGTGTATTGGCATGTTATCAAGTACGGAAACCTGGGTGTTGGTGATCACGTTACAAAAGATCAACAAATTGCAACTGTAGCTGATTTGGGCGATAATACACACTTTCACCTTGGAATCAGAATGGCTCCGTTTCTATCTGGAACTTCAGACAAAGGTGCTCTTCCAGTAAATAATTGCGATTCAAAGCCAGCATACCCTGAACACTTCGTAAACCCTGAACTGGTTACCTACGAATAGTATCCGGTTTACAATGAAAAAAGGGGTTCTGCAAAATTGCAGAACCCCTTTTTAATTTCCTGCTTAAATAATCCTTAAAGCTGTATAGTTGAAATTATTTTTTCAAAAATGTCTACATTTTCCTGATTATCACCTGGGTAAGAAATTACGATTGTACCAATTCCTTTTTTTATTAGTTTATTAATCCACAACTCTCCAGCATAAGCTCCTTTATAGGATATTTGTTCGGCAGAAATATTATTAATCTCTATTGTTTTTTGTGTAAAATTTTCAGGATTGTTTGTCTTTTTATTTTCTATAATCTCGTATATGTTTTTTTGATCATAATAAATAATAAGCTGGTTCATTATCATGGCATCGGGTACTCCATAGTAAGCATCTTCAGGACTTATTGAATAAATGCCTAAGATGATATCTTTTCGTAATGTATTTAAGGATAGCTCAGATGGGTAGCTTAATTTAATTCCACCATTATTATCATGGAAAGTTTTCCAAGTTTTTCTATCATCATTAATTTTAGTGATAATGGTTGATTTGGAATTATTAGTTGTTGTTTGTGTTTTAGACTGATCTTGTTGAGCCCCTTGTTTGTTCTGTGGTATAACTATGTTTTTTTTCACATCAACAACGTTTTGCGGTGCCTCCGCAACCTCTCTATTTTTCATAACTTGCCACACAAGCATACCTGCAGCAATTGAAAAAATAACAAGCACAATTGTCCCAAGTCCCGTGCTAACTTTTTGATTTTTCATTGTTTATTTTATTACTTTTTAAGCATCTAAATTATATCACAAATATCAATAAAAACTAAATTTCATTTCACAAGGGCTGGACAAATTTTATAATTCTGATAAGCTAAATATATGAATAGGTATCTGACACAAATTACAACCTTGAATAATGACGATAATTGTGATTGATTATCGTCGGTTTTGATTTGAATTCGCAAAACAAGATCGACTCACACAGAGCCGATTTTTTTGTTGGCTTTCAGAATCTTTGATTCTGTCCAGACAACAATTCCGACAGCAGTCGGGAAAAATTAACAAATAATATGCACACATTTTTATGAAAAACGAAACGAAAAAAATTCAAGTTGCAATTCTGGGAGGAGGCATTACCGGCAGCTCAATTTTTCATATCTTAAGCAAATACACCAACATCAACTCCATTGCTTTAATAGAAAAAGCTGGAAAATTAGGAGAAATAAATTCCAAAGAAAACAACAACAGTCAAACTCTGCATTTTGGAGATATTGAAGCAAACTATTCCACAGAAAAAGCATCGTCATCCAAAGAAGCTTCACAAATGGTTGTTCGCTACCTTGAAAGATTGGACAAAAAGGATTGTGACATTTATAAAAAATCTCATAAAATGTTACTAGCTGTTGGAGAAAAAGAAGTTGCAACATTTGAAAAAAGACAAAATGAATTTGAACAAATATTTCCAAATTTCAAAAAAATAACCAAGGAAAAAATAGCCAAGATTGAACCAGAAATAGTAAGCGGCAGAAAACAATCCGAAAAAATAATGGCTGGATATAGTGAAGATGGATGGGTTGTTGATTTTGGAGCTTTGGCTAAAAATTTAGCACAAGAAGCTACCAAAAATAATCCCAACGCTGAAATTTTTACAAACACAAAGGTAACAAGCATCGCCAAGAAAGATGGTGGATTTGAAATCATAACAAACAATGGAATTTTTTGGGCTGATGTTGTTGTGGTTGCGATGTGTTCTCACAGCTTGATGTTTGCCAAGGAACTTGGATATGGTGAAGAATATTCCATACTTCCTGTTGGTGGAAATTTTTACACTTCTTCAAGAAAAGTTTTAAACGGCAAGGTTTATACCATGCAAAGCGGTAAACTTCCTTTTGCTGGAGTACATGGCGATCCCAACATTCACAATGAAAATGAGACTCGCTTTGGGCCAACTGCAAATGTTATGCCATTTCTTGAAAGAAACAATATTGCAACATTTGGAGATTTTCTCAAATCAACACTCAGCGATAAACAGTCAGCCATTGCTCTCTTAAAAGTTCTCTCGGAAAAAACATTGCTGACTTTTTTACTGAAAAATTTAATTTACGAAATTCCTTACTTTGGTCCTAGAGCATATGCAAAAATGTGCCAAAAAATAATTCCAACCTTAAGATATGAGGATTTTAAGAATGGCAAAACTAAGGCTGGCATCAGACCACAGCTGATTAATAACAAAACACAAAAATTGCAGATGGGAGAAATTGAAATTGAAGGAGAAAAAATACTTTTTAACATTACACCATCACCTGGAGCTTCTGCTTGCATAAAAAATGCTGTCAAAAGTGTCAACAAAACAATCACTTTCTTTGAGGGAAAATATTCTTTTGATGAAACTGCTTTCAAGAAAGATTTTCTTTCTTAACAAAATTTTCAATAAAAAAGGATTCGCATTAAATCATGCAAATCCTCTTCAAGGAACATTCCAAATTATCTACCTATTACCATGCAGCCAGAAAACTCTCCGTCACCATAATCCTCCACACTTATGCTTCCACGCAATACACTGGAAATTTTTTCCATTTCTTTTGGCTTTTGAGTAAAATTGATAGAAACATTGTCCCCTAAAATACTTACCACACATCTTTTTTGATCTAGAGTAATACCAACATGCTTTCTGCGAATGCTATCACCTATTGATTTGCAAAAATCAGCAGAAGCAGTATTGGCCTCGCCAACCAATCTAAAGCCATGAACTCCACTTTGGACACTAAAAACATTCAGAGCTAATTCTAACATAAAAAATTTCTCCTTTCTAATTTTTTATTCTTTTTTTAAACAACAAAAAACTGACCAGTGAAGGCCAGCTCATTACTGTCAATTGTGAATTTATCTTTTATTCACAATTAACAAAAACAAACCGACCTTGAAGGCCCGTAAACCAAAAATACATAAACTGTATTAAATTGTGGTTTTGTTTGTTTATACTCATACCATGATTATAGCAGATCAAAAGATGTTGTCAACAATATCAACCAACAACTAAGTACTGACAACAAACAACCAGGAAATACAAATGGAGGGTGACAGCTAATCACCCTCCATTGTAAGTTGTTTGTTGTAAGTTGTTTGTTATTTTGCTAGTTGTTCATCAATGACTTTTTTCATGTCATCATATTTTGCAGTTGGAAGTTGCAAATCTGTTCCAATGAAAATTGAAGGTGTTGCTTGCAATCCAAATGATTGACCCTCTGCAACATTCGCAGTAATTTGATCTTGATATTTTTTATCATCCAAACATTTATTGAAATCTGCGAGCTTAAGACCAATTGTTGCAGCATATCCCTTGAAAATTGGTGTGGCATCTTTAGCTTTTCCCCAAGCGTCCTGAGAAGCAAAAAGCTTACCAGCATAATCAACAAATTTTCCTTGTTCATTTGCACAAGCTGCAGCCAAAGCTGCACCAGTTCCCTGAGTTGCTGTTGGTGGTACATAGCTTTTAAAATCCAATTGAACTTTATCACCATACTCTTTCAACATTGGGGTAATAATTTCAGCATACGCTTTTTTATCACTAGGACTTTGAAAATTGCTAAATGCAACAACTTTTACTGTTGACTCAGAAGAACCAATTGTAATATCTTTTTCAGATATCTGTGGAGCTACAATGTATTTTCCAACTGGAAATCCAGCCTCAGCACTTTTTATGGCATATGATTCGCCTTGTTTATTTAGAAATGGCTGCGCCTTTGCAAAAAGCTCAGTTTTTTCAATTTCTTTTGAAAAAATGAATGCTGGAATTGTCTTAATTTCAAACTGTGCAATAATTTTTTTTCCTTTTTCTGAATTAAAATCTATTTTCTCATTTGAAATTGTTGGCAATGCTTGCTTTAGACCAATCAAAACCTCATCTGGCTTGCAAGCCTCACAAGTGTCATCTGAAATAACTTGGACTTTAACAAGAGGCTCTGAGTATGCTACCCATGTTTTTCCTCCCGAAGAAAAAACATCTGTGGATTTGAGTGCTCTTTCAGAAAATCCTCCACCACGCACCATCTGTGCCACATCAACAAAAAGACTACCAACGAATAAACCTGCCAGCAAAATTATTGCTGAGATCAAATTTTTTATCTTTTTATCTTTTTTTTCTTCTTCAGTTTCTTCAACTTCTTCTTGAATCTCTCCCAATTGAACATATTGTTCATCAGTCGCTTGATCCTTTTTTTCATCTTCCATATTTTTTTGTCCCGCCCGCCTAGACTTGACGTCTAGTCGAGGCTGGTTAAATTACGGTAATCCGTACTATTTAACTGAGATTCTTTTGGTTACTAGTTACAAATTAACAATTGTTATTATTGGGGTTGCGCTTGTTGAACTGCTTGTCCGTCTTGCGTTGGCAAATTATCTCCTTGAACCGAGGCGGATTGCTCTGCCATTTGCTCATCAAGATTTTTTTTCAATGCCGCGACGTCATAACTTTCCGCTGGTTTTACAATTTGATAATCATTAAAACCAATAGTAACTTTTTTGATAGCTTCAGTTTTGAGTGTAACACCCAAAAGCATTCCCAACACAAGAAACAACATCATTTCAAAAATAACTTCTCTTCTTTTTTTCTTTTCAAGAACTTCATCTGACAATATTCCATTTTCAGCCGAAGCCATCACTTGAGGATCTTCTTCAACCTCAATTTCCAAAATATTTTCTTGCTCGAACTTTTTTTCCAACTCAAGCTCCTTAATTTCCTCAGGTTCAGCTCGTTTTTTATCTTGATGCATTTACCCGGTTAAATAAGATTTGGCCCTACGCTTTATTTAGAACCAACTTATCCTAGATTAGGTTGTTATAGTGCATACATCAATCCACCTTGCCAAATCTTAACTTTAAATTTTTTAAGAAATTTAAAGTTATTTAACTAGGTGAACCTGTTTTTTACTGTTTAATTTGTCCCTACATGTTACCACAACCGCATAAAACCTACAACTTGCGAGGTTGCATAAAATATTGTGTAATAATAAGAGGGTTTTCTTCAACTTCTTTCTCTCCTTAGATAAGGAGAGATACCCCTTGGGCAGAGAGGTTGAGAGGAGCCAGGCTCAACCCCACCTCAATCCTCCCCTTATCCAAGGGGAGGAAGTAGTATGGAATTATTCTTTTCGAAGTGCTTCCATAGGCGAAAGTTTTGAAGCCTTGTATGCTGGATAAAAACCAAAAATAATTCCAGTAGCTGTGGAAAATCCAGTAGCCAAAATTATTGAAGCAAATGTCACTGAAAATTGTAAAGAAAAACCAAGAAGTGAAAGTACATAAGAAAAACCAAGCGCGATTAAATAACCCAGAAAGATGCCGACTATTCCACCCATTAAGGTTATGAGCACAGCTTCTAACAAAAATTGATTACGAATATCAGCAGCTCTTGCTCCCACCGATTTTCTAAGTCCTATTTCAAAAGTTCTTTCAACCACCGCCACATACATAACATTCATAATTCCCACTCCACCCACCAAAAGCGAAATTGAGGTGAGAGCCAAAAGCAAAATATTAATCGTACCAAAAACATCATTTATCATCTTCTGCGCTTCCTGCATGGTTGTGATTGCATAATCCTCCTGATCTGCCTTATACGTTTTATGCAAACGTTTCATGGTGTCATTGATGTCGGCTGCGGTCACATCAATAAAATTAGAATCTTTGACCAAAACTGAAATAAATTTCAAATAATCCACACCTAGAATTTTTTTCTGCAAAGTTTGCACTGGCATATACACCAGTTCGTCATAATTCACAAAAGTTACAGTCCCACGTTTCTCCAAAACTCCAATAACACGATAATTTGAACCTTTGACTTTTACTGATTTTCCGATAGGATCTTCACTACCAAACAACTCATCTCTAATATCCTGGCCAATAACAATAACCTGGTCAAGACTATCATCTTCAGCCTGTGTATAAAAAACTCCTTGAGCAACTTTAGTGGCAGTATCAACATTGAGCCAATTAGCTCCCACCCCATAAATCATGGTGCTTTTATTGTTTCCGCGATAACTAAAAATTTCTTGACCAATAGTTCCGGCAACATAATCATCAACATTGGGAATTTTTTTAAGAACTTCGGCATCTGAAATTTTGAGAGTTGTTATTTGAATTCCCTGTGCTTGCCCAGTAGCATTGGCGGAAGATGTTTTTCCAGTAGAGGGAACTTTTGGTTCTATCTGAATAAGATTTGAACCATAACTATCAAACTGTCCCAAAATATAATTTTTCACGCCTTGCCCACTTGATGAAACCACAATTACTGACATAATTCCGACCACCACACCAACCAATGTCAAAGCAGTCCTGCCAACATTATGTCGCAAACTTTTTGAAGCAAATTTAATTGATAATAAAAATCTTCTAAACATAAAATAATATTAACTTAATTCATGGTGTCATCCTGAACTTGTTTCAGGATCTCGATTGTCGCAAGTTTACTAAAATTAAGTGAGTAGATGCTGAAACAAGTTCAGCATGACATACTAGTGATAATTAAAGATTTGGTTATTCATAGCGTAGTGCCTCCATCGGCGATATACGAGATGCCTTGAGTGCAGGATACAATCCAAACAAAACTCCAATCAAAATCGACACCGAAGTTGCAACCATAATGGAACCAAACGAAATGATGAACTGCCAGGTATAACCAAGATAGTTTATTATTATCGATGCCAAAAATGAAATCGAAATTCCAATTATTATTCCAACCACTCCACCAGCGAAAGTTAAGAAAGCTGACTCAATCAAAAATTGCGTAATGATATGCCGCCTGCGAGCTCCCACTGCTTTTCTGAGGCCCACTTCACGAATTCTTTGCTGCACTGAAATAAGCATAATATTCATGATCCCGATTCCACCAACCAAAAGAGAGATGGCCGCAATTCCTACCAAAAAATATTTCAAAACATTTGTGATGTTTGTAATAGTGCTAATTGCTTGTGCAGTATCGCGCACAGAAAAATCATCGTCTGAGGAATTTTTAATACGATGCTGCGTTCTAAGTGTAACTTTAATATCTGCCACGGCGCGTGACATGTTATCCAAAGAGTCAATTTTAATTCTAGCAAAATTCAAATAATCAATACCAAGCAAAAGCTTTTGAGCTGTTTGCACTGGAATATAAGTAAGTTCATCTGCATTAGTAAGACCAGATGATCCCTTTTTATCAAAAACGCCAACAACCGTAAAATTAACATCCTTGATAGAGAAAATTTTTCCAACAGGATCCTCAGTACCAAAAAGATCCTCCGCTCGCTTAGCACCCAAAACAGCAACCCTGGCAAGTCCAGCATCTTCCTCGTTAGTAAAAAATCTACCACCTTTTAAATCATTTGTTTCCACCTCAACAAAAGAAGCAGACACTCCTTGATAACTTCCCTGGGTTGAATTTTCTCGATATTTAATAGTTGCAACACCACTAACATAACCACAAGCTGCCAGAGCATTCGGAACATTTTTTTTCAGCAAAATAGCATCCAAATCCTTGACTTTAAGTGTGGTGGTCACAATACCAAAAACCGAAGCTGGCGGCCCTTTGTCATTTGAAGCTCCCGGCAAAACTCCTACTAAATTTGAACCAATACCCGTAACTTGATCCAAAATTAATTGCTGGGCGCTTGCGCCAACCGCCATCACAATAATCACACTGGCAATTCCAATAATAATTCCCAGTATCGTCAAAAACGAGCGGAACTTTGCCGCCATCAGATTATCGTACGAGATCTTGATTGGTGAACTTAGCTTCATGTATTTTTAGAAATTCACATATTTTATCAAGTCAGCAATTTTCAATTTCTAATTTTCAATTTTCAAACAATATTCAATTTCTAAATGATTTAATTTTCAAACATTTTGAAATCTGATCATTATAAATTGTTTAGAAATTAGAAATTGAAAATTAAAAATTATTTTAGCAGTTCTCCTTCCCCATCTGCGACCAAGCGATTTTTCACGAGTTCATCAGAAACAATCTGTCCATCCTTCATGTTCAAAATACGCTTCGCATGTTGAGCGGTATAAGTTTCATGAGTAACCAGGATAACCGTATGTCCATCATTATTAAGATTTTGTAAAATCCTCATCACGGCAAGACCTGATTTGGAATCTAAATTTCCAGTCGGTTCATCAGCAAAAATAACTTCCGGATCATTAACCAAAGCGCGAGCAATTGCAACGCGTTGTTTTTCGCCGCCAGAAAGTTGATTGGAAAGATACCTAGTACGATGGCTCATGCCGACAGCATCAAGAGCTTTGTTTATTTTTTCCCCATTGTGCGTTTCCAAATGATCATCATCATACAAAAGCGGCAATTCAACATTTTCATATACACTCGTGCGCGGCAAAAGATTGAAAGATTGAAAAATAAATCCTATTTTTTTGTTGCGTATTTTTGCCAGCTCGTCATCTTCGAATTTGTTCACATCCACACCCTCAAAAAAATATGAGCCGCCACTGCCTCGATCAAGCATTCCCAGAATCTGCATCATGGTTGATTTGCCAGAGCCGCTTGGCCCCATAATCGAAACAAACTCCCCTTTCTCAATCGTAAAAGTCGCACTCTTCAGAGCCGGAGTTTCCACGCCTTCATTGGAATATGTTTTGCTAAGATTATTTACTTCTATTAATTTCATATCTCTTTTTACTTACAAAAAATGATTTCCTCCTTGTCCTTCTCTCCTCAGATAAGGAGAGATGTCATGTACTCATGACAGAGAGGTTGAGCTCAGCCTTTCAAAAATTCTTCAATTTTTAACACAACACCTTCTATATTTTTATTAACATCATTATTCCAAAATCTTAAAACTCTATACCCCAGTGATTCTAAGAATTTTGTTCTTTCAATATCATATCCGTCATTAACTTCTTCTCTATGTTGCCAACCATCTAATTCAATAATTAATTTCTTTTCGCTACAATAAAAATCAACAATGTATTTTCCGATAGAATGTTGCCTTCTGAATTTATATCCCAGTTTTCCTCTGCGCAATCTTGACCATAAAATTATTTCTTGAGGTGTAGCATCTTTTCTGAGCTTCTTTCTTATTATCTCCTTTGTTTTTATACTGTGTATGGTTTGCATACTAATAATTTTTCCTTGTCATTCTCTCCTCAGATGAGGAGAGATGTCCCGATACGGAATCGGGACAGAGAGGTTGAGCAGGGCCTTGCAAATATTCTTCAAGACTTTTTTTGCCAGGCTTCGCTCAACCTCCCCCAACCCCTCCTCATCTGAGGAGGGGAGGAATATGGATAAAATTTCATTTTACCGTTACAAACGTCACCACTTTCTCGCCGCCATTTAATCCTGATTTTATTTCAACCATCCCTTCATCCCCCTCCAGCCCTGTTTCAACATAAACTTTTTTCGTTGTGTTATCAGTTTGCAAAACATCGACGTACTTTTTCTTTCCCTCAATCTTTATCGCGCGAGATGGGACTGAAACCACATTATCTTTTTGCGATGTGGCAATATCAATATTTGCGCTCATGCCGGGTTTAATTCTAACATCGGTTGAATTTAATTTAAGTTTGATCTGATAATAAACAACGTCTTGAATTGTGGTTGAAGCAGGATCAATTTCAATAACCTCGCCATCAAAAATATCATCTGTGGTCAGCGCATCAAAAGTAATTTTGGCATGCTGTCCTAATTTTAATTTCACAATATCAGATTCTGGAACCTTTGATTCAATAATATAATCCAAAGACATTACGCGAGAAAAAGTTTCTTTGATCACACCAGTTCCTAAAATTTCACCAGGCTTATTATTTACCTCGGTTATAATTCCATTTACTGGAGAAACAAGAGTCGCTTTTGAAAGATTTATTACGGCTTGATCAAAAAGTGATCTTGCCTGCGCAACAGAAGCATCTCTTGAAGCACGTGCAAAATCAGATTCCACTGTTTTAACTTTTGCTTTAGCTGTGTCTATTGAGTTTTGAGCATTTATTTTTAAAAGATCAGCTTGCTCTTCCGCTGTTTTGAGTGCTTCTTTTGCTGCATTCAAACTATTTTCAGCAGCAGTAACAGTTGGCTTAGCTGAAACCAACGAGCCACCACTCAAATATGCATCTCGAGTATCATCATAGTATTGTTGAGCATTGTCTACAGCCTTTTTTGCTGCTGAAATATTTTGCTCATTAAGTGACTTTGTTTGATCATACACGTCTTCAGCATTATTTTTCGCAACATTTGCTTCACGAAAAGCATCACTGTTTGATCCAGCATTAGCAATTGCCTGATCAAGACCAGCCTGCGCTTGCTCCAGTTGCTTTTGCAAGGTTGCATCAGTAAGTGTTGCAATAGGATCACCAGCAGCCACCTTATTGCTTGGTTTTACAAAAACCTTACTTACACGACCACCAAGTTCAAAATTAAGTGTAATCTCATCTTGAGCAACCAAATCACCAGTCACAGAAACAGTTTGGGCAAGGGTTCCCTTTGTTGCATCGGCTGTGGTATAAGTTGTCACAGGTTTTTTATTTTTAAAATAAAAAATAATCCCACCGATAGCGACAACAAAGATAATGCTCCAGATAATCCACTTTTTTTTCTTAGACATAAACTACTTCTAATTTTCAATTTTCAATTTTCAATTTTCAAACAATGTATTAATTTTACGATTGTTTAAAAATTTAATCATTTAGTCATTGGAAATTGTTTAGAAATTAGAAATTAGAAATTTTCACAGCAGTGAGTTTTGCTTGCACTGACCATCCAGAGCCTCATTTACCAAGGCATCTGCAACCTTATTTTTTTCACGAGGAATATGAGTAAAAGTAACCCGCTTATATTCAAGCATCAAATTCCAAATTTCAATAAAATATTGTTGGATACGAGGTTCTTTTAATTTATATTCATGATTAAGTTGCTTGACCACCAATTCGCTATCCAAAAAACATTCCAACTCAGTTTTTTTTGCTTTTTCTTTGCCTAGAAATATTTTGGCTTTTTGCAAACCCAAAATCAACGCCTCATATTCAGCGTCATTATTAGTTTTTATTCCTATGCATTCACCTATTTTTTTTCCCAAAGTTTCAATATACACACCCACTGCAGCTGGCCCAGGATTTCCACGAGAACCACCGTCAGTATAAATCACTATTTTTTCATTCATGAGTTTCTTTGCTGACTTAAAAACATATTATTAAATATATTTTATCATTTTTTACCCATTAAGGCAACCTCAAAAACATGCCGCCGCCATTTATAATAATCTTGCAGTTAAATAGCCAACGCCAAAAGGCCGTTCGTAACTCAATAGATTGAATTCATATTGCTTGCCATGCAAAATACCCAGCAAAATAACAATGGAACGCATTCCACACTCTCTAACTTTTTTAGCATCTTTGTCTTCCAAGCTCATTAGGCTAGCTAAATCATTGCTACCCAAATAACGCATAACTTCATGATCAAATTCATCTGCCATACGAAGAGCGTCTTTTGATTTTTCAAGCCCAATGATGTGCGAAAGATCTCCACTAGCAATTACAGCAACTCGTCCTTTATAGCTATTGATAACACCACGTATTATCTCCCCATAACGATAATGTCTTTCGTAATTCATAAAAGAAAATGAAAGATGAACAATTTTTGGCATGTTGATTGCGGAATATTTTTTTGTCAGATGATAAATTGGAATCAATGCGCCGTGATCCAAAAAGTGTCCTTGCAAAAGACATGGCATTTCATTTAGTGTACAAGCAAAGCTAATTTTGTCTGCAATCTCTATATTATTGTCATACACCAAAACACTCTCTAAGCCAAAATTTTCAAAAGTTCCATTAAGCTCACTGCTTGAATTTAAAACAAAAGAATATTTATCCATGGGAGCATGTGGCGAAATTATCAAAATAGTGTCCGGATCAGCCTTCCTAAGGTCTTTTTCTAATTTTTCAAATGAATGCAAAGTTTTTTGAATCACAACAAAATCATCAGGACTTCCAATTCCTGGAACACTTTCTGGCGGATGTGGCATTAGAGCAGCAAATACTAGCATATTTTTTTCTTTTACTATGTCGAAAGTAGTACAAACAATATCCATTATTATTAACAATAAAAAAGATTCACTCTTTACGAGCGAATCTTTTTAAACTATCTGCGACTAGCCTATTAAATTTTTGTAATTTTCAGCCCAATAAAAAATTTGATTTGCATACCAATCGTAACGACTCGATGTGCTTCCAGACAAATATAACTTTGCAGCATTTCTTTCAGCGATTCTGCTGTGATCGGTTACACCATAAACATCTGAAAGTTTGAGCGCCACAGCGACTGCAGCATCTCTCTCATCCCATGGATCAGGATTTTCTTTTCCCACAACAGCCGAGATACGATCCTTGTATTCCATCCAAGTATCAGGCATAAATTGTGGAATTCCCATTGCACCACCAGTTCCTACATAGGCACTTCCAGGATTACAGGAAACATTAAGCTTTTCATAATCATATCCCAAGCTCAACGCCACATCCTTAATTATCTCTCTTCTCTCCTTGAAAGTTTGCCAAGCACGCAAACTGAGTCTTCCAGTTTCATGTTGTATTTTGGCACCATCCTCAACCTCTTTATAGGTGCATTCGCCGGGATTTCTTCCGAGATCAGACTCCACCACTAATAATCCCATGATGAAATTTTTTCGCACACCAGTTATGCTTGAAGCAAAATCAACAGCTTTTTCTATTTCTTGAGGGTCAGTAATTTCCTCAGGTGTCTTGAGAAAAATTTCAGCATCGTTTTTTTGAAGAAGATCTTCAAGTGATTGTTCTGGCGTGCTCAAATTTTCAACCTCAATTTTCCTGGTTTTGACAACTTTCTCTCTGGAAAACCTTTTTAAACCTTCCAATGGAGAAATATCAGCCTGGGCTTGTGGTACAGACGACTGCAACAAAAAGATTGCCACAAAAAATAAAAGCGGGACTTTTTGCAAAAAAACATTTTTTATTCTACTAATATGTTTGATATTAATTATTATTTCCAAAATTGCGAAATTGCAAAATCAGATTTTTGTTTCTAACAAAACAAAAAAGTTCCATATGGAACTTTTCATGATGTCGCTAATTAGTATACCTTAAAGACCTTTTTTTGTCAATCAAAAAAACCTGAAATTTCTTTGACTATTTTTTCTTTATTATATTTTCTTTTTTCGCACAACATACATCGGCCTATTTATAACTTCACCATGGATATTGGCAATATAAAGAGCAATAAGCCCGAGAGATGTTAGAATTATTCCAACCAAGAAAACTATCAAAATGGCTAAATTTTCCGAATCTGAAAATGTTGAGGCAAAACGTGTGTGAAAAAAATATTTTCCCAACAAAATGTACAAACCTGAAATACCAGATACAAACACAATCACAAGACCAAGATTTCCAGCCAATTTCAAAGGAAAAAGACTCAGAGAAACAAAACTGTTCATTGCCAATTTGAAAAGTTTCCAAAAATCATAACTTGCTTGCCCATGAATTCTTTCGTTGGCTTGAAAGTTTATGTATTCACGACGAAAACCCAACCAGTCAATCAGTGCTCTGGTCATGCGATTTGTTTCAGTCAGTTTATTAAATTGATCAATAACAATCCTGTCTAACAATCTAAAATCTGTAGCATTTGGAACAACCTCTATTTCTGATATCTTATTTATTATCTTATAAAAAATAGCTGAACCGATTTTTTTGGCAAATCCATCACTCTTGTTTTGAGCTCTAATTCCAACAACAACTTCAGCACCAGCCTCCCATTTGGCAATGAAATTTGGAATAAGTTCAACTGGATGTTGCAAATCGGCATCCAGCATTATACAAGCATCCCCATTGCAGCTGTTTAGCCCAGCAGAAGTTGCGGTTTCTTTTCCAAAATTTCTTGAAAAATCAATGTATTTCAAATTTTCATCATTTCTTGCAAGTTTTTCAATTTCAACAAAAGTGTCGTCATCACTCCCATCATTTATAAAAATAATTTCAAATAAATACTTGCCCAGAAATGACTCAGAAACTTCCTTGAGTTTATCATAAATCAAGGGAATGTTTCTTTCCTCATTATGCGCAGGGATTATGATTGAGATTTTTTTCATACTTTAGCGATTTTATCTTACAAAATCATCATAACACAGTTTCAACCAGAGTAAAGATTTTCAAAAAGCACCTTCAAAACCAGAAGGTGCTTTTATTGTTTGAATCAAATTTGCATTATGAACGTTTTTTGAATGCAACAGTGGCTGGTTCAAGACTAACCAATGGTGGCTGCTCACAAACTTCAGCATAACCCTTGATCTTAACGGTGGTTGGAGACTTTTCAGAAGAAGCCTTTATTTGAGATTTTATTTCATCTGTAGGATCAATCAGCTTGACGGTCAAGTTTTCTGCATTATTAGCAACCTTGGCATCAACCGCTGGAAGCTTTGAAACATCGCTTTTTTTGATTGCAATAATAATTCCATCTTCCCCTTCAGACACAAACCAACCATCAATGCCGGCCTCTCCTTCATAATAATGAGGACTGCAGGCAGTATTCTCTTTTTCAACATTTTGTTGTTTTGTCTCCCTGGCATTCTTCATGGCAACGATATTATTTTTCATCATTTGATTTTGCTTTTCAGCAGCATCCAAGGCGGCAATTTCTTTTGCGTTATTTATCAAGAAAATTCCACCCACAATGAGCGCAACCAAAAGCACAACACCAATTGCAAATTCACTGACTAATTTTCTGTTCATATTTTTTTTATTATTTTTTAAACCTCATTTGAGATTACAAATTCAAGTAATTTTATTATACCACAAAAAATGTTACCTACCAAAAAAACTTATGCACAGGCACTGATATATATTATTCATCTTGCTTGTCCCCTCTCTATCTTAATAAGCAAAAAAATAAGTCCGTACGCCAAAACAGAAACCAGACCCGCCACCACGAAAAATCCAACAACCAAAGGCAAAGCAATATCAAACAAAATAGCCTTACTGAGAAAAAATTTCAATCCGAGATGATACGTTTTGTTGAAATTTTCAATCAAGTTAGCACTACTCTCGCCAAACAAAAATCCACCCACAGTTGCCGCCAAGGGCATAACCACAACAGTACTCCACATGTTTGTTGCCAAAACACCAGCCATTGCTGCTAATCTGTTCAATTTGAAAAGTGATGCCAAAATCAAAGCAGTGGCAACTCCCTCTCCTGGAGATATTCCTAAAAATATTCCAAGAGCAGCTCCTCCAGCAATACTACTTGGAGTGTCATTAATAAGAAAAAATTGTTTGAAAAACTTTGCAATTTTTTTCATAAAAAGTCATTTACAAGCAAATATCACGACGTGGATTTAATGTTATTTTATTGAAATCATATCTTTTTTAGCATTTTCAATTCCAGGATATGCTGCATGAACAGATCCGCTAGGATAACTCCAGATCGCCTTGAAAAAACTTTTCGCAGCATAACGATATTCTTTTCCAAATTTAGTCCCTGGATCATTTGTAATAAATTCATCAGTTTTATTATCATAACCCAAAACAACCAACATATGTTCATCTGGCCCTGGTGGAGTATAATGAGGATTGTTCAAAATTTTTCCATCCATCGGCACAATTAACAATCTTCCACTCATCAATTCTTTCTTAATATCATCCACTGTTATATTTTTCAATATTTTGACATCATCGTGATTATAATATTCACGTATAATTTTTGCAGTATCTTCAACTGATGTATCAACAGCATGCCCAAACACGCCCTCTTCCCAAGCAGAAATTTTCAAAATCTCCTTTTCAGCCTCATCTATTGAGAAAATTTTTCTTTTTATCCATCCCATTGCCATGATAACAGAAACCTCCTCACAGCCATTTTGAAAGAAGGGATTTTCCCAGTTTCCAGAGGGAGCCTGCAAAACAAAAGGCACCTCCAACAAAACATTTTTGAAAACAACTTCTTCTTTCTCGGGAGAAACAATTTCTTTTTTTATTACAGGAACATCCCGATCGTCTTTTTCCTTATGAGTTTGGAAAGATTCAATTTGAACATCATTAATAACATTTTTATTTTTTGATTTGATCAAGAAAAATAATCCTGAAAAAAATAACAGAAAAATAAAAAATGACAATGTTGTCTTGAAAAATCTATGCATTTAATTTCTATTTTTTAGCTTTTTCAGAAAAAGATTCAATTTTTTTGAGACGATTAGAGATGACTTTCAATTCTTTTCTAATGCTTTTCAGTGACTCTGTTTCATTTTGCATTTCAGCTTCTGTTTTTTCAACCATTTTTTTCTCACCTTTTATGCCTGAAATTATTATTTCATTACCAATAAAACTTGAAGTAAAAATTCCAGTCAACATTAACATAATAAGTCCAATAAGAGCAGAGAGAGGAGCATCCCACCAAAGCATGGAACTAATATCAACACTTCTATTTATGGAAGTTGCTGCAAAATAATAAGCCATCAGAAAATCCATTATATGCCAAATTCCTCTCCAAAAAAGAACCACTCCCACGCCACCAATTAGAGCATAGAGCAATGGACGATGACTCAACCACCTTCTTGTTTTGTCCTCAAGTTTATCGAAAAACAACAAAATTTTCTCAAGCATATTTTTTATTTTTATATGACTTTTTATTTATCCTAATCATACATTATTAAGGAAAATTAATCCACAAAAAAAATGGTGGCTGAATATTATCCAGTCCACCATTCATAACCGCCAACAATCTTCAACTATCGAATGTTCATATATCCTCCAAAGAGTTGCCTAACCTGGGGTGGCAAATCTTTGACTGCAGGAAGACATATTCTTTCGAATACTTGCGAAGGGTCAGTGTTGTTGGGGTCAATTCTCGTTGTCATGGACAAAATCAATTTGCCTCTCGCAACCTGTGCAAATTGCTGATTGACGATGCCATTGCTCCACTTTTCATGAGCAACAAGAGAAATGGTTTTGCCATCAACTGGAACCATTACTGTGCATGTTTCCCAAACATACACATCAGTATAAGCATTCCCGGGTTCTGTATCCTTTTTGATCCATTCCGCAGCGCTTACAAAACTTGGAAAAATAAGCAGAACCACGACAAAAAAATTAATCTTTTGCATTGCCCTTTCCTCCTTTGAAAAGTATTTTTTGCTGCAAAATTATTTGCCAACAAGTGCTATATTTTTTTGTTGAATCCTTCCAAAGATTTTAAAATTTCCAAAGGAATTGCGAAAATGACCGTGTTGGACTGATCAGAGCTAAGATCATTTAGGGTGCTCAGAGTCCTAAGATGCAATGCTCCATCAGCCTTGTTGAGAACATTTGCCGCCTTGGCCAAATTTTCTGCAGCAATAACCTCTCCTTCAGCTTTGATGATGACAGATCTTTTTTCCCTTTCAGCCTCTGCTTGTTTTCCAATAACTCTTTTCATTTCTTCAGGCAAAGTAACATCCTTAAGCTCAACAGAATGAACTTCAATTCCCCAAGCATCCGTAGCTTTGTCAACGCTCAATCTGATTTTTTCAGCTATAGTGTCACGATTTGAAAGCAACTCATCCAAATTAACTTCTCCAACAATATTACGCATTGTTGTTTGCGCCAATTGTGAAACAGCAAAGTAAAAATTTTCCACTTCAATAATCGCTTTTTCCGCGCTACCAACTTTGTAATAAATAACAGCATTAACGCTAACTGAAATGTTGTCCTTGGTGATTGCCTCTTGATCTGGAACATCCACCGCTTTGATTCTCATGTCAATTTTTTGATAACTTTGAAAAACCGGGATCACAAGTCTCCATCCTGGTTCCATTATTCCAGTGTATTTTCCAATCGTAAATTTAACCCCACGTTCATATTGATTGATCTGCTTAATAGAAACAAGCAAGATAAACAACACCACTCCAATTATCGTTGATTCCATATTTTTTTCTTTATTAATTACTTATTTAATTGCACTTAAATATTACCACCTTTTCTCAAAAACACAACTAGGATTGATTTTGTCTAACAAAAAAACACTCTCGCGAAAAAGTGTTTTTTGTGTCTTTTGCCAGATAACTATTGCAATATTTTGAACCATTTTTTCTTGCCGATTTTAAGCGTAACACCATTTTCAGGAATTTTTATGATTTCATCTCCTTTGTCAATGACAGCACCATCAACCTTGATCGACTTTTGATCAATAAGCCTTCGCACTTCACTGTTACTCATTTGATCTCCAACACAAGCCTTGATCATGTCATACAAGGAGATTTCTTTTGCTTTAATGCTGACTTCGGGAATATTTTCATCGGATTCTTTTCTCTGAACAAGTTTGATAAATTTTTCCTGTGCTTCCAGAGCCTTTTCATCCCCATGAAATATCTTGGTCACTTCAAAAGCAGCCCTCATTTTTGCATCACGAGCATTTTCATCGCTTAGAATTTTATCAATATCTTCCAAGGAAATTCTAGTATTGTTAACAAAAAAAATCTTTGTCATTTCATCTGGCTGCGACATTATCGCCCCATACATATCAAATGGAGAAAAATTCAAAAAAACTCCCGTGCCACGACTCTTACTCATAAGCTCACCCGTTTTGGGATTTTCCATCAAATTAACGGCAATTACAGATTTTTCACGATTATTATATTTGCGCTGAAGTGTTCTTCCGACGAGAGCATTGAAAGTTTGATCTGTGCCACAAAGCTCTGCATCGACATCAAGCGCCACGCTGTCATAACCCTGCATTAATGGATACATAAATTCATGCAGATAAATAGGCTTTTGTTCTTTTAGTCGCTTTTCAAACATGTCTCGCTCCATCATTCGCTGAATGGTAAAATTAGAAGCAAGATTTACAACATCTTCCATGGTTAACTTTGAAAGCCAATCGTGATTATAAACAATTTCAGGAGGATTAACAGTTGCATCAAAATCCATAAGTGGCTTGATTTGTTCAATCCATCCGCTAACATTTTCACGTACTTCATCTTTAGTAAGTTGTTTTCTGGCATCAGCTCTGTCCGTTGGGTCTCCTATTTTAGCAGTAAAATCGCCAAACAAAACAAAAACTTTGTGTCCAAGTTTGCGAAATTCCTCCAGCAACATGTAATTCTTCGCATGACTCAAGTGCAAAGACGTTGAAGTTGGATCAGCGCCAATATAAATTTTCATCGGCTCTGTGCTCAGAAGTTTTTTTCTAAAAGACTCCTTATCTGGCAAAAATTCAACAATGATGCCTCTATTGATTATTTCATCTACAATTTTTTCTCGTGTTTTCATAGCGGAATCATTTTCTTATGATTTTTATAATCTTCTTTATTCAATTATCCAGGTTCTTGCACGATTCGTCAACCACTCCGTCAAAAATAGAATTTAGGTCACTTTAAATATTTCTCAATATTTGCCTTGTGCTCTTCATATGTTTTGGCACAATGAATTTGCCTGTCGCTATCATGAATATAATATAAGCAATCTGTTTGGACAGGATTAAGAACTGCATCAATAGCAGCCAATCCAGGATTGCAAATTGGATATGGAGGCAGTCCCTTGTATTTATAAGTATTATAAGGAGAATCAATATTATTTATATCTGATGCTTTGATCGGCGCCCACCACCCCATATCTGTTTTGCCTCGTGCATATTGGACAGTTGCATCGATTTCCAAGTTCATGTCCTGGTTGAGCCTATTCCAAAGTATTCCAGCAATTAGTGGCATATCATTTTTTCCTGCAGCTTCTCTCTGAATAATTGAAGCCAATTTTAACCCTGTTGTCCATTTTATGTTCTGCTGTGCAAACTGACCAACATATGGAGCAAATTGCTCGTCAAAACGCCGCGTCATTCTTTTGGCAATATCCAATCCCTTTTCATCAATTGGAATCAAATACGTGTCAGGAAAATATGTCCCTTCAATATAATCAATATTCATTTTTGTATAAACCGTGTTCCATTTATCAAGATCTTCATTGCTCCAACCAAATGTATCTGCCAATTTTTCGCCAATTTGTTCTTTTCTATATCCCTCTGGAATAACAATCCATTTCAGATCAGGAGCTGAAGTAAGTTTTTTAGCCATTTGCCACGCACTCATATTTTTGGAAACGTTATAACCTCCCGCTTCAATATTCCCTCTCTTAAAAAATCGCACAATCTTAAATGCAACCTTGTTTCTTATTAATCCCTGAGTTTTCAATTTGTCCAAAGTTTGCGCATCAGTTTGATTACGATTCACAATAAAAACTTTCTGTTCCTCCTGAGATTGAGGTGCGCTGAAAAATATGCGATACATCAAAAGCGTTACGGCAATAACAGCCAGAATTATTCCTGCTATGATAAATAGTTTTTTCTTATTTTCCATACTGTAAATCATACTCCTTCAATCCAAATAAATCCACAACAAAAAAACACTCTCGCGAAAAAGTGTTTGGAAAGAAAAAAGGACCTCTGAAAATTCAGAAGTCCTTTGGTTTGTAGTAGGTACAACAGATTTTCTTTCCTACTTTATCAACCTCATGGTCAGCGGGTAATGACATTGACGTTCGCCGAATGCCTTAGTCATTGCAAGTATTACGCAAATTGCTTCGAAAATAAATAAGAAAACAAAAAGCGCAATACTGATCAAAACAGCCGCACCGGAACCAATGGAGAAGATACTCATCAGACCATTGTCACTCATCGCAGAAGAAGCAGTAAATACAAGTGCTCCAGTAAAAAAAGCTGCTACAACCGCAACAGTGTAAATCAAAACGCTTATCTGGAAGTTTATGGCTTCTTTTCCATGCTGATCCAGCAATGTTCTGTCTGGAGATTTCCCTAATCCCCATACGGCCAAAGGCACAAGAATGCCCCCTATTCCAGGAACAATCCAGCAACCGATAAACCCTCCCACGTGACAAAGAACTGCCAATGTCCTGTCTCTCATTTGTCTTCCTCCTTGTCTTATTTATTGTTGAAATAAATAGTGTAATCCATTATTTATACAACCATTGATTATACTCCTATTTTCACTTTTTGTCAAGCTAAAAACCCAGTGAGAGCCGATAAAAGCCATTTTTGAGAACAAAAAACCACCCGGCGGAGAGGATGGGATTTGGGGATATATGACAGGGAGATACGCATTTAGTCATTTAAAAATCTAACTATGCCCCTTATGGTTGGGACATGTATTTCCTAATGTTAGTTAAGTTGCAATTTCTTAATGTTTTTGAGTTTT
>LBRX01000009.1 GCA_000991645.1 Candidatus Moranbacteria bacterium GW2011_GWE2_36_40
TGGACTTTTTAATACTCGCTGGACGTTTATCATTGGTTTTATGTTTGTTTTTAAGATAACTAATTTTAACATCGTTGCTTAAAATGCAACAGGTCTAATGCTTACCATTCGAGAGATTACTAAGATATATAAAAATAAGATTGATTTTCTAGATCTTGAAATATTAATCGCAAATTCCCTCAAAAAAACGAGGGAATTTGTTTTAACATATCCAGAACAGACAATAACCAGACTACAAGAAACAAAAATCAAGAAAGATATTTCCAGAAGAATGAAGGGTGAACCGATTGCTTACATTGTTGGTCATAAGGAATTTTATGGACTGGATTTTATAGTAAACAAGCATACACTCGTGCCAAGACCCGAAACGGAAATGATTGTTGAATTAGTAACTAGTAACCAGCAATCAGTAATCAGTAAAAATTCAAATGCAAAAAATATAATTATTGACATTGGAACTGGCAGTGGAAATATCATTATTTCAATAGCAAAAACACTTGCTACTAGTTACGAGTTACCAGTTACTGGCTATAGTTTTTTTGCGACCGACATCAGCAAAGAAGCATTAAAAATTGCCAAAAAGAATGCGAAGTTGATTGGAGTTGATAAAAAAATTAAATTCCTCCACGGAGATTTGTTAAAACCATTATTAAAAGCTAAAAAGCTAATGCCTAATAAGCTAATTATAACTGCTAATCTGCCATATCTCTCCAAAGAGATCTATCAAAGTGCGCCGATTGATGTGAAAAAATTTGAACCAAAGTCAGCACTTTACAGTGCCGAAGCAGGACTTGCCCATTATGGAAAACTATTACAACAAATTCAAAAATTACTAGCTGCTAGTTACGAATTACGAGTTACTATTTTTCTCGAAATAAGCCCGGAACAAAAACAGCCACTAATGAAACTTATCAAAAATATTCTTCCAAAAGCACGGATGGAATTCAAAAAAGATCTTGCAGGCAAATGGCGGATATGCAAAGTAACTATCAATGTTTCTCCCTCTCCTTAGATAAGGAGAGGGTTGGGGTGAGGTTGAGCATTGGATTTTCTCAAACCTCTCTGTCCCGATTCTATATCGAGACACCCGCCTCGCATCGACGAGCAATCGTCTTTGCGAGTCGAGGCGGGTCTCTCCTCATCTGAGGAGAGAAAGATTCGGAAAAAAATTTTTTTACCCAAACTAAAACCCGCCAAATTGGCGGGTTTTAGTTTGTCGATACAATTTAACTTGCAATGAAGTCAAAAAATACAAACTTATATAATCAAGATAGATTATTTCTTTCGTTTTGCAACTTTTTTCTTTGCAACTTTCTTAGGAGCTGCTTTTTTAACTGCCTTTTTTACAGTCTTAACTGCCTTTTTTACAGCTTTTTTTGCAACTTTTTTAACTGCCTTTTTTACAGTCTTCTTTGCTGCTTTTTTAGCTACTTTTTTTACTGCCATGTGAAAACACCTCCTTTCAGAAATTTGCTCTTTTACTGATATCAAGCAGAACGGATATGTTCCACTTCACTTATAAGAAATATTTCCTACCAGAGAAGTGAAACCAATTTTGAAATGCTAAATATTTTTATCTAAGCAAATTATTTTTATTTTTTAATTTCGCCGAACGACGAATGTTTTTGTTTTTGGAAAATTTATTTTTCCTTAACTTAATTATAGTATGTATTTAATAAAAAGCAATGCAAAAAAGTTATCCACACCCGCCCGCAACGCTACGCGTAGCGTTGCGGGCGGGGCACATCATTTTGATACCATTTTTACTGCACTATCTTGCAATGTATTTATACATTTACTTTGAAATAATATTTCCGATTTATAAATATATCATTAGACTATTTTTTAAAAAATTATTTTTCAACCTTTTTTTATTTTTTAAAATAAATATAAAAATATTTTTACCACCCAAGAATTAATTTATGACTTTTTTAATTTCTTAATTTTAATTTATTATTTTTTATTTTAATTTTAATAATTACAACTTTTAATATCAACTTATGTTATTTTTATTGCATGACGCATGCCATACAAATTATATTTTAAGCTTTATTACGCCAAAAAACAGACTTTTTGTCTAGTTGACGCTCAAATTTGGCACTGATACAATGAAAAGACTAAAGGAAGAACAAGTCTCAATCATGTATAGATTGAGATTAAGCTTCAACGAAAGCGCCCTTTGACAATTAATCCACTGAATCCAAGGCTTTTTAGCGTTGGAAAGTAAACTAGAAAGGAAGGTGACAAAATCATGGAAGAATACACACCCGAAACACAAGCAGCAAAAGTTGAAGAATTGAAAAGATGGTTTCAAGATAATCTGAGAATTGTTATCAGTATCCTCATTGTTGTTGTTATCGCTGGAGGAATTTACTCTTATTCAAAGAGAACTGATTCTCCTATAGTTGCTGAACAAGCAACTGAAGAAAGCAGTGACCAAGCAACAACTGAAGAGCCTGCAACAACTACTGATGAAAAATCAGCAACTGTTGAAAAAAGCACCAAAACCGAAGTATCTTCATCTGCAGCAAGCAAAGAAACTGAAGCTGGATTTGTTGAAACTGCAGGCAAAGGAGATGGCTTAACAGTACTTGCTCGTAGAGCAACAGCAAATTATCTTGAAAAAAACCAAGATTCGACATTGACCAAGGAGCACAAGATTTACATTGAAGATTACCTAAGAAAAGCTGTTGGTCACAAAGGAGGAGTACACGTTGGAACAAATGTAGAATTTTCAAAAGAGCTTATACAGAAAGCCATCCAACAATCGAAAACTCTGAACGAACGACAACTTAAGAACCTTCAAAAATATTCAGCGCGAGTTTCTTCTCTCTCATAAGTGAAAAACCAAACTGCAATATAACCACACAATTGTTCTTTTCCGGAAAAGCTTACTCAACAAAAGCCCTCTCGCTAAGCGAGAGGGCTTTTGCGTTTCAAGCATCTAACAATCACGAGTAGCTCACTATCCTTCAAAAAATATTACCAAGTCACAACCAAGTTCCCCTTCTTGCTGCTCTTGTTTCCCACTTTATCATAAGCCGTAATGGTGAATGTTTGAGGTCCTTTTTTGGAAAATTGAGGAATGATAAATTCGGATTTTTTTGTTTTAATAGTTTTTCCTGCTATTGATATTTTGTAATAATCAACACCTCTATTGTCTGTGGCATCAAAATCCATGATTGAACCTCTGTGTTTTATATAAAGTGGAGATAGTGGTTTGATTTTTGGTTTTTTGTCGTCCACTTTAAGTTTATATTCTTTGGAAGTTGCGATTTCAACTCCATCCTGATTTAGGTAGTGAACTTTAAAAGTTTTGGCTTTTATCTTAACACCCCACTGTCCAGATTGATCAACAGAAACTTCCGAGATTAGCTTGCTGCCATTTTTAATTTTAATTTTTCCTCCAGCAATTTCAGGGTTGGTGTTTTTAAGCTTAATCCTGTTTGATTTTAGAAAGCTAGAGAATGATTTGCGAGAATCATTGAAAAAAAGATTTGGACTTGTGTCAGCCACTGCCTTTGGAGTTTTGTCGATGTTAGTAATGGTAACAGTTTCAGTTGTTTGATTTCCAGCATCATCAGTGGCAACAAAATCGAAACTGCCATTTTGAGTAAAGGTGTGGGTTGTTGTATTCAGCGTTCCTTCATTGGTGGAGGCTGTCACTGTAATGTTCTGATCGGTTTCTTCTTGATCGTATTGATTAATTGTGATGATGGGAAAAATGGTATCAATAACATACGCCTTGGTTTGAATTGATTCACTGTTGCCATTTAAATCTGTTGAAAAGAATTTTAGAACTGTATCAGAAACAATATCAATTGGATCGGTATGCTGGGTTGATGCTGTTGTTGGATTGCTGCCATCTAAAGTGTAATAGGTCTTATCACAACCTACACCCGCGTCATCACTGCAAGTCAACACTACAGATTGAATGGCATTGTAAAGTCCTTGTTCAGGAGAAACAGTTGTTATTGGAGCAACATTGTCTCCTTCAATTATTTCAAAATCATGTTCGCTGTATCCACCAGTATAGAGGAAAGATATCTTTCCTTCGCTATTTGATTTGCAAATTCCATTGGTACAAATTGTCCCATTTGCACCTTGAATGTTTTGACCAAGAATTGTATCTACCGATACGTTGTAATTCTTGTTTGAGTCAAGATCGCCAATAGTGTGCAAGATATTTGTTGCACCAAGCACACTCGAGCTCTCAGTCCAAGCTTTTCGATGATTACCAGTATTTAACCATGTAATATCAGTAATATCCATCCAGTTTGGACGCGCTTCAGTTGATCCGTAGGTTGTGAAGTTCCCAGATTCAGGTTTAATCACAAGATCTGCTGTATTGGAGGATGTTGTATTTAAATCTCTAAATTTCCCATCTCCATAAATTCTTGCACCTGCTGCTATATCAATCTCATTAATACCAATAGTATGTGGGGGTTGATATTCATAAGTTCCAATATCTGGAACACCGTAAATAGGATTTCCAGAAAAATCAACCACTCCAGAAACAGAAGATCCAGAATCAATAGCGGAAGATGTATCTTGTAAAACATAATTTCCCTGACGCTGCTTAGAATCAACAATGTAACGAACAGTGTTCACATCATCTTTTCCTGTGGTTGCAACTCTATTAATATCATACCATCCAGTGGAGTTATCAATTACCCATTGAGCTGCATTTTCCATGGTAACGAGCTGCGCTCCTCGCAATGCCAAATGTTCCATTATGGCTCGTACCTGTGCCCGAGAAAGTTCAACATCAGCTATATCACCTTTCCCTTGTCTATAATTTCCAAAAGCCAATACGCCGCCGTATGTTTGCATCCTAGCCACAACATTATCAAATTTCTTCTCCCATCCAATCGGTAAATTCTCTGCCACATCATCAATAGCTGGATTGTAGCTTGAATTACCAGTGACATCTTGAAATATTTTTTTAGACATGTTAGATGGCAATCTTGTAATCTCCAAATCATTAGCATTTGGTAATGGATCCATCATAACAACATAATAAGGCCAGATGCTTGAGCCTCTAACAGCAGTATATCCAACTGATTTTGCATACAGTTTTCCTTCGGTTCCTATGAGATTATTATATACTGTCAATGTCTTACAGGCTCCTGCCCCAAGCTCAGCATCAATATCCTGCTTTGATCCGAGTATTTGATACTCAAAATGCTTTGACTGATCATAATAAAAAATAGTAGTTGCTGAAATATCAACATCAACAACATCTGCCAAAGATGTCGGGGAACCATTACCAGCCTGGTCAGAATTTGGCACAGCCACACTATTATATGATGCACCTATAGCTGCGGCCAACTGAGTAACTGTCTCATAGTCAGACAATGTCTTGGTCAATCCATCTGATGTTACAATACTGTCAGCTGCTGTGTTTATGGTAACAGTAACGCCAGACTTAGACATTTGAAATGCTTTCATGTCAACCAAATTAACATTATTTCTTGTTCTTGAAGAAATTTCATGTCCTCTTGCATACAAGTCACGTGCTCTATCCCAACGCGCAATACCATTTTCTTTTTCATATATTGGAGCATCATCCATATGACTTGTGGCCACTGTCCACGTTCCCTTGCCTCCAAGCGACTCCAGATCTTCAGCCATTTCAGAAAAATATCCTCCTTGCTCAGCATTTTCATTCATAAAAGATACGAATGCTGGCATTCTTGATTCCATAAAACCCAGATTATAATCACTGACACCGAGTATCTTATTATTTCCTCCATCTATCACATTTGCAGCAAAAGGCGACTTGCCTGTAGCACCAGCAGAAAACACGCTACTAGAAACCGTAATTCCACCTCCACCAGTGGCCCCATGATTAATGAGATATGAAGATTCGTTATCCAAATAATTACCAAGAAATATCGAATTTTTTATTGAAACATTTGGTGCCCCTGTGCCAGAAGTTACAATCAAACTATGCTTACGATTCCCCATAAACAAGTCATTGTTAAACTGAACAATTCCATTGGTAATTGAAATACTGTCTTGCAAGTCAAAGAATTGACAAGCATTGAAAGCTGTAGTAACGGTTGATTGAGACAAGCTAAAAATAGAATTGCCATCTGGTTTTTTGTAAATTTTGCTACGATTAAATATGAGGTTGAAAGTATTTGCCGTTGGTGTGTACAAAAGTTTATTTGTTAAAGCATCTCCAATAATACAATCGTTAAAAGTGCCTGCTGCTGTTGCATTTATTGTGTAAAGTGTTGTATTGATAAACTTTAAATTCTCAAATATGGATACTTTATCCAAAAATAATGCATTACTTGCCCCACCATTTATAGTAACTTGACCATTGTGCTCATTTTCCGATGACCCCTTAAATGTAACATTATCATATGATGTGTCTATTGTGGCATATGACAAACCAAAAAGTCCTCCATCAATTTCAATAATATCACCCCCTTGAGTTGCAGCATTACGCGCAACGCTAACAGTTGTAGCAGCTTTTGCCCACGTGTCATAAGGCGCAGTATTTGATCCCGTTGGCGAAACATAATACGTCGCCGCGCTCGCCCTCCCCACTCCCGCGCCCAAAAACAAGCCTCCAGCCAAAAGTGCTAGTGAGAATATTTGCAGGTTTAATTTCGTTCTCATTTTATTTTTCATTTTTTATATGAATTATTTGCATTAAAAAAAAATCCCTTTTTTAATCTTCACTACTCATGTTGAGATGAAAAACTGAAAAAGAGATTTCTGATTTGAATCGTGCTTGCTTTCAAAAAAAACTTGAAATGGCTAGAGCTTGCTCCCATGGTAGTTCTAAGCATGTTAAAGATACATAAGAAAATTTTCCTTGGACAGATTGATTTTCTGAAAATAGAAACCAGGCCAACATTGTTTTCACTCCAAGCATTCAAAGCTGAATACAGGCTACCATAAGAAAAAAATACAGTATATGCAGTAATAAAAATTGCAGCGCGCTCTGGTACATATTTCAAATAAAGATACAACAAAAAATCAGCTTCCAATACGTGAAGCACCCGCAAGACGCAAGTATCAAGTTTTTTCATCAAGTCGTACATTTCCAGTTGAAAACAAAAATTAATCAAATCTACTTGATCACATATAAATTATATAATATTTTCCAATTACCAGCAACCAGCCACTCCATGCATCGTGTTATATAATAAAAAGGGGTATTGATTTCTCAATAACCCCTTATCAATTTCAGTTCTTTCTTGGATGTTTCAACTATTTTATCATATCCAGGAAGTCAATCATATCCATTCCTGGCATCCCAAGTGTTTTGTTTTTTTTAAACTTGCCATGAAAATCAGAACCTGCAGTGCTTACGAGTCCCATCTTCTTGGCAAATCCCACTAGCGCACTCTGCTGTTGGATGTTTTGACTTGAATGAAATGATTCTATTCCACCAAGACCATCCTTTTCCAAGTCAGAAAGCAATACGTGAAGAAAGTGCCAGGCATTCTGATGAAACTGCTCGCCATTATACGATGCAGCCTTGAGAATCTTACCTGGATGAGCCAACACTGCTACCCCTCCCAATTCTTTTTTTATGATTCTAACCGCATCACTAGCGGAAAGCATTTTAGAATGGTCATATGGCGCCCAGGCGACGCCTCCACGTTTGAAATTTTTTTTGACTTCGAAAAAATCCTGTCCTGTTTTTTTCGTTATGAATTCAATAACATGAAGTATTGACAACACTTCTCCTTTATATTCAAACCAATCAGACACCTCCTTTTCTGATGTTTTGAAGATTTTGGAAGTTTCAAGTTTTTCAAGCGTTGCATTTAGTCTTCTCTTGCGCTCTTCAATGTTTGGACGCAAAAAGTCCTCAACTCGAGAAAGCTTATGCCTAATGTTATAGCCAAGCACGTGGACACTGACCCCTCCATAAGTAGCTGTTATCTCGATTCCAGGAAATACCATGACGTTTGCCTTTGAAGCATAGCACATGAATTCGTCCGTACCGAGAGTTGTGTCGTGGTCCGTGAGAACCGCCAACCTTATGCCAGCCTTTTTGAGCAACCCCACTATTTTTTTGGGACTCCTGCTTCCATCCGAATAATATGAATGGATATGTGCGTCAATGACGGTACTATTACTTAACTTTTTCATTAATTACTCCTCCTTTGTTTTTCTTTGTATGGGCTAAGCTCCTTTGATGTTTTCAACTTTTCCCATGCGACCATATTTATTTCATCAACCTTTCCTGGCCGTATGCCCAATTTCTCAGCAATGCTCTTCCGTGTCAAATGTTTTACATTCAGCATCAGAAAGACTTGCCTTTCTCTTTCAGACAAATTACCAAATGCTTGATTGAGCTTTTCAGCCATTTGTCCTTGCTCTGCCATTTTTTCCGGACAACAACTATTCCTGTCTTCCAGGATATCTACAAACTCATTCGTATCCTTATCGTCCGACAGTTTGTCTTGAAGCGATTTGGTATCTGACATCTTTCCAAGAAGCTCAACGACCAAATCCTCTGTCACATGCATATGCCGTGCAATTTCAAGTGTCGACGGGACATATCCAAAAGAGATCGTAAGCTCTTTTCTTGTTCTTCGGAGCTTTGAAAGCATGTCACTGATATGCGCAGGCAAACGAATAGTCCTGTCACTATCCTTGATTGCCCTCTGAATCGCTTGCTTTATCCACCAGCTGCCGAAAGTTGAAAATTTGAAACCTCTTTGCCAATCGAATTTTTTCACACCCTTCATCAAACCAATATTGCCTTCCTGAATGCAGTCCAGGAGTTTGAGATGATAGTTATCAGAATAGCGTTTTGCCCATCTGACAACAAGACGCAGATTTGAATTTACAAATTTTTCAAATGACTCCCTGTCGCCTTTTTCAATTTTTTTGGCCAATTCAGTTTCTTCCTCTCTTGTGAGAAGATGGATTTTTCCAATTTCATTCAGATATTTGCTGACAATATCATTGCCAGGCTCTGATGCAAGGATCACTTCCAGCGATATTTCTTCCTCGCTCTCGATTTCCAACAAACGAAGCTCTTCATCACTTGGCTCATTTTTTTCAGTATTATCGCAAATAAACTCTTCCTCCAAACTATCTGCTTGAAATTGCATTTTGTTGCCTCCTTTTTATATGAAAATTGTTAACGTACGGTTATTTTTATGTTCAAGAAATAATAACAGAAATCAGCAAGAAGTCAAACAAACTTGAACATGAAAAATTAAAAGCTGATCGTGTCCCCCGTTTTTATCTCCAAACTGTCTATACTTCCAGCATTGACTTCCAAAACCTTATCCGCATCTTCCGATGGAAACAGCGTGCCTTGAAAATCGGGTTGAATATTTTTTTCAATATGCACGACCCTTCCTTGAGAAATCCAGATCAAATCAAGGGGAAATTTCATATCCTTCATCCAAAAAGCATACTTTCCTGATCTAGGAAACACAAAAAGCATCCCGCATCTTTCACAAATCCCATTCTTGCCCCCCAATCCTTTTTGCATTTTTTGACTATTATCGACAACCTCCACATGAAAAATATTGCTATTTATTTCTAGTGGAATTATCTTATTTCCAGCCAAAGAATAAAATCGTGTGGTAACAATTTGAAACCCAGCCACAAATAAAACAACTGCTAATATTATTACTGAATTTTTTTTCATTGTAAGCACATTATTTTAACGCACTAATTTTTTTATTAATCCCAAGCAAAATACCCACAGTAAAAACTCCCAAGCAAACAAATGCAATTATTTTCCCCAGTGCATTAGTGTTCAATGCAACAAAAGAAACAATTGCGGTCACGGCATAATAAAAAAAACATATTTGCTTTTGCGACCACCCAATTTCCAATAATCGAAAATGCAGATGTCGCTTATCTGGAGAAAAAATTGAAACACCCGCACGAAAACGCTGACCAATGACCCAAAGTGCATCAATAATTGGAATGGTCAACACAAGAAATGTTGTGGCAATCTTAGCTCCAGCAAAAATTGCCAAAATTGCCAAAATAAAACCCATGAACATGGAACCACTGGTTCCAGCCATAATTTTGGCAGAATGAAAATTAAAAATCAAAAAAGCTGCAAGTGATCCAAGCAAAATAGCTGAAATTATTGTAATCGGAGGTTGATTAACATTTTCCCTCTGACTTAAGAAAAAGACAGACAAGACCCCAATAAAAGTAATGCCACCAGCAACACCATCTAGACCATCAACCCAATTTATCGCATTCATAATAAAAACAATCCAAACAATAGAAATAACGAGACTCAAAAATATTCCCACACTTCCGGTAAACAAAAAAATCCCACCAAAAGGATTACTAACAAATTCAAGTCTTATTCCAATAAAATACACAAAAAGCACCAGGGCAATTTGAAAAAAAAATTGAGTCCTCCAGGACAGTTGTCGTAGGTCATCAATAACACCAAAAAATAAAATTAATACCAAAGCAAGTATCAAACCAACCAAGGGAGCATCAATTACCAAATTTCTATCAATCAAAACTGCAATAATAAAAGAGATGATTAGAGCCACGCCACCAAAACGTGAAATTCCTGAGCGATGAACATGTCTCGATTCAATGCGAAGATCAGCCTCACCATTTTTTCTACCAAATAAAATTATTGCAATCAAAATAAAAACTGCAACAATAAAAGACACGGCCAGTGGCATCAGAAAAAGAGAATAGTTCATATTTTACAACTATTTTTTTCGAATTTTTTCAGTAACCCAAAATTCACCAAAATATTTTTTTAATAATATTCTTGTTTGTGAATCT
The DNA here is from genome assembly GCA_000991645.1 of Candidatus Moranbacteria bacterium GW2011_GWE2_36_40. Lineage (GTDB taxonomy): Bacteria > Patescibacteriota > Minisyncoccia > Moranbacterales > GWC2-37-73 > UBA12068. The sequence goes on from LBRX01000009.1 coordinate 10,762, forward strand.
ATGGCAGGAATTGCCCCCAGAGTTGGTGCAATTATTGGTGCCAAAAACCATTGCAAGAACATATAAATATATCGTTTTTTCCCATATTTTGCTGGTCGCGGAGGAAGCAAGACGAAACTAAGAAACATCGAGATAACCAACCCACTCATAGCCAACATCATAAGATACCTGGTAACAAATGGAAGATTATGCGCCAACACACTTTGATTAAATTCTGGTCCACCAAAAATTAAAGGTAACCAACCAAGTAATGCTAAAATAAAGGCAGATGTTGCCCAAGAATGATGCCCTTCAATCATTTCAAATCCTATCTTGAATTTCTTCAGAAAAGAAATTGTTTTATCTGGCCAAAGAGCTCGCATAATTACTGGAAAATTTTCAATACCATATGCCCAACGACGCTTCTGTTTATATTGATTTTTAATAGTTTTCCAATATGTCTCAGCTAGCACTGCATCAAGTGATATTGGCAAATAAATAGGTCTAACCTTGTAATCTCCATGATAATAAGCATAGCATTTCCAATAAATGATTGAGTCCTCACTAATCATATCCAATGGCCAAAAATTAACCTTTACCAAGGTATCAAAAGGCTCACTATGAGAAGAAAAAGTCACCATTTGCACTCTTGTGCTTTGAAACATGTGCCAGAAAGAAGATCCTGTCACAATCACGCGCACAAACGCATTAGTATCCCAAATATTATTGTGATACATCGGAAGTGGCTGATATGACCTTTGTAGGCGTTTTGGGTCAGTGATATAGGCATGTGTCAAAGCAGCAAAATATTCGCCATGGCAAACACTGTCACAATCAAAATTTGAAAAAATAACTCTTTTATAATCAATTTCTCTTTCATCCAAATATGTCATCAATTTCTTGGCAGCATAAGTGGCATTTGAAGCTTTACATTTCATTTCATGAGATTGAACTTCATGAGTTGTAACTAAAAAGTCCTTGAAAACACCCTTGAATTTTTCCTGCAAATATTCAACTTTTTCCAATCGTTGCTTCTCATCCTCTCTCTCCTCTGTTGCCAACAAAATAACAATCTGCTGATTTGGAAAATTACTATCCTTCACCGCTTGTATTGCTGGCTCAATAATTTCAGCTGGCTCATTTGCTGTTGGCAAAAGAACAACATGCACAATTTTTCTCCAATCCAAAATTTCATGTCCAGAATCAGCAATGGATTGTACCTCTCTTTGATATTCCACAAGTCTCTTTATTTCACCTTTGATTTTTTTTCTTTCAGCCCTAACCCTAACCTCATTCAGTCCATCTTGAAAGTTTTTTATTTTCTCAGAAATAGCCAAAGCATATTCTTTTGGGTGAATAATATTTTGGCAACGCTCCCACCAATCTATTTTTTTGCCATTTTGCAATCTGTTATATGCCACAACAGAATAATATGTAATGAAAATTGTTCTATAGATCCAATAGATATCAAACATAATAATAAATACTGCAATCCAAATAGGAATAACAAAAGAAGCTACCAACATGCCAATCAAAGTAAGCCAAGTCAAAATACCCGGAATAACTTCCAAGGTTCTTTGAATTCTCCATTGTTTTGGGTCTGTTGTCTTTGGACTAGGAAAATAAAACATTGAATTAACTTACAACTTATAACTCACAACTCACAACATGGGATTAACTTACAAATCACGACTTACAACCTACAACAGAAATGCATTCAAGATGTTGTTAGTTGTTAGTTGTTAGTTGTCGGTTGTTAGTTGTCAGTTGTTAGTTATGGGTTAGTTTTAGTAATTTATAAGCAACAAGCTTGCCACGGCAATAGAAATACCTATTTGGACAATAAAAGTGGCTAAAAGCAGCAAATGAGCAACTATTCGCTCTTTTTGCTGATAAAAAAGATAGCCAAGCACCGTATTAACGCTCAAAATAGCCAAACCAATCAAGGGAAGAAAGTACATTTGCCACCAAGCACCTATAACATCAACCCCGAAGTAAACATTATAATGGAGAATTATAGGAAAATCAACTGGTCTAATAAAGTATGCAATCGCACCCCAGTTGGCAGCATTTACAAGCAGTGCAGCAATCAAAACCCAATGAACAAGAGAACTACGAAAGAAATCTCGTGCAAAAAAATAATTTATCACTACTTTTGTTTTTTCAATTACAAACATTTACTATTTTCCTATTTTAAATTATATTACTTTTTCTAAAAAAGTTCTTGAGGCTTTTCCAATGCTAAAGGTTCAATGGATTTTTCTTTTTCTGTTATTTTAGCGACATCCTTATCTATTTTCCCAAGTTCCTTATATGCAGTGTTGAAATGATTAACAGTTGTACCAAGAGATCCTCCCAATTTTTTCAAGTATTCCTCATACATAAGAATATGCTTGCCAAGCTTTTCAACATTAACTCTAATTTCTTTGGCACTTTCTTCTATTTTAAAAGCTCTTAATCCTTGCAAAACTGTTTGCAAATATGCCAAAAATGATGTCGGTGAAACTATGATAACTTTTTTTTCTTGAAAAGCATATTCAATCAAATCTCTCGTATTAACAGCGCCTGTTCCGACTTTATTTACCAAAAGATCATAATATATAGCTTCAGATGGAATAAACATAAAAGCAAATTCCATTGTTCCCATTTCCGGACGAATATATTTCGATGTTTCATCAATACGATTTTTCAAATCCTGCTTGAAAACTTTTTCCAATTTTTCTCTCTCCACGGCATCAGTTGCACTCAAAATACGTTCATAATTCTCTAGTGAAAACTTGGAATCAACGGGAATTATCTTATCCTTTACAAAAACAACAGCATCAACGATCAAGTCTTGATCAGTTTTTTCACTTCTTCCAAGTTTGTATTGCATTTGATACGAATTTGGAGGTAAAACATTTTTCAGTGTTTCTTCTAAAAAATATTCCCCCAACACTCCACGCTGTTTTGGATTTTTCAAAATATCCTGAAGGTTTTGAAGTTGTGCTGAAAAATTAACAACTTGCCTGTTTGTTTCATCAAGCTTGGTCAATTTTTCCGTCACATCGCCAATGAGCTTCGCAGATTGCCCGGTAATTCCCTTGACGGTCTCAATAGTATCACGCATATGCTCACTGGTTGAGCGTCTGGCTTCTGTTAGCTTGGTGTCTATTTCAGTTCGCATTTGATGATTTTGCTCACTGAGATTTCTCAATCTTTCCAAAATAGCAGTCATCTTTTCCCTTTCTTCCTTGTTGTCATTGCCAGCAATTACTTTCGTTTTCAAATCAAAAACAAGCCACAGGATAGCAGCAAGAAATACGGCCAATATAAAAAAAGTAAGAAGAGTCATAAAATTTTATTTTTGTAATTAATTTTCATAATAACCAAATTACAAGAAACAAACATCAAACAAATCTCAAATTTCAATAATCAAACCGCTTTCCTTTTGGAATTTTGAATTTATTTGGTTATTGTTTCTTGTTTCTTTTTGCTTGTTTCTTGCCTATTGGCTAGTATTTTTTGCGACCCAAAATAAATCTCTTAAATCCAGGAATTTTATCAATGAGTTCTAAATGTGGACCCTCTATGAAGTCTAGCAAAAATCTATCAAGCATATCCAATCGATATTTAAATTCATCGCTATTCATAAGAACAAAACTAACCTCTTTGCCAATCTCAGCTTCAAGACTTCCCATTACACTCTTAAGTTTTCCTCGGCTCACATTATTTGCCACCAATACCATGTCTACCTTGCTTTTTGGATCATTCAAAAATATTCCACTCACAAGTGCAAGCTTCACATCGCCAATATTCTTGAGACGAGACAAACTTTTTGATTCTGGCGAGGCAGATGATTTGGCAAACAAATTCTTTAATTCCAAATAAAAACAAAAACCCTGATCAAGAATATAATATTTTGAACCTTTCTTTGTTTTTTCTATGACAAATTTTATTTTTTTGAGCTCATTAATCTCCTTGCGTACTGAAGCCGGAGGAAGCATATTCTTCTTTGCAACCTCAGCTATACTGTATTCCTTATCACAATTAATAAGAAAGAATCTCAGAATTCTGGTTTTTGCTTTCGAGCCCAATAGTGTTTCGAGGATTTCAGACATATTCAGTAGCAGAAATTACAATGAGCTTTATCACTATTGCTTGTAGACAACGTGATTTGCCCAAAAAATTTCTTTAAAAATGCTTAATAACTTGTTTAACTTTGATTTTTCAGGCACCAATATTAGCATTATACAACCCATGATTCAAAAAGTAAACCGCAAGACGTTTAGATATTTGGACATAAAATCAACCAGACACTCTGTCATTTTTTGTTCGAAACAACTCGGATTGCGCTTGAAACGAAATTGCTATATTATATATACAGATACTTGAGGGAATTTTCTGGAAAATTAGGCTAAAACAAATTCATGCCCCCAAGAAACACTGATAAAAACAAAGACGTGCTAAAAGATTTGGAAAAAACAATTTCCCCAGTTTTGGTCGTAAACAATTCCTCACTGAAACCATACGTGGAATTATTTGAATACGAACCAGAAAATATTTATCAACAGCCGCTTGGATCATTGATCGGCTTTTTTGAAGTCAAAGAATACAGTGACGAATCAGCCTATGTGGTAAACTTTTTAACCTCTGTCTTAAAAAAGGAATACTACATAAATCCAAAAAGACAAGTTACAGAAAGTTTGGACAGTGCTCTGCACAAGGTTAACTTGGCACTTTCCGAATTAGCAAAAAATGGAAATGTAGAATGGCTTGGCAAAATCAATGCTGCAATTTGTGTGCTGGAAAAAAATAATGCACATTTCAGTGTTTCTGGAAATGCAAAGATATTTCTATATCGAAACAAGACTCTTTCGGAAATAAGTGCCGACTTGGCGTCTGATTCGACAGATCCTCATCCGCTCAAAACATTTGTGAATGTTTCCAGTGGTCGTCTTGAAAAAAATGATCGCATGCTTATAACATCAGAAGATATTTTTCATATTCTTCCAGCAGTAGAAATTAAGAAAAATTTTCAACGATTCCAAGATGATAAATTTGTTCAATTTCTCAAAACAGCCCTGTCAAATCAACTTGAAATGATAGCTTCTATTGTTGTTGATCTTGCAGAACCAGTACCTGCAATCAAAAACAAGCAAGCAACAAGCAAAAAAGTTGCTGGTGCAATCAACAATGCATTCAGCAAAACAGCTTTTCCAGAACCTCCAACTACAGACATAACACCGGAAAGTCAAGATTTTAATGAACAAAATTTGAAAGAAAACAATCCCGAAACTGCCTACACTGACAAAAAAACTGGGCATATATACATCCAAGGAGAGGCGGCCGAAAATTCAGCAGGAGCCAATGCAAAAATAGGGCTCTATCTTGATCTGGCCAAGGAAAAAATATCCCAAGGAACTTATTTTACAAAAAATGAAATTCGAAAACGTTTTTCATTATACAAAAAACAACTAGCAAAGAAACAAGAACTCAGAAATCAAGAGAAAGAACGTCTTGCTCAACTAAAAGTTGAACAAGCAGAGATATTAAAGCAAAAACTCGCTGAAGAAGAAGCTCTGCGCGCTGAAAAACTTGCTAAAGAAGCGGAACTTGAAAAAATTCGTTTGCAACAAGAAAAAGATGAACAAGATAAAATTGCAAAAGAAAATGCCATTGCTGAAAAACTTTTACAGAAAAAATCTCGAATCAAACAAAAAGAAGTTGAGGAAATTAATCAAAACACAACTCGGGAACGTGAGCTTTCTTTTGCTGAAAAATTGGAATTAGCAAAAGCTGAACAGCAAAAAAATACAATAATTGACTTGCGTGTAAAAAACGACATTTCAATAAATGACGAAAGAAGCATTGCTGCAGAGAATTTTTTCAAGCAAAAGACATCAAAGGAGGAGGATTCAAAAAAACCTTCAATCGAACAAATCAAAACGACACCACTTCTTGAAAATATTTCACAAGGAACTTTGTCAGCAATTAAAAATCTGCAAAAACAAATTCAAAAATTTGCAACCACAATAAAAACAAAGAAGGAACTTCTTCTAGTCAGGCAAAATCAAGAAACATCAGAACCATCAGCCTTGCAAGATAAAAATATTTTTGCAAGCATAATTCCACATTTTTCCAGAATCACTAATCTTTTTTCTCGCTTCACTTTAAAACAAAAAATTTATACTCTTTGCGCATTTTTGGCTATTTTTATTGTTCCTCTTTTCATTGTGCACTTTCTCAACAAGCCAAAAATTCAAACAACCGCGCCGCAACCCGAAGCACCACTAACGCAATCAGAAAAATTGGCAAATGAAAAAAACATCAACCTTAACACGCAAACAAACACTATTTTTCAAAATCAAAACATTGTCACAACACTTATTGCAAACAATAATCCAACAGTAATAACCAAAAACAGTGTCGTTATTTTGCCTGCCTCGACTCGCGGAGACGACCGCTCGTCGACGCAAGGCGGGCAAAACAATCAACCAAAAGAATTTTCCATTCCAGCCGACTCTGGAGATGCTGTTCGCGCAACATATATGAAGGACTTATCTCTTGTCTTAATCTTCACAGATAACAACAAGATTATTTCATTTAGCCCTATTTCAGAAAAATTTATAACCAATAATATAGATTTGTCTAACATTTCATCAGAAAGTCCAATTGGAACATACTTAACATATTTATATGTTCTTGATCAAAAAAATAATCAGATTTACCGCTTCCCACGTGCAGACGGAGGATTTGGAGAGAAAGCAAGCTGGCTCAAAGATTCCACACCTCTTGCTAACATTTCAGAGATAACAATCGACGACAACATTTATGCGATTTCCAATAACAAAGTTTTAAAATTTTTCAAAGGCAAAGTTGTTGATTTCACGCTTGAATCATCCACCACACCAGTTACTTTTAACAAAATTTATACAACTCCGGATTTGCAAAACTTCTATGCACTAGACACGCAAAACTCTCGCCTAATTGCATATAGCAAAGACGGCAACATTCTTACCCAATATTATAATGAAACACTAAAAGACGGAACTTCTCTATCAATAGACGAGCAAAACAAACTTGCCTACATTGCAACTTCACAAGGATTGTTTTCACTTTCACTTCAATAAAAAAACTGCTCACTATAGATATCTACAGTGAGCAGCTCAAACGTAAAACTTGTTTATACCTGGAAGGGAAAATTTCTTCTCACCCTTGCAGCAGATATAATTTTTTTATAGCTTATTTTTTCTTCAACTTCCTCCTGTTCTTGCTCCTGTTTTTTGAAAATCTTTTTAAAGAAATCTGTCAGAAGAGCATACACCAGAAAAAGAAAAACCATTATTCCAAATACCATGAATCCAATACAAATCATTGGTAAAATTCTGTCATAGAACATTGACTCCTGAAAAAAATTCTCCCGCGTTATTGCATCATGAATTTGCAAAGAATACTCTTCCGGTGTTATTTGTTGCAGTGATGGTATTTCATGGAGGATACCAACTGAGACTGAGTCGCCACAATTTCCCGCTTTATCAGCAGCTAAAGAAATTGAAAGAAAAGACATGGCCAATACTAATTGTAAAACAACAAAAATACGTATCCTTTTCATGTGAAACCTCCATTTTTAGTCCTGTGGACTTATTTGAACTGCGTTGAATAAAAATTTATCACAACCTAATATTATATACCTAAATTGATAGAAAGTCAATACTAACACAAAAAACGGCTAGCTGTAGCCGTTTTTAGGTGTATGAATTTTTCACGGTAGAGACGCATTGCAATGCGTCTCTACGCGTTAAAAAGCTGATTCTTTCATTGCGCTGCGGGCAAATCTGGCTCGCTCCATGATTTCACGGTTCACAATGGCTGCGTCGCGACCATATTTGAGACGTGAGAGCTCTTTGAGATAGTTGGCAGCTTCCTGATTGCCACGCGTCGGTGGATTGAAATTCACATTAAAAGGCTTGGAAAGTTCCCCACTGATCAGCACGCGTGCAAAACCTTTATAGTTATCAACGTTAACCAAATCGCTTGCTGTGAAAATTGGAGCGAATTGTTTTTCCAAAAATTCAGAATCTTCAGGTCCAACACGCAAAGCAACCATGGAACCAACATTACCAAACACAGCCTTGGAAATTTCTTCTTTCAATTGCCCAATGAATTGATGTGCAATAATCAAACACAAGCGATATTTCCTAGCCTCGGACAATATTTGGGAAATAGAATTTGTTGTGACATTTTGAAATTCATCCAAATAAAGATAGAAATCACGACGTTCATCTTCTGGTGTGTCACTGCGTGCCAAAGCATTCATCAAAATTTTTCCAACAATAACCATCCCCAACAAGTGAGCATTTATTTCTCCAATTTTTCCCTTGGAAAGTTTTACCAACAAAATCTTTCCTGAATCCATCACTTCGCGAAAATTAATTGTGCTTTTCTGTTGAGCTATGATTGGACGCATCATGTCATTAGAAACAAATGTTGTCAGCTTTGATGTGATATATGGAACCATGTTCGCCAGTGCTGCTTCCCCGCCAGCCTTCTCAGCCTCTTTGATCCAAAAATCAAGCACGACTGGATTGTTGCATTTCGAAAGCTTCATTTTGCGAAAATCCTCATCTGCCAAAACCTTAGAAATTTCCATAAGAGTTGAGCCAGACTCAGGATCTTCCATAATAAGAAGCATTGCATTTCGCACATATTGTTCAAACATTGGGCCACCAGTTGCTTTCAAATCATACAACTGATCAAAAATACCAATCATCTCATTGATCACAAAAGTTTTTTGCTCAGGATGCGCTGGATCATATTCAAGCATATTAAGCCCAAAAGGACGCTCCATGTCAGATGGGTCAAACACAATAACATCTTCTGCACGCTCTTTTGGAATGGCTGTCAAAATGTCTTCAATTGCATCTCCATGTGGATCAATAAAACAAAAACCTTTTCCATTTCTTGCATCCTGTTTGGCCATTTCCTGCAAGAAATTGGACTTTCCTGTTCCCGTTTGACCAATTGTATACAAATGTCTTCTGCGATCAGCTTCACTCAATCTGATGTCAGTCTTTACGCCACGATAATCATTGTATCCCAAAATCATACCTTCCTTTGGAATATTGAGAGGTGGTGGAGCCGCACCAGCCTTCAACCATTTTATCTTTGGAGTTTCAGTGGTTGAAACTGGAAAATGAAAGATGCTAGCAATTTCTTCGGTAGACAAGATTATTGAATGATCATCATCAAAATTACGAAAAATATAATCAAAAGCAATTTTTTTGGATTTAATTCTTTTTTGTACCAAAAAATGATTCACATCATGATTTTCAAATTGAGCAAAAGAATTTTCCATATGAGCCAAAACTTCATCTGCTTTTTGTTGTGTCATGGCGGAAGCAAGCAAACGAATATTGACCTTAAATCCAGCTTTTCCTGATTTTGTTTCAATTTTTTTGACCAACTCTTGCTCTTCCGGAGTCAACTGCACAGCCTCCTTGTGCATTATTTGTTCTTTTGGCTTGTTTTGAATAACCTGCACCATACCTTTTCCAAGATCCATTGCAATTGAGCTTGAATGAGCATCTTTCAGTTGTTTGCCTTGTTGCATTTTGTGTGCAATTTTTCTTCCAAGCTTGCGCCATTGTTTTCCAGCTGGTCGCAAAACAATCTGAATCACAGCTCCCTCTCCTTCTGTTTGAAGTTTGCTCAATGCATTTGAAATTTCATTAAGCGGATCAATATCAATATTTTCATAGGTCAAAATTGGCAAAGCATGGGAATGTTTCAAGCCCAATGTTGCTGCTGTAGTGAAGCTACCTGGAGCAAAAATAGTATAATCAGAAATTTTTTCCACATTAGCATGCGGAAAATATGCATGCACCTGTTTTTCAATACTGTCACGAAATTTTTTTGGAACAGCCATATAAAATGAAATTTCTTCATTCCCGCAAGGATTTGCAATTTCAAGCGCTATATATGGCTCACTATACAAAAAATGACCAACAATTGATTTTTTTTCTTTAATATTTGAAAGCGTGGTCAGCAATTGTTCCATAGCACCAATTTCTTCCTTCCATGCCTCAGCCTCTCCAGCCCTTTCATTTCTTTCTTTGAAAATCTTGGTTACTCTGACAACTTCAAGATCCATGTTCATTGAACGATTTATTTGCGCGCGATAATTCAAAAAACTTCGCAGCACCAAAAAAAACCCACTCAATAAAGTTAGTGTTGCAAAAACCCAAAGCAACGGTATCAGAATAACATTAAGGTCAAGAATATTCATTAAAATTTGTTTTTATTTTCTATTTATATCTAAATTTCTAATTTTCAATTTCTAATTTCTAAACAATTTCTAATACCAAATCAAATTAATTACTTCTACATTCAATCTTTTGTATCCAGCTAAACCCAACCTTCCCTTTTAGAATTTTAGGATTTTTAGTTAACCAT